>CAVJHY010000051.1:0-12228 GCA_963649405.1 bacterium
GCGGGGGATTATGCGGGGAAACCATTCTTTATGCGATAAAGAATGGTTTCCCCGCACCCCTTCCAAGAAAGCGTATACATAATCTTGATTGCAGCAATGAAGTTACAGCTTCTATACGCTGCATTCTAAACTATTTTTCAATTTCAGATGCTATGCTAAAATTCCCTTTTCATTTTCGGAAAGGGATTTTTTCAAATGGTGTACCCCTTTTGAAATGATTGTCCGTCTAATTGATTGTAGGAGGTGAAACGAGCGATGAGCATTGTCAAGGCGCCTGACAATGACCACGAAGCAGAGCTGAATCAATGGATGAATGAATACGGCGATATGCTGGTGCGGATAGCTTACATGATGCTGAAGGATCAATATCTTGCGCAGGATGCTGTGCAGGACACATTTGTAAAGGTCTGGAAAGCCCGCTTCACCTTTCGCCGCGAATGCTCCGACAAAACCTATCTGACCGGCATTCTGTTGAACACCTGTCGGGATTACTTACGCACGGCGTGGATGCGTCGCATTGACCGAGCCCGCCCCATTGACCAGCTCCCTGAGCCGTTTTCAGATGCCCAGAACACGGACAAAACGGTCATTGAAACCGTGCTCAAACTTCCTGTCAAGCTCCGTGAAGCTGTCCTGCTTCGGTACTGGCAAGGCATGAAAATCAAGGACATCGGGGATAGTTTACGAATCTCCCCCGAAACGGTCAAGGCGCGTCTTCGGCGTGCCAATCAAAAGCTGCGGAAGGATTTAGAGGGATGGTATTACGATGAAGAATGATCTGAAAGAAGCCCTTGACAGAGGGCTGACCCCTTTACGGTTTTCTGAGGAAAGCCGTCGCGCTGTCGCCGGACAGACATATAGAAAGGAAAATGTCATTGTGAAAAAGAGGCTCTCTGCGGCGCTCGTCGTTGCAATGGCGCTTGTGCTGGCTGCAGCCGCTGCGCTAGCCGCCATCACCGTGACGCACTCACATCAGGCGGAGCAAATCAGCCTTGCCCGTGCCGCACTGGAGGAAAAATACGGGCTGACCGCCAAGACCCTTGGCTTGTTCCAACAAACGACCACCGAGCAGGACGGCGTATTCACCCTGACTCTCAAGAGCGACACCCTGCATCCCTCCTTGGTCGGCGAATACACCGTCACCGTGAAGGACGGAAAGGTCGAAGCCGCTTGGAGCTATGACAATGTAGATGCGGCGACTTATGCCTCCGGCACACTTGATGCCGCCGTCTGGGGCGAAAAGCAGTTGGAGGCGGCACTTGAAGACTGGGACGCGGCGAATGAATATTCTCAGCCCCTGTATCAACAGGACGAGGCAACCGCCGAGACTCTCGCCACGCCCGCCGTTCAGATTAACGAAAATGAAAGCCTTTGGATGGGCGAGGTCTGGACAAGTGCCACGCCTGACGCGGATGCCCTGAACTATCAGCAGGCGTTCGACATCGCCGTGCAAGCCGTCAGTGAAGAATTTGGGCTGGATGCCGCCGTCGTTGCGAACGGCGAGCTGCTCAGAGCCGATGAAGATGATGAAAGCAGCGACTTCTACCAGAATGCGGACGGTCAGACCTGCTGGGCATTTTCCATCTATGTTCGTTACGAGGGTGTGGAATACGACTTCGGTGTGGTGCTGGACGGGAAAACCGGCGAGGTGCTATCCACCAGCGTCATGACGGGCGGAAACGGGTAACGTGCCTAACGGCGCAGTACTTATGAAATGAAAATCAGTTCAATTCAAAAGAACAAGGAGGAAAAATTCATGAAACGCTTTTTTATCTTGGCTCTTTGCCTGATGCTGTTTGCTCTGTCTGCTTCTGCGGAAACAGTCGTGACCCCCGTGCCGCCGGAAGATACAAAAGCGGCGAAATCGGCATCCGATTCCCTGTCCGGGAACATCACACTGGATGATGTGCTGACCGCATGGGAAAACTTGACCGCCAACAGCGCGGCTTATACGACCCTCAAAAGTAATGACCAAATGATTTCCACGGAAGCCCTGTTCCGCGTGCTGGCGACCTACTGTATGCAGATTAACACGGACACCACATGGGCAATGATGGCGGACTATGAGCCGGAAATCACCGTGGAGAATGACCAAATCGAAATCCTGACCATGACTCATGCCTTGGGCTTTACCCTAACCCTGAATGCTTATACGGGTGAATGTGTAAGCCTCCGTGTAGATGACAGTATCGGAAATGGCTGACGACAATTAAAATTGCGGGGAAACCATTCTTTGTTGCACAAAGAATGGTTCTCCCGCACCCTTTCTAAGAAAGCGTATACATAATCTTGATTGCAGCACCGAAGCCCTAGCTTCTATATGCTGCATTCTTTTATTTGCACAAGAAAATCTGCAAAAACAAATGAAAGCCAGCAACTGCTGACTTTCATTTGATAAGGCTTAATACTTACGCTTGCGCGCAGCCTCCGCCTTCTTCTTGCGCTTTACGCTGGGCTTTTCGTAATGTTCGCGTTTGCGAACCTCAGCCAACACGCCCGCACGAGCGCACTGACGCTTGAACCGCTTGAGAGCGCTTTCCAGCGACTCGTTTTCTTTGACTCGAACCTCAGACACCTTGTTTCCCTCCCTTCGCCACTCTCGCCTTGGACAACGCTGCTTCCACAGCGGACTGGCGACCGTGTCTGTATTATACCGCGAACGGGCATACTCGTCAACTGATTTTTTATGCGTCACAGGTTTTTTACACTTATTGCACGCATATGGTTAAAATCAGGCAAATTATGCCATTCTTTCGCTCATCTTTTCGCCGCCCAGAATGTGAATGTGCAGATGCAGCACACTCTGACAGGCATCCGCGCCGCAGTTGGAAATCACGCGGTAGCCGGATTCGGAAAGCCCTTCCTGACGGGCAATCTTGCTCACCGCCCGCATCAGCCCGACAACCTCCGCGTCCGTAAGACCGTCCAACGCATCCATGCTCTTCACATGCGTCTTCGGCACGACTACAATGTGAACGCGTGCTTGCGGGTTGATGTCACGGAAGGCATAGCAGCATTCGTCCTCATAAACCTTCGTAGACGGAATATCCCCCGCGATAATCTTGCAAAACAGACAATCGTTCATCGAAATCATCCTTTCCGAAAATATCCCCTTCGGCTTATATTATAACATATTTTCAGTCTTTGGTCAAAATATCCTTCAAAAACTGTCCTGTATAGGATTTTTCGACCTTGGCAACTTCCTCCGGCGTACCCTGTGCGACAATCTGTCCGCCCTCCTCGCCGCCCTCCGGTCCTAAATCGATGAGGTAATCCGCCGTCTTGATGACATCCAAGTTATGCTCGATGACCAGCACGGTGTTGCCCGCATCGGTCAGGCGCTGCAAAACGGCAATCAGCCGCGACACATCGTCAACATGCAGACCGGTGGTCGGCTCGTCCAGCAGAATCAGTGTGCGTCCCGTAGCGCGGCGGGACAGCTCTGTCGCCAGCTTTACACGCTGCGCCTCGCCGCCGGACAGCGTGGTGCTGTTCTGCCCAAGACGCATATAGCCAAGACCGACATCATAAAGTGTGCGCAGCTTGGTCATGATGGCGGGATGATTTTCAAAAACCTCCATCGCCTCTTCCACCGTCATGTTCAGCACATCGCTGATGGAATGACCGCGATATTTGACCTCCAATGTCTCCCTGTTGTAGCGCTGCCCCTTGCAGACTTCGCAGGGAACATAAAGGTCAGCCATGAAGTGCATCTCGATTTTGATGAGGCCATCGCCCGAACACGCCTCGCAGCGCCCGCCCTTGACATTAAAGGAAAAACGGTTTTCCTTATAGCCGCGGATTTTCGCTTCGTGACACTGGGCGAACACCTTGCGAATCAAATCAAACAGCCCCGTATAAGTGGCGGGATTGCTGCGCGGGGTGCGCCCGATGGGGCTTTGGTCGATGCAGATGATTTTGTCAAGCTGCTCCTCGCCCTCGATGGCCGCATAGCCGGAGGGCTTGAGCCGCGCCCTGTTCAAATCGTGCGCTAAAGCACGGTAAAGGATAGAATTAACAAGGCTGCTCTTGCCGGAGCCGGACACGCCTGTCACGGCGCAGAACACGCCCAAGGGAAAGCGTACATCAATGTTTTTGAGGTTATGCTCCTTCGCCCCGCGCACGGTCAGAAAGCCTGACGGAATGCGCCGTTTTTTGGGGACGTCGATGCGCTTTTTGCCGCTTAAATACTGTCCTGTAATGGAACGCGGCGCGTTCATCAAGTCCTGCACCGAGCCTTCGGCAACAATCTCGCCGCCATGCTCGCCCGCGCCGGGACCGATGTCCACAATATAATCCGCGCTGCGCAGAGTTTCCTCGTCATGTTCCACCACAATCAGGGTGTTGCCTAAGTCACGCAAATTTTTGAGTGTGCGGATGAGCTTCTGGTTATCGCGCTGATGCAGACCGATGGACGGCTCATCCAAGATATACAAAACGCCCACCAGTCCGCTGCCGATTTGTGTCGCCAGCCGGATGCGCTGCGCCTCGCCGCCGGACAGGGTGGCCGCTGCACGGGAAAGCGTCAGATATTTTAAGCCAACATCAATCAGAAATGATAAACGCGTGGTGATTTCGCGCACGATGGGCGCGGCAATCATGCTCTCCTTCTGCGTCAAGGTCAGTGCGGACAAAAAGTCCCGCGCCTTTTCGATGGTCATATCGCTGACCTCGGCGATGTTCATCCCGTTCACCGTGACCGCCAGCGATTCCTTTTTGAGCCTTTTGCCGCCGCATTCGGGACACGGCTCTTCGGCCATGTATTCCTCATACGCAGCCTTCATCACATCGCTGGTTGTCTCGCGGTAGCGCCGCTCTAAAGACGGAATTACGCCCTCGTAGGCAGTCATATATACGCCCTCGCCGCCCGCAGAGGCATAATGCACCTTAATTTTTTCATCGCCGAGACCATACAAAATCTTATGCAGAACGCCCTTCGGCAGCTTTTCCACGGGCGTATTCACGGAAAAATGAAGGTGCTTGGACAGCGCGTCAAACATCTGCGCCGCCATGCTGCCCTCCTCCGCGCTGTTATTCCAGCCCATGCAGGAGATAGCGCCCTCGCGCAGCGATTTATGCTTGTCGGGGATAATTAAATCGGGGCTGACCTTCATGGTTGCGCCCAAACCGGAGCAGTGCGGACACGCGCCGTAGGGGTTATTAAACGAGAACATTCTCGGCGTAAGCTCTTCGATGTTCACGCCACAGTCAGGACAGGCGTAATTTTGTGAAAACATCATTTCTTCGCCCGTCGTGACATTGAGAACGGCCGCCAGCCCGCCACTTTGCTTCATGGCGGTTTCCAAGCTGTCCGTCATGCGCTGCTGAGCGTCTGGACGGACAATCACACGGTCAACGACCAATTCAATCGAGTGCTTTTTCTGCTTATCGAGCGGCGGCACATCGTCCGCCTCGTACATTTCGCCGTCCACGCGCACACGCACAAAGCCGCTCTTTAAGGCATCGGCAATCAGCTTCGTATGCTCGCCCTTTCTGGCGCGGACGACAGGCGCCATGATTTGCAGCTTTGTCCCCTCGCCGAGCCGCATGAGCTGATCAACCATCTGATCCACCGTCTGCTGGGTGATTTCCCGGCCGCATTCGGGGCAGTGCGGGTGACCGATTCTGGCATAGAGCAATCGCAGATAGTCATGCACCTCCGTGACCGTGCCGACGGTCGAGCGCGGATTTCGTGCTGTGGTCTTTTGGTCAATAGAGATGGCGGGCGACAGTCCCTCGATGGTGTCCACATCCGGTTTATCCATCTGCCCCAAGAACTGGCGGGCATAGGACGACAGGCTTTCAATGTACCTTCTCTGCCCCTCGGCGTAAATGGTATCAAACGCCAAGGACGATTTTCCTGAGCCGGACAGCCCCGTAAACACGACCAGCTTGTCCCTCGGTATCGTCACATCCACATTCTTCAGGTTGTTGACCCGCGCTCCTCTGACCACAATGGACTCATGCATGACGGCTTTCTTCCTCCATCCCTCAATGTCAAAGACAGAGGTCATTATAGCACAAATGTTCGCATTTGAAAAGATAACGGAGGAAGGATTTTTGCGAGGGAAGCATTCTTTGTACAAAGAATGGCTCCCCAGCCCCCCCAAGAAGGTGTATAGATGAATGAAAGAGGGATAAAATGCCGCTAATGAAGCAATTTTTGGTGAGTGACTAGTGGTTAGTGATTAGTCATAGTGTTATGAAGTAAAACAGCTTGTCTCGTAGTCCAAGGTATTGTTAAAACGAAATAAACATTTCACCGTCTATCAATGCTCTCTTAAAGACCATCCGTCTATCCACTCATCACGCATAACAAAAAAGCCGCTCGGTTGAACGGCTTAAAATCAATTTTGTTTGGAATGATGCGGAGTTTGGAGGGAACGAACGGCGACGCACCTTGTGATTTCTGTTTTCCCACACTTTACGCTTGGCATTTCATGCTTTGCGTTTAGCGTTTCCTGCTTCGTACTTCCTGCTTGTGCTTCTTTACACCCTGTTCCCTATTTCCTGTTCCCTAACTGCTAACCGCTAACAGCTAACCGCTATCCGTCCCCACTACGCCTGCTTCCAGCACTTTTCCAGCACATGATAGAGCTGCTGGGCATCAATGGGCTTGGACAGATGGTAGTTCATGCCAGCTTCGATGGTGCGCTTCCGCTCCTCGGCGAAGGCTTCGGCGGTCATGGCGATGATGGGGGTGGTCTTGGCATCGGGGCGGTCGAGGGCGCGGATTCCCTTGGTCGCCTCCAAGCCGTCCATCACGGGCATACGCACATCCATCAGGATGGCATCAAATGCATTCTGTTCGGACGCGGAGAAGGTGTCAACAGCTTCTTGTCCGTTCGCCGCCGTGGTGACGACGCACTCCATGTTTTCCAAGATGATTTTCGCCACATAGGTGTTGATTTCGTTGTCTTCTACCAGCAAAATGCGCATGCCGGAGAGCTTCGGCTCGCTGTCCGCTTTCTTCTTTTCCTGCGCGGCGGCTGTATCGCGCTCGGCGATGTCCGCATAGAAGATAACGGTAAATTCCGTGCCCTTGCCCAGCTCACTCTTGACGGTGATGGTGCCGTTCATGGCTTCGACAAGGCTCTTGACGATGGGCAGACCAAGCCCCGTACCGGGGGTCTTGTCGCTCAAATTGGAATGCTCCTGCGCAAACGGCTCAAAGAGGTGCTGCAAAAATTCTTCGCTCATGCCGATGCCGTTATCGCGCACGACAAACTTGATTTCCAGCTTGCCGTTTTCAACCTCCATGTTGTACACTTCAAACCAGATGTCGCCGCCCTCCGGCGTGAACTTCACGGCGTTGGAAAGAAGGTTAAAAAAAATCTGGTTGAAGCGCACCTTGTCCACCATGATGATGTATTCGCCGGGGTGCAGCTCCGGGTGATAATGCAGGTGTTTGGCTTCGACAAGCGGGTGAATGACCGTCTCCACGGTGTTCAAAAATTCGGAGCGGCTCAGGCGATCCTTGGTCAGCACCAATTCGCCGCTTTCGATTTTGCTCATATCGAGGATGTCGTTGATGAGGCCGAGCAGGAAATTGCCGGAAATGGCCATTTTGCCCAGATATTCCTGCACGGTGGTCATATCTTTTTCTTCCTGCGCCAGCTTGGTCAGGTTGATGATGGCGTTCATGGGGGTGCGGATGTCGTGGCTCATGGTGGAAAGGAAGTCCGACTTCACGCGGCTGGCTTTATTGGCGCGTTCCGTGGCCTCCTGCGCCTGACGGAGCGCCTCTTCCAAGGCTTTCTGCTGCTCCTGCTGCAAAAGGTCGCTCTCCTTGGCGGCAATAAAGAAGTACGCCAGCAAGTTTACGACGATGGTGCAGAAGGGCTGGAAGGGATAGACTTCGTAAATGGGAATGATATAAGTGTTGGCGATGACGGCAATCAGCGGGAACAGGGAGATGAGCACGGACGAGCTGCGATAACGCTCCTGCTCTTGGTTGTGTCGCACATAGATGATGACTGCGTCCAACAGCGGCTCGGCATAATAGAAGAGATTCAACACCGAAAAGAAGCTGAACCAAGAACCGCGTTCATAACCGCCCTCTGCGGAAATCTTCCACAAAGCGCCGGTGAAGGGGGTTAAAATAATCAGCGTAAGCTGAATCAGCAGCGGAATGCACTCAATTTTGCGGGTGCTGCTTTTGAAGGTGAGACCGACATAATTTCGGACAAAGAGATGCCAGAAAAAAGGCATCATCACATAGGTGATGTAGAAAACAAAGGCGACAATTTGGAAAATTATCAGCGGATAATCCAGCTTATCCACAATGAAGACAAAGTGGCAGACGATGAAGAGGGCATCCATGACGATGTACGCGTCCGTTGCGCCGACCAGCCACAGAAAGCGTTTGCGGCTCTGCGGCTGATGCAGACCGGCGGCAGAGCGGGTCCACAGAACGAGGAGAATCACCAGCATGAAGAATGTGTTCGCAAGATAGGTGACCATGTATGCAACCCCTTTTGGATAGTGGGTAGTGGATAGTGGGTAGTGGATAGTGGATAGTGCTTTGAAAAGGCAGGGAGGATTCCTTGATGATGACCCTGCTGGATGCTCCGCGCCTTGGGATGGTTAGGGGATTTTGAGGGATTCCGCAGATTTTCGCAAGGAGAGCATTTTTGTTGATGGCTGGGACGGTGCTTTTCCGATGGATAATGCATTGCCCTGATTGCCTTACGGATGCCCAAGGGATGAGAATTTGGGAGATTTTTTTGAAGGCTGTCTATCTGGACAGCCTCTCTTGAAAGCGTTGGTTGGTGTGACAGCGGTGAGGAGAAGCATGAGAAAACTTTGTCTAACCAGTTGTTTATCAATAGACAATTCTCAAGGTTACATACCGCTGTCGGTGATTATACCCCGCGCAGACAATATGTGTATGCACAGCATAAATCAGCCTTATTATACATGAGAAAGCGGTTCATGTCAACCAAAATTCAAAGAGTTATCCAAACTGTGTTAAGACCCTGCAAAGATTTGTTGACTTTGAACGAGCAAAAGTATACTAATTATGTAATTGTTTATATATCATAGGAAATCTTCGTTCTGCGGCAGGGTATAAGATTAGACAGAACACCGCTTGAAACGATTGCAACAGGTCACTTTTTTATGCTATAATAGGCACAACACAGGGAATTTTTGCGGCTGAAAGGAGCAGCTTTATGCCGAATATTTACATGGCTTTTCCCGGAGGAAAGCGCAAGGCGCTCACGCTGAGCTATGATGACGGGGTGGAGCAGGATGTTCGCCTGATGGACATCATGCAAAAGCACGGTCTGAAGGGAACTTTTAACCTGAACAGCGGTCTGTTTGCGCCGGAGGGAACAACATATCCCGCAGGGCAGATTCATCGAAGGATGACTAAAAACGAGGTCGTGCGGCTGTATGCGGAGTCGGGACAGGAGGTCGCCGTACACTGCTATGAACATGGCGATTTGTCCATGCAGCTTTCCGGCGCATCCGTCCGCGAGGTCATTCGGGATAAGGAGACGCTGGAGGGGCTGTTCGGGCGCATTGTGCGCGGCATGGCGTACCCCTATGGGTCGGTGTCGGACGAGGTGGCAAGGATGCTCCCCGCTTGCGGTATCGCCTACGCCCGCACAGTCGTCTCCACAGGCGATTTTAGACTGCCGAACGACTGGCTTCGCCTCACGGCCACTTGCCACCACGATGACCCAAGACTCATGTCCCTTGCAAAGAAATTTGTCGGCGAAACGCCTCATACCCTGCCGTGGCTCTTCTACTTGTGGGGGCATAGCTATGAGTTCGAGGCGCACGATAACTGGCAGATTATCGAGGATTTCGCCGCGTATATCGGCGGACGCGAGGACATTTGGTACGCCACGAATATCGAAATTTATGACTATGTGGAGGCTTGGCGGCATATGCAGTCCTCTGCGGACGGAAAACGCATTTTGAATCTGTCCTGTATGACCATGTATGTAAGAGATGGGGATAAAATTTTTGATATTCCTGCTGGAAAAGAGATTATATTGTAACACATAGAAGCTGCCCTTTCGCTGCAACCCTATACATTATGTATACGCTTTCTTGGAAGGGGTGTGGGGAAACCATTCTTTGTCGCACAAAGAATGGTTTCCCCACAATAAATTGATATAGGAGCCTCCCATGAATTATATCCTGATTTATGCCGTTGCTGCCGCCGTGTGCATCCTGCTCGCACTCCTGTCCATCCGGCATGAGCCGCGCCGCCTCATCAACGGATTTTTGCTGGAAATGGCGCTCATGTACGGCGCAATGGCACTGCTCTATGTGCTTTGCCTGCTCCCGTTTGGGGTGTATGTCGGCTACGCCTTTGTGTGGGTCATTCTGATTAGCCTGTTAGGTGCGGGACTGACGCTGATTGCGGACGGCGTGATGGTCGTCAAGCAGGAGGGACGCTCCCTCACCCATGTGCAGCCCTTTTTCTGGGGATTTTTGACCCTGCTCGGCGGCGGCATCTGGTACCAGTATTGCTTCGGCCTCGTCTCCGGCAGCGAGTTTGCCGTGCTGCTGACCACTTTTCTTATGAAACTTGTGCTGTATGTCCCTCTTGCCCTCGGCGGCTTCTTCCTCTATACGCCCGTGTATCTGCACTTGAAGAAGGCTAAGGACTACCCCTATATCGTCACGCTCGGCTGCGCTATCAGGAAGGACGGTACCGTTACTCCCCTGCTCAAAGGCCGGCTTGACGCGGCTCTTCAGTGGGATCAGGCTAACGGCGGTCACGCCAAATTCATCGTCTCTGGCGGTCAGGGCAGGAACGAGGTCACTTCAGAGGCTGAGGCTATGAAGCAGTATTTGCTAAGCTGCGGCATCTCCGAAGAGCGGATAATTAAGGAAGATAAATCCACCAATACCCGTGAAAACCTGCAATTTTCCAAGGAGCTTATGTTGAAGGACGGCGGCAAAGCGCGGTTTCTCATCGCCACCAGCAATTACCATGTCCTCCGCGCTGTGCTCCTCGCCCGCGAAATGCATATGGACGCGCAGGGCATCGGCGGTAAAACCGCTCTCTACTATGTCCCTGCCGCCTCTTTCCGCGAATATTTAGCCCTCGTCCTGCGCCATAAACCCGTCATGCTCCTCTATATCGCCTATGTCGCCGCCGCTTCCGTGCTGAATTTGTATTGGGGGCTGTGAGGAATTTTTCACTCCTGCCGTGCTGATACAGATAGCAACACATAGAAATTGTCCCTTCGCTGCAATGATATACATTATGTATACGCTTTCTTGGAAGGGGTGTGGGAAAACCATTCTTTATCGCACTGATACTCTTTCCCAGCCAATCCATAGCCATCTTCGGGCGACTTTTCCGCGCCGACTTTGCTTCATTCCGGTCAGCGTAGCCCTGCTACGCCTCCCTCATTCAGCTTTGTCGGCATCGAAAAATTCATCCCGAATCTTGGCTCTGTCTTAACTGTCAAAGAGTTTACGAATGGTTTCCCCACAAAAATTGGTTATCGAAACTTTTGACACACCGCTTTTCTTATGCTATAATATCTATAAGAAAATAACGCTTTGGCGGACAAAAGGGAAAGGAGCGATACCATGAGCCGAATCATCACCATCGGGCGTGAGTTCGGAAGCGGCGGACGCGAAATCGGGAGGCGTTTGTCCGATGCGTTGCAGATTGCCTACTACGACCAAGAAATTATTTCAGAAATTGCCAAGCGGACGGAGCTGTCGGAGGACTATGTGCGGCGAATCAGCGAACGGCGGCCCTTCATTTCTTTCCCGATTCATGTCGGGCGCAGCTTTTACCCCGTCACCGACCCGCTGCTGCAAAACAGCGTGCTGGTCTTTGCCGAGCAGCATCGGCTGCTGGAAGAGATGGCCGAAAAGTCGGACTGTCTGATTGTCGGCCGCTGTGCGGACTATATCCTGCGCGATAAAAAGCCCTTCCGCATCTTCGTCTACGCGGATATGGAAAGCAGATTGGAACGCTGCATGACCCGCAAAAAAGAGGGAGAAGAGCTGTCTGAAAAGGATATGAAAAAGCGCATCGCCGAAATTGACCGCGAACGCGCCCAGTATTACGCCTACTTCAGCGAGCAAAAATGGGGTGCGCGGGATTCCTATGACCTCATGGTCAACACCTCCGGCAAGGATATTAAACAGGTCTCCAGCGCATTGGCGGAATATTTGAAAATGATGATGTTCTAAGGCATCACCGCACAATTCAGCAACGCGCAAAAATGTGCCTTTTGTGCCATC
>CAVJHY010000052.1:0-12210 GCA_963649405.1 bacterium
CCCGCCGTCGTGGTGGAAATGGTGAGTTCAATGTAATCCATGCGTCATCCTCCAGCATTTTTCTTCATGGATTATTATATATCATGCGGCATTCTTCTGTCAAAGGAAGGAAAAATTTGAAATGAAAATTATGTCGGAAACCATTTTCTTCCGGAAAAGAAAAGGGATTTCCGCACCTTCCTATAGTACACAATGATGGGGATGCATCGAAGACAGAACATTTGTGTGAAGCACTATTTAAGACGCTTGAGATGTATTCGTAGCGTTCGAAATTTCGAAATGAAGCATTCAGCGTCGTCGCCAAATTGTGCGTTGATGCACTGGCATTTCTTTCCGGCGTGTGCTATAATCTTCCCGTTTGAGGAGGCGAGAGCTATGGATGTTACTGTTAGACCATACGAAGAACGCGACTTGCCGGACATGATTCGCATTTGGAATGAGGTAGTGGAGGACGGCGTGGCTTTTCCGCAGGAAGAATTGCTGACTGCTGAAACCGGCCGCGATTTTTTTGCCGCGCAGACCTATAATGCCGTGGCTGTTGATGCCGAAGCTCAGGTGCGCGGGCTGTATATTTTGCACCCGAACAATGTTGGGCGCTGCGGGCATATCTGCAACGCCAGCTATGCCGTCAGCCGCGATGCCCGCGGGCTGCACATCGGTGAAAAGCTGGTGTCGGACTGTCTCCGGCAGGGCGCGGCGCACGGCTTCCGCATCCTCCAATTTAATGCGGTCGTTGCGTCCAACATTCACGCCCGCCATCTGTATGAACGCTTTGGCTTCGTCCAGCTCGGCACCATCCCGCATGGTTTCCGCATGAAGGACGGCCATTATGAGGATATCTGTCCGTATTATCATGTGCTGTGATAAGAATTGAATACAATAACAGCACAGTTCGGTATACAAACCGTCTTTGTGCGGATTTTTATACAAGCGGTTTTCAATTTTGAAATGATACAACAACTAACATTGTGCATTAAGATAAAAATACATTCACACAGATATTGCCTCTTCGTTCTAACCAAAATCATTGTGTACCAAAGTTTTCCTTTGGAGGGCGCGGGAGGTATTTCCTTTCTCAAAAGGAAATACCTCCCGCAAAAATAATCCCCGCAAAATATTTTTTTACCTTCCAATCCCCTTCATGGCCTTCATCAGCTCATTGACATCGATAGGTTTGGCGACATGGGCGTTCATGCCTGCATCGAAGGCGGCTTTTTTATCCTCGTCGAAGGCGTTGGCGGTCATGGCGATGATGGGGATAGTGGCCTTCTTATGGTCGGCGAGCGCACGGATTTTTTTCGCGGCATCGTAGCCGTTCAAATTCGGCATTTGGATGTCCATCAAAATGAGGGCGTAGTAGTCGTCCGCGTGGGCTTGCAGCATATCAATGCACTCAACGCCGTCCTTAGCTACTTCAACCGCCGCGCCGAGATTTTCCAGAATGGCGGTGGCAATCTCCGCATTTAGGTCGTTGTCCTCCGCCAGCAGAATGCGCTTGCCGTCCAGCCTGAGCGCCTCCTGCGGCGCTGTTTCCAGCTCCGTTTTCAGATACTGCTCCGGATTTTCTGCGATGCGCAGCTTCATGGTGACGGTGAAGGTCGTCCCCTCGCCCAGCTTGCTTTTCACGGTGACAGTGCCGCCCATCAGCTCGGTAAGCTTCTTAACGATGGTCATGCCAAGCCCCGTGCCCATAACCTTGCTCTCCGTGGAATTATGCTCCCGCGCAAAGGTATCAAAGATGCGCTTTTGAAATTCCTCACTCATGCCGATGCCGGTATCGGAAACAGCGCAAATATAAGTGGCATAGCCTGCCTTGTCCGCGGGGCGCTCGTCCAGAGTCAGGCGGATAGACCCGCCCTCCGGCGTGTATTTGACAGCGTTGGACAGGATATTCAGGAGAATTTCGCGGATTTTGTGCGCATCCGCAAAGACATAACGATGCTCCACATGGATATTTCTCTCGAAACGAAAATGCTTTTTCTCCACCTCGTTTTCAAAGACGACATAATAATCCTCGTTCTTGAGATCGGCAAACTCTTCGTTCAGCGTCTCGCGGCCGCTGTCAATGCGGGCAACCTCCAGCACATTGTTAATAAGCTCCAGCAGATATTCGCCGGAAATTTTAATCTTCTCGATGTAGTCCCTGAGCTTGTCCGGCTCATCCATGTGCTGCAGCATCAGCTCGTTAAAGCCCAGCACGGCGTTCATCGGCGTGCGGATGTCGTGCGACATATTGAACAGGAACGCGCTCTTGGCGGCATTGGCCTCCTCGGCTTTGCGCTGTAGTGCTTCCTTATCCGTAATCATTCGATGCTGCTTGCGGATGAACAAAATAAGCAGGATGATGATTATGCTAACAATGCAAACCGCTATGATGCTTATGCCAAGCAGATGCTCCCGAAAAAAATCGTTTATATCGTAGGTGCTGAACTGATCCACATATTTATATGTACAGTCGTATCCATAAGACGAGCCGAGTAGCTTGAGACCGCGGTTTATGAGCAGCAAGGCTTCTCTGTTGCCATGCTTCACGCCGATGCATTTGCCCGTTCCCTCGCCAAGCTGCACATAGGATAGGCGTTCATAGGTTGACTGACCGGTGACGAATTGCACACGCAGGGTGTCCATGATCGTGCCGTCCACCTCACCGCGCAGGATGGCATCAAGGCAGTCACTGATGGTCGGGTAAAACACAATTTCGGCATTGGGGAATGTGCGTGCGGTGTAGTCTCGCTGAAGAATATTACTCTCATTGACGGAAAGTTTCTGGATATTTTCCTTTTCGCAGACAGTCGTGTAGAAAAGAGCGCCTCTGTCGGAAATAACCTCGGAGGAGGCACTGATGCCGTCCTGCTCCAGCCGCCAAAGGTCACTGTCCACCGGAAAACCATAATCAATTTCGCCGTTTTTTAGCGCAGCCACAATGTCCTGATAACCTTTATATGCCACAAACTGCACCTCAGGATTCATATCAAGCTCCAGCGATTCAAATGCGGCATTGATGACATCCGTCACAATACCCGTTGCCTGTCCGTCAGCATCGCTTGCGGAATAAGGAAGATAATTCTCCGTATAGCCCACCTTAATAATCGGGTGTTCGGCAAGCCATGCTTTTTCTTCGTCCGTCATCGTTTTCTTGGCGTAGGCGGCGTTGAAATTCTTGTATTGAAGCGTCTGAAGAATATATGGGTCTACGGTGTCCATCAGGGCGATGGCCTCGTTCAGCTCGTTGAGCAGATCAGGCCGTTCACGGCTGACCGCCATATAATAAGGCTCTTTGCCGAGGGAAACCACTTGGCTCATCCAATTTTGTTCAGAGCTGCGTTCGGAAGTGCTGGGCTCTAAATCGATTTGCCCCTGCAAGAGCGCGGCATCCATCGTCTCAAAATTGTCGTAGTACACGAACTGAGCATCGAGATTGTTTTCCTCAAACCAGCTTACGGTTAAATCCGACATACGATTATTCGCCAGAAGCCCGACCCGCTTGTCGCTGAAGGAGCTGACATCCTCCGTGTCAATCTCGTCATTGCTGGACAGCTTATAGAGATAATAGACATCCATGCCCATCGCGCTGTCCGGAAAGAGCATCAGACTTTTGCGTTCCTCGGTGATAGAGACAGCGCCCATCAAGTCAATCTCGCCTTTGCAGAGCTTGTCATAAAGCTCCGGCCACCCGCCGTAGACATACTCATATTCCCACGCACTGTAATCCGCTAGCTTTCTCAGGTAGTCATAGGAATAGCCGCTCTTGGCTTCGCCCTCGCCGCCCTCCTGAAACGATTCGCTGATGTACCAGCCGACACGAACGACCTTGCTTTCCTGCCCTGCCGCAAAACTGCCCGCAGACGGAAGGAAAGAAAGCGCAAGAGAGAGACACAAAATCGCCCGAAAAAGACGAAAATGTTTGACCTGTGCGTGAGTGCTTGCCGGAACGGTCATGTGAGTACAGCTCCTTTACAGTGGGAGTATTGAGCAGCACCGCGTCAATGAGGCGGTGAACGCATTGGGGATTTTTCCGGGGAGTAGAGGGTTGAAAAACGGAAGGGGGTCAAGTTTGTCAGCGGAAAAATGCTGAAATCTCTATTGTGGATGGAGACGCGGCAATGTTAAGACGCAGTGTGCCGCTGAGAAATTGTAAGGGGTGTTTTTGCTTATTCGGAAGAAATAATACAGCATCAACACCTCGCATTAACGATTTCTTATCGCTTTAGGAATGACTTGATGAGGAGATGAACGGACGAGAGGCATTCATAACCGCCTTGTATCTACACTGTCAACGACAGTTGCAGGGATGATTTTCTTCGTGGCAGCAACCAGTGGGGACAAGCCGTGCCGATTGCCTTTTTTTCAGATTGCTTCAACAACATAAGACTGCATCGACACTTGTGCTTTGATGGAATGAAAAAGAAATTTTGTTGAAATAATGCCGAAAAAGCCGCTGGCAGACATAATTTGCCCGTGAGCGGCCAATCAAAATATCATTCAAATACCACTTGACACGATAAACGGACAGATTTATGCTTTTGCCGAGCCGAGCCGAGCCGAGCCGAGCCGAGCCGAGCCGAGCCGAGCCGAGCCGAATTGTCGCATAGTCCCCTTGTCATGTCAACCCTCCAGATATTATGCAGGACGAAAGAAATGCCCCTGCCCCATCAATGTACCCATATAATATATCAGATTTCTGTGGATTTTGCAACCGGGTTTGGACGCTTTTCGGACATTTGAAGCTAAAGCATTCCTGCACAATTCGACGACTTGTTCAATGTGCCTTTACAGTGCTTTGCCTCAATGATAGAGGCATCAGCCATCTGCCGTAGGCATACTTGTTTTCAATCTTCACGCATCTACATCGCTCCGAAATCTCGGTTTACTGCTAAAGAGTAAGTCTCCGATTTCTACGCTCACATCTGACGCAAATACGCTATTCATCATACCACCTCATTTGTGCAGTGCTGTTCTATCCTTTTTTAAAGAAATCCCTTCCCGCTTAATATTTCCATAAAAACATAGTCTCTTCATTTCAACAATAAGCATTGTGAATAAAGGTTTTCCTTTGGTGGGTGCGGGAGGCTTTTCCTTTTTCGACAGGAAAGGTCTCCCGCCATATCCCCTTCCCGCTTTCTTTCATTTATCGTTTCAAAAGATTGACAAAACTATGGTTTGCGCGTATACTGTTCATGCGCTGAGCGCGAAATGATGTAGAAGGGAGGCTGCGGACATGGCATACCGGACGGAGAACGAGGTTTTAGCATTTGCGAAGGATCGTTTTGTCTGCGGCCGACTTTTCATGCTTTGATGGCTTTTTCAAAGGCTTCATGGGCATTTATTCCGTCGGCTGCACGAAAAGTGCGGTCGGCGGTCTTTTTATGCCTATGGAAATGCACAAGCAAAAAGCACGGTATACGGCCTATGCTGATGCATGACAGTTTCACAGCAGCAGACGCATAATGATTGCCAATAATCAATTTTCAGCGTGGAGCGTGTCCCCATGTAGGAATTTTCCATCAGATTTTTAATCGTACAGCTCATATCCATTTTAAGCCGTACAAGAAAATCTATTCACCGATGAAAGGCAATTTATTCGGCTTTCATGGCATAGCAGCAAGCCAACTGTACATTGCGAGGGGGAATTTGATTTTATGAAGCAGCCCAAATCAAGACTGATGGGGCGGCTAGTCAAGATGAATTGGCCATGGTTTTTAGGGGCGTTCATCTGCACGGTTGTCTGCGTTTTGCTGGACTTTGTGCCATCGCTTCTGCTGGCGGAGACGATGGACCACTATCTGGCAGGGAAAGCGTCCGTACTGCCGGATTTTGTAGGAAAATTAGTCGGCACATGGGGCGGGCAGGAATATGTGATGCGCAACCTGTGGATTATGGGGCTTGCGCTCATTTTCGTCAACCTTTTGAGCGGCGTTTTTTCATATTTTAAGGGGCGCTGGCAGTCCATTGCCGGTGAAAATGTTTCGCAGTATCTGCGCGAGCAGCTCTATGACCACATTCAGCGTCTGCCTTTTTCCTACCATGTGAAGGCGGAGACGGGCGATTTGGTGCAGCGCTGCACCTCGGATGTGGAGACCATTCGCCGCTTCTTGGCATCTCAGCTTTTGGCCGTGGTCAATGCGGTGACGATGATTGTGGTGGCGCTTTCCATGCTGCTGAGCCTAAACATACGGCTCACCCTGCTTTCCATGGTGATGATTCCCGCGCTTTTCCTGTTCGCATGGCTGTTTTTCAAATGGGTTATTAAGTCCTTCCGCGAGGCAGATGTGGCCGAGGGCAAAATGAGTACCATGCTTCAGGAAAATTTAACGGGTGTGCGCGTGGTGCGTGCGTTCGGACGGCAAAAGTATGAGCTGGATAAATTCAACGACTGCTGCGATGACTTGGCCAAGAAAAACTTTAAGCTGTGCTATCTGCTCGCCATTTACTGGGCAACGGGCGATGCCCTTTCCATGCTGCAATCGATGATTACCCTGCTCACCTGTGTGTTTGCCGCCATCAGCGGGGAAATCACAGTGGGTGTGCTGGTCATTTACACGACCTATGTGGGCAAGCTCCTGTTCCCAATTCGTCAGCTTGGCCGCATTCTGTCGGACGCGGGCAAATCGATGGTCTCAGCCGAGCGCATTGAAGAAATTCTGCATCTCCCGACCGAGCCGGAAGAAAAGAACGCGCTCAAACCCTCTTTGCGTGGGGATATTGTGTTTGACCATGTGAATTTTTCCTATGAAGGCAGCCAGCCTGTCTTGAAGGATATGTCCTTCACCATTCATCAGGGCGAAACGGTCGCCATCTTGGGCGCGACCGGCAGCGGCAAGTCCACCGTGGTGCATCTTTTGCAAAGGCTGTTTGATGTAAAATCCGGACAAATCTATATCGACGGTACGCCGATTGACCAGATTGACCGCGCCTATCTGCGCAGCCGCATCGGGCTTGTTTTGCAGGAGCCGTTCCTCTATTCCAGAAGCATTCGGGAAAATGTCGCCATTGCCGCACCGAACGCGGGCGAGGAGATGATTGACCGTGCCGTGCGCGATGCCGCCGCAAGGGAGTTTATCTTGGAAAGCGATAAGGGCTTTGACACCATCGTGGGCGAGCGCGGCGTGACCCTTTCGGGCGGTCAGAAGCAACGCTTGGCGATTGCGCGTACATTGCTTAAACAAAATGACATTCTGATTTTTGATGACTCCTTGTCCGCCGTGGACACCGAGACGGACGCGCAGATTCGGCAGGCGCTCAAGCAGCACAGCAAGGACACGACCACTATTATCATCAGTCACCGCGTGACCACCTTGGCGCAGGCTGACCGCATTTTAGTCATGGAGGACGGTCACATCACCCAGCAGGGCACGCACGAGGAATTGATGCAGCAGCCCGGCCTCTATGCCCGCATTTTCAACATTCAAACCGCCTTGGAGGAGGAATTCAGGGAGGAGGTGAACGTCTAATGTCTACGACGCATATTGCCGAAAAGGATTACACGCAAAAATTTTCCCTTTCTTTGTGGAAACGCATTTTAAATTTCGCGCCGGAATACAAGAAGCGCTTGGTCGTTTTGTGCGCATGGATGGCCGTGACCGCTCTGTGCGATGTGCTGTTTCCGCTGCTCACAAGGCAGGCGATTGATGATTTCATCGGCAAGCAGACCGCTGAGGGCATTGGTCTGTTCATTGCCGAATACGCTGCGCTGCTCGTTTTGCAGGTCATTGCGAGCTATCGCTTCCTGTACATCGGCGGCGAAATTGAAACGGGCGTTTGCCTGACCTTGCGCAAAAAAGCGTTCAAAAAGCTGCAGGAGCTGTCCTTTTCCTATTACGACAGGATGCCCGTCGGCTATCTGATGACCCGCCTGACCAGCGATTCACAGCGCTTGGCGGAGACCATTGGCTGGTCGCTGCTCGACCTCATCTGGGGCGCGGTCGTGCTGGTGCTGGGCGCGATTACGGTGTTTTTGATTGACTGGCGCTTGTCGCTGGTCGTCCTGCTCGTCATTCCGCCGCTGGCCGTCATTTCATGGTTTTTCCAGCAACGCATTTTGAAGGCGCATCGGCAGGTGCGCAAGACGAACAGCCGCATCACTGGCGCATTCAACGAAGGCATCATGGGCGCGAAAACCACCAAGACCCTTGTGCGCGAGGAGATGAACACCGAAGAATTTAAGAGCCTGACAAGCACCATGCACAAATGCAGCGTGAAGGCCGCTTCTTTGTCCGCTTTGTACCTTCCCATTGTCGTGTCCCTTGGCTCAATTGCAACCGCCTACGCCCTCTGGCAGACGGGCAACAATGTTCTCTCCGGCGCGATGACGCTGGGCACCATGCAGCTTTTCGTCAATTACACGGTGCAGTTCTTCCAGCCCGTGCGCGACATCGCCAATACCTTCTCCGAAATGCAAAGCGCACAGGCCGCCGCCGAGCGCGTGGTGAGTCTCTTGGAGACCGAGCCGGACATCAAGGACAGCGACGAGATTACCCGCGTATACGGCGATAATTTCATCCCGAAAAAGGAAAACTGGCCGGAAATTCGCGGCGATATTGAATTTAAGGATGTGGATTTCGCCTACAAAGAGGGCGAAAAAGTCCTTTCGCACTTTAACCTACATGTGAAGGCGGGCGAAACGATTGCCTTGGTCGGGCCGACAGGCGCGGGCAAATCCACCGTGGTCAACCTCGTCTGCCGCTTCTATGAGCCGACCGCCGGTCAAGTGCTGATTGATGGCGTAGACTACCGCGAGCGCAGTCAGCTCTGGCTGCAAAGCAACTTGGGCTATGTGCTGCAAGAGCCGCACCTGTTCTCCGGCACCATCATGGACAACATCCGCTATTCCCGCTTGAACGCGACGGACGAGGAAGTCATGGAGGTAGCGCGGCTGGTGAACGCTGAGCCGTTCATCCTGAAGCTGGAAAAGGGCTATCAGACCGATGTCGGTGAGGGCGGCAACCGCCTGTCCACCGGCGAAAAGCAGCTCATTTCCTTCGCCCGCGCTTTGCTTGCCAACCCCGCCATTTTTGTGCTGGACGAGGCGACTTCTTCCGTGGACACCCAGACCGAGCAGATTATCCAGCACGCCATTGAAAAAGTGCTGGACGGGCGTACTTCCTTCATCATCGCCCACCGCCTGTCCACCGTCCGCAGTGCTGACCGCATTTTGGTTATCGACGATGGCAAAATCAAGGAAATGGGGACGCATAAAGAGCTGCTGGCGCTCAAAGGCGAATATTACAAGCTGTACACCAACCAGTTCCGCGAGGAACGCGCACAGGCGCTTTTAAGCGGCAAGGAATAAGCTATGCAAACAATTTCCATCTCTGAGCTTTCGGATGTTTACACCATCCGAAAGCTCGATTTGAACGATACAGATATGCTCTATGCCTTCTGCAAGAAAAACCCGCAGTATTACGAATATTGCGGGCTGGAGGACAGCTTGGAGGACATTCGGCGCGATTTGCAGATTTTCCCGCCGAACACCACCAAGGAGCAAAAATATTACTTTGGCTTTTTTGACGGCGTCATGCTGATGGCCGTCATGGATTTGATTGCGTGCTATCCGAACGAGAAAACCGCCTTCATCGGCTTTTTCATGATGAACGGCGATTTTCAGAGGCTTGGGCTCGGCAGCAAAATCATTGAAAAGGCGTTGAATGCGCTGAAAAATCAGAGCTTTACACGGTGTCGGTTGGCCATCGACAGCGGCAATCCGCAGGCCAAACATTTTTGGCTGAAAAACGGCTTTCAAATTTTGCACGAGGTCATGCAAGAAAACAGAAGCCTGTTGGTAGCGGAAAAGTCCTTATAAGGAGAAATTCATGCAGCGAAAAGCAAATCAAAATCGTTTTACCAAAATCGCCGCCGTCATGGGCGGCATTCTGATCTTGTTGGGTATGTTGCTGCTCGCTCTCAAGGCGTTGACCCCTGAATATGTGGATGCGGAAGGCGTATTGCACGAATGGTTTTTCCTGCTCCCACTTGGATTTGGCTGCTTATTCGGCGGCTGTGCGGCACTGATTGCGGCGGGCATGACCGCCGTCATACGAAAGATGAGAAAAAAGTAAATGCGTACAGAGTATGTGGTTGTCCTGCCGCATGACGCGCAGTGGACGGCGGAATTTGAAAAAATCAAGGCAGAAATCATGACCGCCATCGGAAATTTGGTCATCGACATTGAGCATATCGGCAGCACCGCTGTTCCGGGGTTGTCCGCTAAACCGTGCATTGACTTGGATGTGGTCATACAAGATATGCGCGTGTTTGATGCCATCGCGCAAGGACTGGAGGCCATCGACTACATTCATGAGGGCAATCTGGGCATCGAAGGGCGCGAGGCGTTCCGCTATACGGATAAGCCGCATTTATTGATGCATCACCTCTATGTCTGCCCGCAAAATTCAGCAGAGCTGCACCGCCATCTTGTGTTCCGTGATTTTTTATGCAGCCATCCCGAAGCCGTGCGACAGTACAGCGCGGTCAAGGAGGAGGCCGCTCGTTTGTACCCGAATGACATCGAACGATATATAGCGTATAAATCGCCCTGCATCGAGGCATTGTACAGGCAATGCGGTCTTATCTAAGGCAGCACCGCACAAATGAGGCGGCGCGATAAATCGTGAATTTTGTGTCAGATGCGATTGCAGAAATCGAAGGTTTACTGGCGGTAAATCGAGATTTTTGCAAGAAGTAGATGGCGTAAAAGGCACATTTTTGCGAGTCGCCGAATTGTGCGATGATGCCCTAAAACTTTATGGCAAAATAATTTCCAAAATCAGCAAAAAAGTGTTGACAACCCACTGCCAATATGGTATAGTAGGGGTGCAAAGAAAGGGTGTAAGAGCTGAGGCCGCACCAAGGATAGGGCGCGGCGAGAAAAACGGCTTGAAGCCTGAAAGGGAGGCGATTCCATTGCACAACGAAGAAACCATCTCACATTGCGCAGTCTGCCTCGCTCCGACATTTTAACATCGGTCAAGCATTTAAGAAGCACAGAGCGGTTTGTAATCGGCTCTGTTGCACATACCCTTTTTAATGGGCTTCACGAGCCGATTCGATACAATTTTAATCATTGTATCAGGAGCATGAAGGCAGACAAACTTCCGAACATCTTCAGGAGGGCAAATTTCGTGTCCGCTGCATAAAGCAGCGCCGCGAACGGCCGCTTCGGAAGCAGCGAAGCAGGGAACGGCGCACAGGGCTTCTGCGCCGCCGACCCCACTTGTCCTCTGCGTTTACTGATCACTGTAAGCCTTTCACTGTTTTCCTGATCGACCCGCTTTTCCAAGGAGGGAGCGATGCCCCTTACGTTTCCCTGCCGAAAAGCGACCTCGGACTTCATTTGAATGGGTTTTCCCCATCAGTTGTCGCTGCAAGGCACGGCATCAAACGATGAAAGGATGTCTCCCCTTCCGATCCAACGGTTGCCTTACCATTCGCCGACTTTTTCTCTCTCTTTCCTCCGACGAACGAAAGAAAACCGTATCCCCATCGTTCATGCCCACGCCATGCGGCTCAAGCATATAGGACAAGGCCGTCCCGCACAATCGGTTGCCGTCACCCGCAGTTTCATGCGGCAGAGCATCAGCAAAGCAAAACTCGGAAAAAAATTCTCGATGATACAATCGCTGATGAAATTGCATGGCTCAAAATTTGCTTCCGTGAATTTTGAACGGGCAATGACGCAAATAATTTTCCACCGCTTGTGTAAAACCTATTTGACCACGAAGCGCAGGAAGAAAGCTTCGGACTTTCCTCATTCCGGCAAAACGGCTAACTGCCCGCCGGAACAAGCCATCTAAGGTCAAGACTGAAGAAGGCTTGAAGACTTTCGATGAATTTCGGCAGAACGGGTTAAATCCCCATTGATGAAAAATCATCCAAAGTCAAGACCCGAAAGGCTCGAAGAATTTGTGAGGAATTTCGGTAGACTAACCTATATGGGACTAACCGAAAGATTTCCGAAGACTGTGCCTTCAAAATAGGACGGCCACCAAGAGCATCGCCTCTGGCCAATACGCAGACGCAGCTTCGCGCCTTCCCATCCGACCGAACAACTGAATATTCTTGTGTCCCGCACAACCGCGAACATAAATAACCACCCCGCCTTACAAATGTATGGCGGGGTTTATATACAATCATTTTTCACAGTAACTGTTACGCTATTTTTGCTTCAATGCAAAAACTTGTGTGATTTAGGATTGCGGACATAGGGCTTATGGG
>CAVJHY010000053.1:0-12082 GCA_963649405.1 bacterium
GGCACCGTAAAGGCACATTTTGCGCGTTGCTGAATTGTGCGGTGATGCCTTAAATGCCTTAACTCTACAAGAGGCTGTCCCCGCAAACGAGCGGCAGACGCGGCATTGCCCGTTGTCCCTTTCTCGCTGTGGAAACAGCCCCTGTAATATGAGATACTATTTTCCTTCTAAAATATTTCGTCCTCAGTCGCCTTTTTTGCTCCGGCTGTGCCTCTCTCCGGTCACCGTAGCGCTGCTACGCCTCCCTCGTTCGGCTTTGCCGGAACAAAAAATTCATCCCGAATCCTTTAAAATTTAGCCGTCAAATAGTATTTGCTACAACCCGCGCACAAGTTAGAATCCGGATACCATCCGTTCCCGTCCCCGTTCGCGGAGCCGAAGATGAACTAAGCGTGGCAAGATGGCGAGCGTATTTTTCGTTCCTGCAAGGAGCGGCGGCGTAGGCGTAGCAGCGCTATGTCAAGCCGCCGGCAGCACAGCAGGGGCAGAAAAACCGCCGCCAAATTGCCGCGTGTGTTCATCCGAGGCGCAGCTTATAAAAAGCCCTTGTAGTGACGCATCACCAGCTGACCTTCCACCTGACGCACCGTTTCCAGCGCAACGCTGACGGCGATGAGGATGGAGGACGCGCCGAAGGGAATGCTGACACTCTGCCACACGGACAGCGCCGAGGGAATCGTCGCCAAGATGGCGAGGAAAATCGCGGCGAACAGCGTCAGGCGGTTGGAGGTCTTGGTCAGGTACTGCACAGTCGCAGTGCCGGAACGGATGCCCGGAATGTGACCGCCCTGCTGCTGAATGTTCTTCGCAATGTCCTGCGGGTTGAAGGTGATGGAGGTGTAGAAGTAGGTGAAAGCGATAATCAGCAGGGCGCAAATGAGCATATACAGCCAAGAAGACTGGTTCATATGCGTGTTCCACCACTGATACGCGCCGCTGTTCTGACCGAACATGGCCAGAATGGTGCCGGGGAACGCCATGAAGGAATAGGCGAAAATCAGGGGCAGCACGCCAACGGAGAGAACCTTCATCGGGATGTGCGTGCTCTGACCGCCGTACATCTTGCGGCCCACCACGCGCTTGGCGTACTGGACGGGGATGCGGCGCTCGGCCATGTCCACCCAAGTGACCACGGTGACAATCACGATGGTGCTCAGGAGGATGATAATCAGGCTGCCCAGTGCGCCGGACACGCCGGAGAACACATTGGCAAACGCCTGCACGATGCCGTTGAACAGGTTGACGATGATGCCGGCGAAGATCAGCAGGGAGACACCGTTGCCGATGCCGTTCTTGGTGATGCGGTCACCGATCCACATAGCCAGCGCAGTGCCGCCGGCCATGACGATACCAATCGTCATGTAGCCCCAGAAGTTGCTGTAGCCATCGGCCAGCACCTTGCTGGAATTGTTCAGCGTCATGATGATGCCGACGGCCTGAAGCACAGCCAGACCGACGGTGACATAGCGGGTAATCTGAGCGATCTTCTTTTTGCCTTCCTCACCGCCGTCCTTCTGCAGCCGTTCCAGAGCGGGAATGGCGATGCAGAGGAGCTGCATGATGATGCTGGCGTTGATGTAGGGCGAAATGCCCATGGCCATAATCGTCATCTGAGAGAAGGAGTTACCGGTCATCATGTTGACCAGGTTCAGGACATCGTAGCCCTTGATGGCTTCGGACACCTGAGCGCTGTCAATGCCGGGAGCGGGAATCACGCTGACCAGACGGAAAAGAAGGAGCATGAAGAAAGTATAAAGCAGCTTTTTGCGGATATCCTTAACGCGCCATGCGTTGACGAGGGTTTCCCACATCGCTTACTTCACCTCTACTTTCCCACCGATCGCCTCGATCTTCTCCTTCGCAGACGCAGTTACCTTCTCGACGGAAACATTCAGCTTCTTTGTCAGTTCGCCGCCGCCAAGGATTTTCACGCCGTCCTTAACCTGCTTGACCAGACCGGCCGCCATCAGGCTTTCGACGGTAATCGTCGCGCCGTCTTCAAAGACATTCAGCGCTTCGACATTCAGCGTTGCGTATTCCTTGCGATAGATGTTGGTAAAGCCGCGCTTCGGCAGGCGGCGGGTCAGAGGCATCTGGCCGCCTTCAAAACCGGGGCGCTTGCCGCCGCCGGAACGTGCCTTCGCACCCTTGTGGCCTTTACCGGAGGTTTTGCCCAGCTGGGAGCCTACGCCTCTGCCGAGGCGCTTCGGGGCAGTCGTCGAGCCGATGGCCGGCTGCAACTCGTGCAATTTCATGAGAGGGCCCTCCCTTATATTTTTCTTTTTGATTATTTTAGGCTTTACCGCACAAATGAGGCGGAGCGGTAAATAGCGGATTTTGTGTCAGCTGCAAGTGCAAAAATCGATGGCTTACTCAAAGCGTAAGTCTGGATTTCGGAACGCGGCAGATGGCGCAAAAAGCTTATTTAACGCCCACCGAATTTGGGCAGGGATGCCTCATTATTCGTTTACTTCCTCAACCTTCACCATGTGCTTGACCGCGAAAATCTGGCCGCGCAGGGCGGGGTTGTCTTCATGGATGACGGTGTGACCGACTTTCTTGAGACCAAGCGCCTCAACAGTCGCCTTGTGCTTGGGCAGCGTGGCGATGGGGGACTTGACCAAAGTAATCTTCAGTTTCATTTTTTATGTCCTCCCTCAGCCAAGAATCTGCTCAACGGTCTTGCCGCGCATCTTGGCAACGGTTTCGGCGTTGCGCAGACGGGACAGACCATCGATGGTCGCCTTCACGGTGTTGATGCGGTTAGATGTACCGAAGGTCTTGGTGCGGATATCCTTCACGCCAGCCAGCTCCAGCACGGCACGAGCGCCGCCGCCGGCGATAACGCCAGCACCTTCTTCAGCCGGCAGCAGCACGACTTTGGCCGTGCCGTACAGACCGTCGATGGCATGGGGGATGGTGGTGCCGGTAATCGGCACAGTCACCAGATGCTTCTTGGCAGCTTCGGATGCCTTGCGGATGGCTTCCGGAACTTCGGTAGCCTTGCCGATGGCGCAGCCGACACGACCGTTCTCATCGCCGATGACGACGAGCGCGGCAAAGCGGAAATTCTTACCGCCCTTAACAACCTTCGTAACACGGTTGAGTGCGACGAGGCGTTCTTTGAATTCGCTCTGGGGTTCTTCTCTGCGGAACATGTGCTTTAATTACCTCCCCTTAGAAGTTCAGCCCGGCTTCACGAGCACCGGCGGCCAGCTCGGCGACGCGGCCCGTATACAGGTAACCGCCGCGGTCGAAGACCACGTCCTTGAGACCGGCGTTCAGCGCACGCTCACCAATGAGCTTGCCCACGAGCTTGGCGGCGCCCTTCTTATCGACATCATCCAGCTGACCCTTGATAGCGGGGTCAAGCGTGGAAGCGGACACGATGGTCACGCCCTTGGTGTCATCGATAATCTGAGCGTAAATGGACTTATTGCTGCGATACACGGAAAGACGCGGCATTTCAGGGGTGCCGCTGATCTTTTTGCGGACGCGGGCGTGACGGATCACGCGGACTTCATTGCGGTCGCGCTTTTTGAACATTTGCGTT
Source organism: bacterium (assembly GCA_963649405.1). Lineage (GTDB taxonomy): Bacteria > Bacillota > Clostridia > Christensenellales > Aristaeellaceae > CAVDRM01. Next base: position 3,554 of record CAVJHY010000053.1, read on the forward strand.
CACTCCCTTTCTTACTTCTTGCCGGCCTTGCCTTCCTTGCGGCGGATATGCTCGCCAGCGTACTTGATGCCCTTGCCCAGATAGGGTTCCGGCGGACGGATGGCGCGGATATCGGCGGCAAGGTTGCCGACCTGCTGCTTGGAAATGCCCTTGATCACGATGGTGGTCTGGACGGGCGTTTCAAAGGTGATGGTTTCGGGAGCATCCAGCACAACGGGATGCGAGAAACCGATGGCGATGTTCAGCTTCTTGCCGTTTTCCTCGGCGGAAGCGCGGTAGCCGGTGCCGACCATTTCGAGGGTCTTTGAGAAGCCCTCGGTCACACCAACGACCATGTTGTGCAGCAGCGCACGGTACAGACCGTGGAGCGCACGATGGTTTTTATCATCAGAGGGGCGGGACACCAAAAGGTGACCATCCTTCTGTTCGAGCTTCATTTCTGAATGCACCTGCTGGGTGAGGGTGCCCTTGGGGCCTTTGACGGTGACAAAATTCTTGTCATCGACAGTAACCGTCACGCCGGCGGGGATGGCAATCGGAAGCCGTCCGATTCGAGACATAGGTAAAACACCTCCAATTAAGCGTGAATGGTTACCAGATGTAGCAGAGCACTTCGCCGCCGAGGTTTTCCTTGCGGGCTGCCTTATCGGTCATGATGCCCTTGCTGGTGGAGATGATAGCGACACCTAAGCCGCCCAGCACCTTCGGCAGATCTTCGCACTTGGCGTAGACACGCAGACCGGGCTTGCTGATGCGCTTGAGGCCGACGATCACGGGCTGCTTTTTGTCCAGATATTTCAGGTTAATCTTCAGCTCGCCCTGGAGGCCGTCGTCAATTTTTTCAACCGACTTGATGTACCCTTCGTCCACCAGCAGCTTGGCGATGCTCTTCTTCATGTTGCTTGCGGGCATCGTAACACTGTCGTGACGGGCGATCTGCGCGTTGCGGATACGGGTCAGCATATCGGCAATGGGATCATTCACAATCATGATGGAACCTCCTTCTTTACCAGCTCGCCTTGCGGACGCCGGGAATCTGGCCCTTATACGCCAGCTCTCTGAAGCAGATACGGCATACACCGTAACGGCGCAGCACGGAATGCGGACGACCGCACAGGCTGCAGCGCGTGTACTCACGGGTGGAGAACTTGGCCGGACGGGCCTGACGGATCTTCATACTGGTCTTTGCCATAACTTTATTTCTCCTCCCTCAATTACTGCGCAAACGGCATGCCGAGCAGCCGCAGCAGTTCCTTGGCTTCCTCGTCCGTCTTGGCGGTGGTCACGAAGATCATTTCCATACCGCGAATCTTCTCGACCTTATCGTATTCGATTTCGGGGAAGATGAGCTGTTCCTTGATGCCCAGAGCGTAGTTGCCGCGGCCATCAAACGCCTTGGTGCTCACGCCGCGGAAGTCGCGCACGCGGGGCAGGGCGATGGAGACGAGCTTGTCCATGAATTCATCCATACGCGCGCCGCGCAGGGTGACCTTCGCGCCGACGTTCTGACCTTCACGGACTTTGAAGTTTGCAACGGACTTCTTGGCCTTGGTGACCTGCGGCTTCTGACCGGAAATCACGGTCAGCTCGTTCACGGCAGATTCAAGCGCCTTGGGGTTGTCCTTGCAATCGCCAAGACCCATGTTAATGATGATCTTGGTCAGCTTGGGGATTTCCATCACGTTCTTATAGCCGAACTTCTGCTGGAGAGCAGGAACGGCCTCGTTGACGTACTTTTCATGCAGTCTGGTTGCCATATGCCTTACCCTCCTTATTCAATCTCGGCGCCGCACTTTTTGCAGATGCGGACGGATGTGCGGGACTTCTTGCCCTCGTTTTCGGTCACAGTGACCTTATGGCCAACACGGGTGGCCTTGCCGCACTTGGGGCAAACCAGCATAACGTTGCTGGCATCGATAGCGGCTTCCTTGTGGACGATGCCGCCGGGCTGTCCCTGAGCGCGGGACTTCTGGTGCTTGGTGACCATCGCCACGCCCTCAACGACGATTTTGCCGGTCTTGGGGGACGCGGAGACGACCTTGCCCTGCGTACCCTTGTCCTTGCCGGAGATGACAACGACCTGATCCTTCGACTTAACAAACATCTTCATTGTCCTCCCTTACAGCACTTCGGGCGCAAGAGAAACGATTTTCATGAAATCCTTCTCACGCAGCTCGCGGGCAACCGGTCCAAAGATACGGGTGCCGGTCGGCATTTTGTCGGCGTTAATGAGGACGGCGGCGTTGTCGTCAAAGCGGATGTAGCTGCCATCCGGACGGCGCTGGGGCTGGTGTACACGAACGATGACGGCCTTGACCACATCGCCCTTTTTGACCTGTCCGCCGGGGGTTGCGCTCTTCACGGAGGCGACGATGATGTCTCCGATAGAACCTGTACGGCGGAAGGACCCGCCCAGCACGCGGATGCACATGATTTCCTTGGCGCCGGAGTTATCGGCAACCTTGAGTCGCGTTTGCGGCTGAATCATACGGGGTTTCCTCCTTTATGGATTCCTCATTCATGGTGCGCTCTAATCGCCCATGAGAGGTCGGATGCAATGCTTGGGAAGGGCGTTTCCCGTTTGCCCTTCCTGCGCCTGCCCGATGCGGGATATACACACATCGGACGGCTTGGAGACTCGGCCCTCCGGCTTTCCGGATTCGGCTGTCTCCCGCCTTTTATAAGGCTCGATTCAATGCCAAACAGGTGCGTCCCGCAACTGCCTTATATAATAGGAAGAAATGATAACAACTGCCTTTCATTTCATTCCCGTCAGCAGCCGCGGGAAGGCGGCATAAATGCCGCTGCACGAGCGACTGCTATTACTTCGCCTTCTCGATGATTTCAACCAAGCGCCAGCGCTTTTCGCGGCTGAGCGGACGGGTTTCCATCACGCGGACGGTGTCGCCGATGCCGCAGGCGTTCTCTTCATCATGCGCCTTAATCTTGGTGGTCTTCTTGATGAACTTGCCATAGAGGGGATGCTTCACGCGGGAGCTGAGCTGCACGACGATGGTCTTGTCCATCTTGTCGCTGACGACAACGCCAACGCGGGTCTTGCGAATGCCTCTTACTTCAGACATGTTGTAACTGCCTCCTTTCACGGCTTATCGGTCACGCCTTGAGTTCCTTCTGGCGCTGCACGGTCATCGCACGGGCGATATCGCGCTTGACAGAGGAAATCTGCATGGTATTGTCCAGCTGACCGGTGGCAAGCCGGAAACGAAGGTTGAACAGCTCGGTCTTCAGGTCGTCGATCTTCGCGGCGAGTTCTTCGGGCTTCATGGCTTCAAATTCGCTGGCCTTCATTTGCTTTCACCACCCGCTTCTTGTTCTTTGGGCGCATCCTTCTTGATAATCTTGGTGCGCAGGGGGAGCTTGCCGGCGGCGAGACGGAGCGCTTCACGAGCGACAGACTCTTCGATACCGCCGATTTCAAACAGCACGCGGCCGGGCTTCACGACCGCAACCCAGTATTCCGGAGTACCCTTGCCGGAACCCATGCGGGTCTCAGCGGGCTTCGCGGTAACGGGCTTATCAGGGAAAATCTTAATCCAGACTTGGCCGCCGCGCTTAGTATAACGGGTCAGCGCGACACGGGCGGCCTCAATCTGCTGAGAAGTGACCCAGCAGGGCTCAAGAGCCTGCAGGCCGACATCGCCGTAGGCGACGAAATTGCCGCGGTGGGCGGCGCCCTTCATGCGGCCGCGGAAAACCTTGCGGCGCTTGACTCTCTTAGGCATCAGCATAGTTTAGTTGCCTCCTTCGGTAGCGGCGGTCTTGACAACGGGCGCCTTCTTCGCGGTGGGCAGAACCTGTCCCTTGTACACCCAAACCTTGACACCCAGACGGCCATAAGTCGTCTTGGCTTCGGCGAAACCGTAGTCGATGTTCGCACGGAGCGTCTGCAGCGGGATGGAACCCTCATGATAATGCTCGGTGCGGGCGATATCCGCGCCGCCAATACGGCCGGAAACGCTGGTCTTGACACCCTTCGCACCGGCCTTCATCGCACGCTGAATGCTCTGCTTCATGGCGCGGCGGAAGGAGATGCGCTTTTCGAGCTGCTGGGCGATGTTCTCGGCCACGAGCTGCGCGTCAGTGTCAGGGGACTTAATGTCCATCACGTTGATGTTGACCGCATGACCGACGAACTTTTCGATTTCGGTCTTGAGGTCTTCAATGCCCTTGCCGCCGCGGCCAATGATCATGCCGGGCTTGCCGGTGAACAGGTTGACCGTCATGCGGTTTGCGCTGCGTTCAATATCGATGCGGCTGATGCCGGTCTGATAAAACTTCTTTTTCAGCATTTCGCGGAGCTTGTAGTCTTCCTTGAGCTGGCCGGCAAAATTCTTCTTGTCGGCATACCAGCGGGTGCTCCAGTCGAAGATAACGCCGACTCGCGCGCCATGCGGATTAACCTTCTGACCCATACTAATCCTCCTTACTTCTTCTGGTCAAGCACCACGCTGATGTGGCAGGTGCGTTTGAGCATGGGGGACGCGCTGCCGCGGCTGCGCGCAACATAGCGCTTGAGGGTCGGGCCGGGGTTGGCGTAGCACTCGGCCACATAAAGGGTGCTCTCGTCCATTTCCATGTTGTTCACGGCATTGGCGATTGCGCTCTTCAACAGCTTGTAGATAACGGGCGAAGCGGCCTTGGGGGTGAACTCCAAGATTGCCAGCGCCTGACGGACGCTCTTGCCGCGGATAAGATCCAGCACAATGCCGGCCTTCCGGGAGGAGATCCTGATATGCTTGACGTGCGCCTGCGGCCGCTTATCGCGGTTTTCTTTACGCGCAGCGCCCTTTTCACGGGTATTGGTTGCCATGCTGTTTTCTCCTTCCCTTACTTGGTGGCAGCGGCCTTTTCGCCCGCGTGACCCCTGAAGGTGCGCGTCGGTGCGAATTCGCCCAGCTTATGACCGACCATATCTTCGGTGATGTAAACCGGCACATGCTTGCGGCCGTCATGGACCGCGATGGTGTGACCGACGAAATCCGGGAAGATGGTCGAGGAACGGCTCCAGGTCTTGAGGACATTCTTGGCGCCGGTCTTATTCATTTCAATCACGCGCTTCAGCAGCGCTTCCTGAACATACGGGCCCTTTTTAATGGAACGGCTCATGCGTTATCCTCCTTCCTTACTTGCCCGCACGCTTGACAATCAAGCGGTTGGAGTACTTCTTGTGCTTGCGGGTCTTGTAACCCAGAGCGGGCTTGCCCCACGGAGTAACAGGAGAAGGCATACCAACGGGGGATTTGCCTTCGCCGCCGCCGTGCGGATGGTCGCAGGGGTTCATGACGACGCCGCGGACGGAGGGACGAACGCCCATGTGACGCTGACGGCCGGCCTTGCCGATGCGGACATTCTCGTGATCCGTGTTGCCCACGGTGCCGATGGTGGCGTAAGCGTTCATCGGGATCTTGCGGACTTCGCCGGAGGGCAGACGAACCTGCGCATAAGCGCCTTCCTTTGCCATCAGCTGAGCCGCCATGCCGGCGGAACGGACGAGCTGACCGCCGCGGCCGGGCTTAATCTCGATGTTGTGAATCAGCGTACCGACGGGGATGCTGCTGATGGGCAGCGCGTTGCCGGCGGTGATGTCGGCGTGTTCGCCGGCGATCACGGTCGCACCGACCTTCAGGTCGAGCGGTGCCAGGATGTAGCGCTTTTCGCCGTCAGCATAGGTCAGCAGGGCGATGAACGCGGAGCGGTTGGGATCGTACTCAATCGCCGTGACCTTGGCGGGGATGTCCTTCTTGTCACGCTTGAAGTCGATAACGCGGTACTTGATCTTGTTGCCGCCGCCCTGATGACGAACGGTGATCTTGCCCTGCGCATTGCGGCCGGAGTGCTTTTTGAGCGTCTCGGTCAAGGATTTTTCGGGAGCCTTCTTGGTGATTTCCTCAAACGTCAGCACCGACATGAAACGGCGGGCGGACGAAGTCGGCTTATAAACTCTGATGCCCATGTATCTTCTTCCTCCCTTATCAGGCCATGCCTTCGAAGAATTCGATCGGCTTGGAGTCTTCGGTCAGGGTCACATAGGCCTTTTTCACTTCGGGCGTGCGGCCCTGGGTGCGGCCTTGGCGCTTCATCTTGCCCATCGTGCGCAGGGTGTTGACCTTGGCAATCTTGATGGGGAAGACAGCTTCAAGCGCCTGCTTGATTTCGGTCTTATTGGCGCCGATGGCAACCTCAAAGACATAACGCTTGTCCGCGATGCCGTCGTAGCCTTTTTCGGTCAGGACGGGGCGCAGGATGATGTCATGCGGGTTCTTCATGCGTACACCTCCTGGATGCTTTCCATGGCCGCCTTGACCACGATGATCTTGTCGGCGTTAAGCAGGTCGTACACGTTGATCGTGTTGACATAGGCATCCTTCACGGTGGGGATGTTCTTGGAGGCGCGGACGACATTCTCGGTGCCCTGCTCGACGACCAGGAGCGCCTTCTTCTCAGCGCCTAAGTCCTTGAGCATCTTGGCGACCAGCTTGGTCTTGGCCTCAGCAAGCTCAATCTTATCCACAACGATGATGTTGCCTTCGTTGAACTTGGTGGTCAGGGCGCTCTTGAGAGCCAAACGGCGAACCTTGCGCGGCACCTTCACCACATAATCACGGGGCTGGGGCGCAAACACAACGCCGCCGTGACGGAACTGGGGAGCACGGTTGCCATGATGGCGAGCATTACCGGTGCCCTTCTGACGATAAATTTTACGGCCGCCGCCGCGCACCATGCCGCGGGACAAAGCACTCTGCGTGCCCTGACGCTGAGCGGCCAGATAGGAGCGGACGACGAGGTGCATCGCGGGAACATTGACATCGACGGCGAAGATTTCGTCCTTCAGTGTCATTTCGCCCACAGACTTGCCCTGCATGTCTACCACTGCGATATTAGGCATGTCTCTTTTCCTCCTTGATTAAGCCTTGCAGGAATTACGGATGAGCAGCAGCCCTTCGTTGGGGCCGGGCACCGCGCCGTGGACGAGCAAAAGGCTGCGTTCGGCATCCACCTTCACGATGGACAGGTGCTGGATGGTCACTTGCTCAACGCCGTAATGACCGGGCATGTGCTTGTTCTTGAAAACGCGGGAGGGGTCGGAGTTCGCGCTCATGGAGCCCACGCCGCGATGATACTTGGAGCCGTGTGCCATAGGACCGGTGTGCTGGTTCCAGCGGTAGATAGCGCCGGCGAAGCCGCGGCCCTTGGTGATGCCGGTCACGTCAACGGTTTCGCCTTCTTCAAAGACATCAGCCTTGACGACCTGACCAATCTGATACTGAGCGCAGTCATCCAAGCGGAATTCGCGCAGGGTGCGGTGGGGAGCAACGCCAGCCTTGGCATAATGACCTGCGGTGGGCTTGTTCACGAGTTTCTTTGCGCGGTTTTCGGGGAGCTGCTCAAAGCCGAACTGAACGGACTCATAGCCGTCCTTTTCGACGGTTTTCTTCTGCACGACCGTGCAGGGGCCTGCCTGAATGACGGTCACGGGAACGAGACGGCCGTCGGGCAGGAAAATCTGGGTCATGCCCAGCTTTTTACCAATGATAGCCTTTTTCATGTTTGCCCTCCTGCCTTACAGCTTGATTTCAATATCGACGCCGGCGGGAAGATCGAGCTTCATCATCGCGTCAACGGTGCGGGGATTGGGGTTATGCACGTCGATCAGACGCTTGTGCGTCCTGCGCTCGAACTGCTCGCGGGAATCCTTATGCTTGTGCGGGGAGCGGAGAATCGTAACGATTTCCTTTTCAGTCGGCAGCGGGATCGGACCCGACACGCGGGCGCCCGTGCGCTTGGCGGTTTCCACAATGCGGCTGGCGGACTGATCGACCAAATTGTGTTCGTAGCCCTTGAGCTTAATGCGGATCTTCTGGTTGGCCATAGGTTTTCCTCCTTGTCGTACTCATTTCCTCGCGGGGGGGAGATTTCAATGAAGGTCTGCCGTGCAAATTTTCGGTTTAACGGAGTGTGTTCCGTCCATGCTTTCTGTCCGTCTTTCGCCGTCATTCGGGGAAAGTCGGCGCTTGCTTCCGGCATCGTCCCATCCGTGCCGCGTTACCGGCAGGAGCAGGGCGGCTCAGGCATTGCCTTTCGCGTTTCTTCTGTGCCGTCATCCGGCAGAGATGCTTTCAGCGCTTGAAGCAGAGACATTTTGTGCATTCACCGTCGCCGATGAATTTGTCAGGCTTCCTTCCATCCCGCGCACACGCTTCGCAGGGAGCGCGGCGAACGGGCTTTTGAAACCCGCGGGATGCCGCTTCGCTTGCGGCTGTGAGTCCGTCGCCCGATTTCCGGGCTGGTCCACGATAATTACCCGTTCCGGCCAGAACGGCAACTTACCGCTTCATCCCATAAACAGACAACAGGCATATTATACAGGAATCCAATGCGTATTGCAAGCGTTTTTCGCCATTTTCCGAAACTTTTTTCCACGATTTTCCGCCCTTCCAAGCCTCAAAATCCGCTTCTCATGCGCTTCCCGTCCTTTCGTTATGTCACCCCTTTCGGGTGTGTCCATCA
>CAVJHY010000054.1:0-11800 GCA_963649405.1 bacterium
CTGAAAGGTTTTCAAGTCTGCCGCAGGCAGACTGCCGATGCCTCTATCAAAGATTGAGGCGAGGCACCGTAAAAGCACATTTTGCGAGTCGCCTAATTGTGCGGTGATGCCTTAAGTATTGCCAAAGGCGTAAACATTCTTATTCGCCGAAGGCGACTTTATTCCACAATGCCACTTTGCCGGCAAAAGGAGAAAAGCTGCAAAGTCAAATAAAAGCAGACGCAGCCTGATTTCATTTGCCGTTTTATTGCCACTCAATACCCTGATAATGAGTGGATGGTGTCAAATCATACACCACGCGCTGCACATCGGGGCATTCCTGCAAAATACGGTTGGTGACAGTTTCCAAAAGGTCATAGGGGAGGCGGGAAGCGTGCGCCAATGCGCCATCGGTCGCATGGACGGCACGAAGGCAAATAATATTGCTGCCCATCACCGCTCCGGGGCTTAATACGGCGAAATGCTGCCAGAGCCTTTTATTCTGAGGCGAAGCGGCAATTTCCTCGCTGAAAATCTTGTCCGCCTTGCGAAGCACCGACAGATTTTTTTCCGTGACCTCGCCCAAAATTCTGAGTGCCAAGCCGCTGCCGGGGAATGGCTGCGAGGAAATAATGTCGCTCGGCAGCCCCAAATATTCGCCGATTTGCCGGATTTCGTCCTTGAACAAATCTCGCACAGGCTCAATGCGGGTGAGCGCAGAGGGCTTAGATTTCTGCTGCTTGTTCTGCATAACATCGGAATAGCTCGTGCCTTTAATGAGTGCGGTCAGCCCGTCCGTTTTGTTCTGCTCCGCCGATAAAATCTGCTGGAACAGTCCGCCGATAATCGTCCGCTTTTCATTGGGGTCTGTCACGCCCTGAAGCGCTGATAAAAACTGCTCCTTGGCATTGATGCGCGTAATGTTCAACCCGCGTTCACCCTGATAAAAGGTCATGAACGCATCGGCTTCGCCCTCGCGCAAAAGCCCCGTGTCCACGAACACACAGTGCAGCCTGTTGCTCAGCGCCTTATGCGCCAAAAGCGCACTCACGCCGCTGTTCAGACCGCCCGTCATGGCACACATAGCCGCGCCGTCCTGCACGGCGCTTTGGATTTTCTCCACCGCACCCTTGACGAACGCCTCTTCATCCCACCATTCGGTGCACCCGCAGACAGTCAGGGCGAAATTCATCAAAATCTGCATCCCGTCCGGATCATTCGGCTCAATGTCCGTCTGAATGCCGAGGCGCGTCCCCTTGTCATCCGAAAAGGCGTAAGTCGTGCCGTCTGCCGTTTTCGCAATCGCTCGCGCATTTTCCGGCAGGGTGAGGGAACTTATATTGCCCAGCATCCTTGCGCCGTTTTCCAAATCAATGAGCAGCGGACATTCCGTGTATTGAATATCGGACAGCGCGTCCACTGCCTCAGATGCGTCCGCCTGACCGCCCATGCACACGCAGAGCCGTCCCGCCGCGCCGGACAAAGCCAAAATCGGCATCGACAGGGATAAAAGCGCCTCGTCAAATGCGGCACAATCCGTCCGCCCGCCTGCCAAAATGAGGCCAAGCGGCTCGACACTTGCAATTTCCTGTGCCTCCGTGCTGCTTGGTACGATTTTGCAGCTAATCCGCGCCGAACGCAGCTTTCGCGCCGTTGTTCGGGCAGCCAGATGGTCAAGGTCCAGCACTAAAAGCATATCGCGCATGGTATCTCTCCCTCCGTTTTGCATGAAACAAATGGGCAACAGGAGCTATTCGACACTAAATCGTTAGATTCCTGCAAATAAATGTTGATTTCATTCGCTGACTGCCCAATATTCCGAATGTGACAGATAATATTCTTTGACATACTGCTGCAAGGCGATTTGCGTATGATGATTGGCGATGCCCGTGGCGGTCTTGCCCTGCATTTTCTGAAAGGCTTTGACGGCCTCGGTGGTCGCCGCGCCGTAGGTGCCGGTGACATAGGACGCATCGAGCAGACCGATGTCGCACAAAAGCTGCTGAAGCGCCGTGACCTTCTTGCCCTCCTGCCCCTGACGCAAAACGATGTCCGCCAAGTCATACACCGTACCATAGCCCAAGATGGTTTCTTCCTCTAAATGGTAGGCATGGGTCTGCACCTTATCGGGCTTGTTGCCCTCCAGCACATGGACGAGCACGCTGCCGTCCGCAAGCCTTGTGCAAAACTCCACCATTGCCACATGGGTTGTGTCGCCGCCGGAGCTGGCAGAAAAGAACATCCAATCGCCGGGCTGGGGGATGTAGCTGTTTTTTTCCATTGTCTCCTCAGCGCCGATGTACCACTGGCTGCCGTAATCCGTCACCGTGCCGCGGCGGGCGATGTACCGACCTTCCTTCAAAAACCAACGGAGACCCACATTGCGGCTGGAATATTTGGGGTACACGGTGGTTAAGAGGTTTGTGCTATGTTGTTCATCCACCTGATCCACGCACCAGCACAGATATTCGGCGCACCATTCGGCGGCGGGGTCGCCCGCCCAAATGCCGTACTTGGTGACATTTCCGCGCTGCTCCGTATAGCCAAGCTCGGCGCGGGCAACGGCCAAGAGCCATTCAACATAGTCCGGCACATCGTATTCGGGCGCGATGATTTCCTCACCCGCTTCTGTCAGTGCCGCCAAATCGGACGCGGAAAGCGTCGTCCACGAGGCTGTGTTTTCCGCGTATGCAGTTGGAAGCGCGAGCAGACAGCATAAAAGCGCCCAAACGACAAATTTCCGCATGATGTTTCTTCCTTAACTTTTTTAATGAACGCACTGAAGGACGGTCGAGCCACCAAAAATCCCTTGGAGATGAGTGAAGGTGTCACAGCCCCTTCACTGAAATCCCCAACAACGGCTTTGCCGGTGTGAGGAGCGGTTGAAATACCGCTTCCTCTATCAATTTCTGACCGTAAATCGAGATGACTTTGCCGTCCGATTTACAAGAAATTGATGTTCAAATGAAAGCAGGCTAAAGCCTGCCTTCATTTGCGGTTACTCCTCGTCATGATGATACCGCTCCGTGCGGCGGCGACGAGTAGTTGTTTGAGATGTTACATTTGATGTTGTTGCGCTGGTTGTTGCATTCGCCGTTGTATTCGCCGTCTGTGCTGATGTGTTCTGGGTACTATTCGCCGTCAAGTTATTCGGCTGCTGGGCGGTGTCCCAAAGCGGCTGAATGGTGGCACGCTGGAACCTCGGCTCGCTGGCAGGACGCGCATAGCTGCTCTGATCCACGGAGGACGAATAGGCGTTGTTGTTGGTAAAAGTCGGCTGATAGCGCGTGGTGGCTTGCTGCTGCCATGCGTTCTGGTTCTGCTGCTGACTCGTCTGCTGGGCAGGGTGCTTAAAGTATGTGCCAGTCTCCTGCGAAACGGTCTGACGAACGCCGTTCCCGCCCTGCTGGACGCTGTTTGGATTATAGCGCTGGGTCATCTGCGAAGAGAAACCGCCGTTTTGATAAGGATTGTTGGCCGGGCGCTGCTGCACAGGGCGCTGCGCGTTGTTCGGATAATTGCGGGTCTGCTGCTGATTCATCTGCATCTGCTGCGCCCGCCGTGCCTGCTGCGCACGGAGCGCTGCCTGACGGCGCTGGTTGCGGCGGTGAACGGAATAGGCATAGAAGCCGCCCGCCGCCAGCAGCATCACGACAAGGAACACGACAAGCGCTGTCGGGAAGCCTGCGTCCGTGGAATTGGGCGTGGGAGTGTTGATGACGATGGGCGAGATGGTGGGCGTTGCGGTCGGGGTCGCGGACGGCGTAGGTGACGGCGTTTCCGTCACTGCGGCGGGGTCAGGCGTGGCGGTCGCGTAGGGGTTGAACGGCTCATAGGTCGCGTTCAAAGCAGGGTTTGTCCACACGCCCTGATTGTAATCCTCCACGGACTGAATGGGCTGGGCGGTCACATTGGTCACATCGCTGTCTTGACCGGAGGCCGTCCTGTATTCCTCACTGAGCAGGAAATCGCTCAGCTCGTTCAAATTCAGCACCTTGAAGTAGTCAGAAAGGACATAGCCCTCCTGACCGCTGATTAACACATTGTACCAAAGCCCCTCGTCATTTTCCGTTTCGCCCAGTACAAGACCGAAGTCATACCTACTCATCAGGCGCAGGGAATCGGAGGACTTGGTGGCGGATTTGCGCAGATTAACGCGGTTGCTGCTCACATAGCCGTAGCTGGATTCTGTTTCGCCGGTGATGGCGGTGGCAGCGGGTGTGGGGGTCGGGGTGGACATGGATTCTAAGTATTCCGTGACCTCCCAATCCTCCATTTGGCGCAGCATATCGCGGCGGATGTAGCCGTAGGTCGAACCGTACTGCACTTCGCACCACGCCACGCCGTTCACTGTTTCTTGGTCAAAGACATACACGGGCGTGTCATATTCAAGCAGGCGCAGAATGCGGGCGTTGGTGTCCATCGAAACACGCATGGGCACATTGTCGCCAAGCGTGCGTGCATAGCCCTGGAAGGGCGTTTCCGTCACCGCCGGCGTGGGCGTGGCGGTGTTGGTCGGCACGAGCAAATCAAGGTAATACTTGGCCTCCTCGCTGTTGATGCGGCGAAGACGCGCATCCTCCATAAAACCTGTGCTGCCGGAGGACAGGACGCTCACAGAATCCCAGCACACGCCGGAGACATAGGTCTGCGCGGAAATCAGCACCAAGGTGTTTTGCTCAACGGTTTCAATGATAGTATCATCCATCTGGCTGATGCCGGAGCGCACGGCAGTGCGGGCAGTGGTCAGCGCATAGCCGACATAGGCGGCGGGAATTTCGGTCACAGCCACGGTTGGCGTGGGCGCAGAAGTCGCCACAAACGGGGTCTGCGTGGGTGTGGCGGTCGGGGTGGCAGTCGGCACACGGGTCGGTGAAGGGGTATCGGTAGGGATGGCCGTCTGCGTGGGCATCGGCGTGGACAGAGAATTTTGGTACGCTTCGGACTGCGCTTCGTCATACAGGGTGACATAATCAGCGACGATATAGCCATCCTTGCCGTTCACGCGCACGGAATACCAGCGCGTATCGTCCACGGTGGTGACATCATAGACCCAGACCATCGTGCCGCGGGACAGAGACTTGATTTTATTGGAGCCGCTCGCCTTGCGGGAAGAGCGGAAATTAACGGATTTAGAGCTGACTTCCGCCCAGCAGTCAATGGCAGTGCCGTCCGGCACTTCTGTCGGTACAGCCGTCTGCACGGCGAGGGTATTGGCTGGCGCATCGGTTGCTGCTTCAGTCGTTTCCTCGGTTGCTGTGCCAAAGAGGGCGTTGACTTCTTCCTCGGTCAGTATGCGTACAAAGCTGCCCTTCAGATAGCCCTGCTGATTGTTTACAATGACCTGATACCAGTCCGTGCCTTCATCGTCCGTCACAAGACCGACAATCTGCACAAGGTCGCTCTTATCCACCTTACCAAGAATATTATCATCCATCGCAGGGGTGAAACGAAAATTCACATCATTGGCGCGGGGATAGCCCCAGCCGCTCATGGCGGTCACATTGTAGGTGTCCGGCGTTTCGTCGGTGGTCACATCCGGCGTGTCCGTTTCTTCCGGCTCACTGACAGGCGCTTCCGTTTGGGCACTCGTGTCCATTTCGCCGTCGTCGTCCTGCACGGGCTGCTCTTCTTCGACCTTTTGATAATAGAAGGTCACGAAGCTCGGAGAGAGCGTGCCGTCCGCGCTCAAGGTGACGGTCACGGGCGATGCATCGATTTGATCATAGCCGCTTTCCAAGTCATACGGCGCGGCATAGACAAGGTTTTCGCCCTCCATGCATTCCTGATAGGTCACGGAAGCGATGTCGCGGTTTTCATCAGGGGCGATATAGCGCACTTCAACGCTCGCAGTGACGGGCAGGGGCGCTTCGGTCTCCTGCCGCAAAGAGCGCACATAGAAGGTCACGACTTCAGGGGAAGCCTCGCCGTTTTCATCCACAAGCACGGAAACAGTACTGCCATCGACAAAGGCATAGCCGTCCGGCAGATAGCTTTCGTCCGGTGAAACGGAGGTCTCGCCTTCCTGACAGGTCAGCGATTCCAGACCAAGCTGCGCATCCGTTGCCTCATCCAAATAAAGCACCGTCACAAAGGCGATTTTCGGCGCAGGCACGGCAGTCGCAGGGGCTTCCGTTTCTTCAGGAATATACTGATACATGAAGGTCACTTCGGCAGGCTCAGCGCCGTTTTCCGTGACTGTCACCTGCTGCACACCATCACCCATGAGCGTATAGCCGTCCGGCAAATCGGCAGGGTTGGCATATACAGCCGTGGTCTCGCCAAAGGCACAGTTAATTTCATCGTGACCGGCGATGGGGTTGCCGTTTTCGTCCACATAATTTACAACGACCCAAACATCTTCGCCCGCCGGCTCAGTGCCGACATAGGTGTAATAGAAGGTGATTTCAAAGGGATTTGCACCCATTTCATCCACCGTGACATACTGAACACTCTCGCCGTTCAGCTCATACCCGTCCGTCAAATCTGTCGGCTCGGCGATCACAGCATGCGTACCTTCCTCCACCGTGATTTCCTGCGGAGTGGCGACATCCTGCATGCTGCCGTTGTCCAGCGTCCTAAAATAGGCCGTCACGGTCTGCGGCTCGATGGCTGCAGAAACATCCTCCGGCGCTTCCGGCTCGGTGGTCACTGTGGACACATACAGCGAAATGGTATAGATATTCTGACCGTTCGCGTCATAGCATTCGATGAGCGTGGGCGCACTCTCGGTCAGGGTAGACCCCGCGTCCGTCGGATAAATTGTCTCGCCGTTCGCAGGGCTGAAGGAATCCGCTGTTCCCGTGTCATCCTCAATCGAAATCATCAAGCCGCTCGAAAGCGCCTCTTCGGGGACGCAGACCCACCAGCACGCCTCATAGCCCTCATAGGAAATGGGCATGGGGTACACGGTGTTGGAGTCGCCGTTTGCGTCCGTATAGCTCAATTCAAAGGTGACATAGCTCATGTCAAATGTTCCCTCTGCGTCAGCAAAGGGCAGCACAGCGCACAGTGCAAGAAGCACAAGCACGAGCAGGATTTTCCGGAATTGCTTCATCGGTCACAGCCTCCTTAAAGACCAGCGGTGCAGTCAGAAACCCGCAAGGTTATTTCAATTTTATTACGAAATGCGCATTTCGTCAACATAATGAGGAAATCATTTCTGTTTGCCGCACCGAATTTACAAGAAATAAACACGGTTTTGGCAGGAATTTTTACCGCCCCTGTCGAATGTCTGAAAGGTTAAGGCTTCTTCTGTCTTTCATGCAAGGTGCCTTATTCAAAAGTGATAAGGGGGTATTTGCCGTGGACGATTCACAGCTTCGGGAAACCTATGTGAGCGGCGAAACCATTTTTGACGGCAAGGTCGTGCATTTGGAGCGCTGGCAGGTGCTTTTGCCCAACGGAAGAACCGCAACGCGGGAGGTCGTCAAGCATGTCGGCGCGGCGGCCATCGTTGCGCTCGATGATGACGGCAACATCACCTTGGTGCGACAGCATCGTGTCGCCATTGACGAAATGCTGTGGGAAATTCCCGCCGGAAAAAGGGACAGCTTTGACGAAGACCCGCTGGTCTGCGCCAAGCGCGAGCTGGAGGAAGAGACCGGCCTCAATGCCGAGCATTGGCAGCTTCTGTCCAATGTTGTCACCACGCCGGGCTTTTGCACCGAGCGCATCGCCATTTATCTGGCCACAGGGCTTTCCCAGCATCCGGCACACACCGATCCGGATGAGTTCCTGCGCCTGACGCGCGTTCCGCTTGCAAAGGCGGTGGAGCTGGTGGAAAAGGGCGAGCTGTTTGACCAAAAGACTGCACTTGGCATTCTTCTTGCCGAACACGCGCTTCGCAAAAAGGCATAAAGTCTTCCTTTCTCATCCATCTAACGATGAAAAAGCGCTTTTTCATTCCGAATTAGTCACAATTTTTTATCACAACCGAGGATTAAATTGTGGATTCTTATCGCGCCGTTTTTTCTGCCCTGCCCACGCTGCACACCGAGCGGCTCACGCTCAGGAAGCTGAACATTCGTGACGCACGGGATGTTTATGCCTATGCATCGGACACAGAGGTGGCGCGGCATGTTTTGTGGACGGCGCACAAGAGCATCAGCGAAAGCCGCGCCTATATTCGGGCGGCAAGACATCAATACAGGGCTGGACTGCCCGCCACCTTCGCCATCGAGCTGAATAAAGAGCATCGCGTCATCGGCACCATCGGCTTTACATGGGTCAACACGGATCATCAAAGCGCCGAGGTCGGGTACAGCCTTGCCAAAGCCTATTGGAATCAGGGGCTGACCACGGAAGCGCTCAAGGCGGTGCTGGACTTTGCCTTTGATGCCCTCGCCTTAAATCGTGTCGAAGCCATGCACGAAATGAATAATCCCGCTTCCGGTCGCGTCATGCAGAAAGCCGGTATGCGCGAAGAGGGCATCCTTCGTGAGCGCGTCCGCAACAAGGGACAATACCATGATGTCCGCCTGTGGAGCATTCTCAGGCAGGACTGGTGTAAGGAAAAATCATCACAATAAGGAGATATAAGCCATGTTTGAATACAAAACCAAGGGAACGTGTTCCACACAAATCGACCTTGAAATCGGCGCAGACAACAAAATCACCTATTGCGCCATTCATCGGGGCTGCCCAGGCAACACGGCGGGTCTGGCCAAGATGGTCATCGGACGGGACGCGGACGAGGTGAAAAAACTGCTGCGCGGCATTCCGTGCCGCGGGACGACCTCCTGCCCTGACCAGCTTTCCCGCGCCATCGAAGCCTATCAGCAGGAAGGGACAAACTGACATGGCAAACACGAAAAAGAAGGCGGACAGGAAAAAACTCGCCGTGCGGATTATCTGCTTTGTTTTAGCCGGATTGATGGTTTTATCCGCGTTAGGGTCTCTTATTGGTTGGTATTAAAGCAGGGCTTCCGCCCTGCCAAAAAATAATGAATGTTTCCTATTATCTCCATAAGGAAATAGCGAACAGACTTCTCAAAGCCTTCTGGGGATGTATGAAGGGGTCGCAACCCCTTCATGTAAAATCCGCACCGCCGACCTGCGCGGCGGGAGGAGAAAAATTCTGGAGATGAGCTTGCCCATTGGAAGAATTTTTCATTCCTATCAGATTTTCTGACCGTAAAGACAAAAGGTACGGATTTTTGTCTTTACAAGAAAATCTGCAAACCAAATGAAAGCACGATTTATCGTGATTTCATTTGAAAGGGTGTCAAAGACACCCGCAAGAGAAAGGTGGTCGCGCATTGCAGAAAAAAAAGAAACTAAGTCTAAAAGAAAAACTGCAGGTCATTCATATGCACAGTGTCCTGCGGGAAAAGTGGCGTGAGTCGCTCAAAAGCGTTCTGCCCATCACGGCCATTGTGCTGATTTTGTGCTTTTTCCTCGTGCCCGTGCCGAGCAGTGATTTAATCGCCTTTATTTTCGGCGCGGCGCTGCTCATGGCAGGCATGAGCCTATTTTCGATGGGTACGGAGCAAGCTATGACCCCCATCGGCGAAAATGTCGGCACGGCGCTGACCCGCTCCGGCAAGCTGTGGCTGGTGCTGGTATTGAGCTTTGTGGTCGGCGTGTTTATCACCATCTCCGAGCCGGACTTGACCGTGCTGGCCAAACAAGTGCCGGGCGTTCCTGATTTGGTGCTGATTTTGGCTGTCGCCATCGGCGTGGGCATCTTCCTTTTGCTCGCCATGCTGCGCATTTTGCTCCGCATCAAACTCTCCATTTTGCTGTTTGCGTCCTATGCGCTCGTATTTCTGCTTTCCATTTTTGTCCCGCAGAATTTCTTAGCCGTTGCCTTTGACTCCGGAGGCGTGACCACCGGTCCCATGACCGTCCCCTTCATTCTGGCGATGGGCGTGGGTGCTTGCGCCATCCGCAGCGACAAAAACGCCGAGAATGATAGCTTTGGTCTGGTCGCCCTTTCCTCTGTCGGTCCAATTTTGGCAGTCATGTTGCTGGGCATGATTTTCAGACCCGAAGAGGGTACGGCTTCTTCCATTGTGCTGGTGGATGCCGAGGATTCCGTGGAGTTGTTTCAGGCGTTCTGGACGGCGCTCCCCGAATATGCCAAGGATGTTGGGCTGGCGCTGGCACCCATCATTGTCTTCTTTGTTGTTTTCCAAATTTTCTCCCTGCACCTAAACGGCAAGACCGTGTTCACCATCTGCGTCGGCCTGATTTATACCTATGTGGGGCTGGTCATGTTCCTCTTGGGCGTGAATGTCGGCTTTATGCCGGTCGGCAACTACATCGGCAAGCTGTTGGGCGCGACGGAATTAAAATGGCTGCTCATTCCCATTGGCATGGTCATCGGCTGGTTTGTGGTGTCCGCCGAGCCTGCCGTCCATGTGCTGAATCAGCAGGTGTATGAATTAACGGCGGGCGCTATCCCGAAAAAGGCGTTAAGCCTGAGCCTGTCCGTGGGCGTGGCTGTGTCTGTCGGTCTGTCTATGCTGCGTGTGCTGACGGGGCTGCCGCTGATGTATCTGCTCATCCCCGGCTATGCCCTCAGTATGCTGCTGATGCTCTTTTCTCCGCCCGTGTTCACCGCCATTGCGTTTGACTCCGGCGGCGTTGCCTCCGGCCCGATGACAGCAACCTTCCTTCTGCCGCTGGCGATGGGCGCTTGCGAGGCCGTCGGCGGCAACATTGCCGTGGATGCCTTCGGCGTGGTGGCGATGGTCGCCATGACCCCGCTGATTGCAATCCAAATTCTCGGCATTGTGTTCAGGCTCAAGCATAAGAAGGCCGGCAGTGTCACGCAGGCACAGCCCGAAGAAATCATCGAACTGTAACAGGAGGCATCCCATGAACGCCATTTCCTTTGTGATACTGATTGTCCAGCGCGACGATGATGAGGCGTATTCCGCCTTTCTGAATGGCGAAGGCATTACCGCCGTGTACAGCATTCCCTGCCGAGGCACAGCCGGACAGAAGCTGCTGAATCTGCTGGGACTGGAGCGCACGGAAAAGACACTCAAGTTTTTCATGACGGATCGCAAAAGCGCCGCCCGCATTCTGCGCCATGCCGTTTCCAAGCAGGGCTTGGATATGCCCGGCCGCGGCATTGCCCTGACCATTCCCGTCGGCGCGGTTGGCGGTGTCAGCAGCCTGAAAACCATGATGGAAAACCAGAACTACATCTTCGATGAGGTGAAAGATATGGATGAAAAGCAGACGTTCCCCTGCTCGCTGATTGTGGCGATTTCTGAACGCGGCAGCTCGGACGCTGTGATGGACGCGGCTTGGGCAGCGGGTGCCGGCGGCGGCACGGTGGTGCACGCCCGCGGCAGCGTGAGCGAACACGCGCAGAGCTTCTTCGGTGTCCCCCTTGCGCCGGAAAAAACCATGACGCTGATTGTTGTCAACCAGCGCGATAAGGCACAGGTCATGCACGCCATCATGGAAAAAGCCGGCGTTCATACCCCCGCCCACACCGTCCTTTTCTCCCTGCCCGTGGAAACAGTGGCCGGCCTCAAGAGCGTTATGGAAGATTCGGAAGAAGCGGAGTAATACGGAATTTATGTGGGGAAACCATTCTTTATACGATAAAGAATGGTTTCCCCACACCCCTTCCAAGAAAGCGACTCCATAAAGTACATAGTTGCAGCGAAGCAGAAATTTCTATGTGCTGCTGAATGAAAAAAACGAAAGACTGTCTCGAAATGAGGCGGTCTTTTTTTATAACTCCACTAACCACTATTCACTATTCACTATCCGCATCCCGTTTTTTCCTAAGGCAACACCGCACAAATGAAGCGGCGCGATAAATAGTGAATTTTGTGGAAGAGTCGATTGCAAAAAT
>CAVJHY010000055.1:0-11523 GCA_963649405.1 bacterium
AGCAGATGGCGCAAAAGGCACATTTTTGCGCGTTGCTGAATTGTGCGGTGATGCCCTAATACCCGCACGCTCGCGGCTTCTTTTTCTTCTAACCCCGGAATGTTCTCAAACAGCCCCGTGCGCTTTTCATCTTCGCCGACAGCGGAATAGTAAAGCCCCAGCACGCGGCAGTCATAGTCACCGTAGTCGCAGACATTATAGCGTCCCGACTGCTGAGAAGCGTGCTTTTTGAAGGCTCTTTGCGCGACGCTCAGGCTCGTTTCGCCGTCAAAGCTCTTAAGCGGCACGCTCCAATCCATCACCAAAGGATTGTCACCATACAGATGCAGATACAGCTTCTGCACCTGCCAAGGCTGCTCGGCGCTTGCGGCCTTTTCCACCGCATCAATGCAAAGCTGCACCAGCGCCATGTGCGCCCCGTGACCGTACTCGCCCTTTTTGTCCTGCGTAACAACCACCTTGGGCTGGAGGCTTACATACTGCTCGGTCACAAACTGAAGCGCCTTTTTCCGGCCGCCCCAAGATTGATAAACCTCCTGCTTGCTGAGAAAGGGAATGTCCTCAAACAGTCCGAAAATCGGCGCGTTCTTCATTCCGCACAGCCACAGCGCGTCCAACAGCTCGCTCTTTCGGTAGGAATAGCGCGGTGCCATCGACACCACCTGCACAGAAAAGCCCAACTCCGTGCTGTATGTGGGAATCAGCCCGCCAAACCACAGAATTTCATCATCGGGATGGGTCGCCATCACGAGCAAATCCGCCTTTTCCAGTGGCGGCTCAAACTGATTGACCCACGCGGGCAAGTCCCCCGCCGTGAAAATGTGCAGCTCGCTGACTGCCAGCCAGCCCTTTTCGGAATACAGGCGGAATTTTGTACTGCCGCCCAAGCAAATGACCTGATTGTTGACCCTGTACGCAGGTTCCGGCAGGGTGCGCCATTCATCGTTTTCCCAGACCTGAGCAGACCACAGCGTGAGCCGTTTGGCAAAGGAGGCATAGAGGTATTCCGCTTCCGTCTCGGTCGTGATTTCGAGCCACGCGCCCTCTTTGTCGTTCTGCCAGATGGTTTGATAGCTGCCGTCCGTCAAATAGGCAAACTGCTTTTTGCCCTGCGAAGAGCGAAAGCTCGCCTCCGCCGTGATTTCCACCGCGTCCTCCGCTAAGGCAAAAAGCGGAAGAAGGACGAGCAGAAGAAGGAAAAACAGTCCTTTTTTCTTCATCAATCTGCTCCCGCCGTATCGTCCGCATCAAAAATACCGGTGCTTAGATAGCGCTCGCCCGTGTCTGGCAGAAGGACGACCACCGTGCGCCCCGCGTTTTCGGGACGCTTGGCAATGTCAACCGCCGTCGCCAGCGCCGCGCCGGACGAAATGCCCACAAGCAACCCCTCCGTGCGTGCCATCATCCGCGTCATGCGGAACGCAGGCTCGCTGTCGATGGGCATCACCGCATCGTAAACGGCGGTATCCAGCACCTTGGGGACAAAGCCCGCGCCGATGCCCTGCAGTTTGTGCGCACCGGCTTTTCCGCCAGACAGCACGGCAGAAGTTGCCGGCTCCACGGCGATGACCTTTACATCGGGTTTTTGCTCCTTCAGATAATGCCCGACACCCGTAATCGTACCGCCCGTGCCGACACCGGCGACGAAAAAGTCCACATGACCGTCCGTATCCCGCCAAATTTCAGGACCGGTTGTCAGGTAGTGTGCCTTCGCGTTGGAAGGGTTGTCAAACTGCCCCGGAATAAAGCTGTTCGGGATTTCCGCGTGCAGCTCGTTCGCCTTTTCGATAGCGCCGCTCATGCCCTTTTTCCCGTCCGTCAAAACCAGCTCCGCACCGTAAGCCTTCATCAGCATACGGCGCTCCATGGACATACTGTCCGGCATTACGATGATGGCCTTGTATCCGCGTGTCGCGGCCACGGCGCATAAGCCGACACCCGTGTTGCCGCTCGTCGGCTCGATGATGGTCGCGCCGGGCTTCAAAAGCCCCTGCGCTTCCGCGTCCAGCACCATCTGCAGCGCCGCCCTCGCCTTTGTCGAGCCGGTTGGGTTCGGATATTCCAGCTTGGCCAGCAGACGCGCCTGTAAGCCTTCCGCCTTTTCTATGCGGCTCAACCGCATCAGCGGCGTGCGCCCGACCAACTGCTCAAATGACATTACAATGTTTTCCATAAAATTCATCTCCCCGCAGAGCTTCAGCCCTGCCATATATATGTTAGACAATTTGGTATTGTTTTCCTGTTTGTGCGAAAAAAATTTCATGCACATAAGGTGAGTGGATAGTGGATAGTGGATAGTGGACAGACGGTTAGTCGTCAAGGGGAAAAAAGGCAGGAGAGAAAATAGAAAACAAAAAATAGGAAATAGAAAAAAGAGAACGGGGAAAGCTGTTAGCCGTTAGCCCATATAGTTTTTTTGACCTATGTTCTCTGACCATCTAATCTAATTCCTCGTCCTAACGACTAACAGCTCTACACTATCAACTGCATATCTTGTGTTTTCCCGCACTTTGCGGTATACTATAAAAGGAAAATTGTTGCCGCAGGGAGGATGAAGGGCGCGTGCTGTCGAGTATTATTTCACAGCTTCAGCAAGACCCGATTGCGTATTTAAGCAAGCTGTGTTTTGTAATTCCCGCCGTTTTATTGGCGCTGACGTGTCATGAGGTCGCGCACGGGTATGTGGCGCTGCGCTGCGGTGACCCGACGGCGAAAATGATGGGGCGGCTTTCGCTCAATCCGCTGCACCATTTGGATCCTTTGGGTACGCTCTGCATGGTGTTTTTAGGCTTCGGCTGGGCAAAGCCCGTGCCGGTCAATCCGCGCAATTTCAGGCACTATGTGCGGGATGATTTTTTCGTCTCTATCGCGGGCATCACGGTCAATTTGATTTTGTTTTTGCTGTCCACAATGCTGATGGTGGCAGTCAACCAAATCATGATCGTGCCGGAAATTCTGGAATATTACGGTGTTTCCTCCTTCCTGTCCGTCAAGGGCGGCTTTTTCTGGGGCATTTATTCAGGCTCAAAGGACTTCTTCGATGCATTGGCGGAAGCCGGTGCGTTCCGCGTATCTTGGCTGTTTTATGTGCAGCGCTTTTTGATGATTTTCTCTCTCATGAATCTCTGCCTTGCCATCTTTAACCTCATCCCCATCCCGCCGCTGGATGGCTATCATCTGGTGAATGATGTACTGCTGAAAGGGCGGTTGCAGCTCAACCAGCAGACCTTCTGGATTTGCCAAATCGCGTTGATGGCATTGTGCTTTGGCACGGACATTTTAAGCAACCTTCTTTCCGCTGCGGAAGAGGCAGTGCAGAGCGGGCTGATTACCTTGCTGACTGCATTGTTCGGGATTGGGTGAGGGAATGGCATTTTCATTGCATTTGAGCCAGTTTGACGGACCGCTGGATATGCTGCTGTTCTTAATCGGCAAGGCGAAAGTGGACATCAAGGACATTTTCGTCTCCGAGGTCACGCAGCAGTACATTGATTTTGTCCGCAATGCCCCCGACCTTGACATGGACGATGCCAGCGGCTTTTTGCAGATGGCGGCGACCCTGCTGGAAATCAAAAGCCGTTCCCTTCTGCCCAGAGAGCCGCGAGAGGGCGAAGAGGAGGAGGAAGACCCGGAACAGGCGCTCATTCGCCAGCTTGAGGAATATCAGGCGCTCAAGACCGTGACGGGCGATATGCAGCAGTTTGAGCGGGCGGCGGCTGAAATGTTCAACAAATTGCCGGAGGAATATCCCCTGCCCCCGCCCACATTTGAACTTGAAAACCTCACCTTAGAGGGACTGACCGCCGCCTTTGCGCGGGTGCTGGCACGGACACCCAAGACGGAGGACGAGGAGGACAGGCGCGTCATCGAACGGCGCATCGTGCGAGACGAATATTCCGTGCCGATGTGCATGGCGAACATCCTGAAAAAGGTGCGGCACGGGCCTGTGCCGTTCCTTGAAATTATGAATAAGGAGCCGTCGCGGGACGAGGTGGTCACCACCTTTTTGGCACTGCTGGAGCTGTTGAAGCTGGGACGTGCCCGCGCCGTGCAAACCGATACCTACGGAGAAATTCTCATTTCCGCCCGTGCGCCGGAGGAACGCGAAAAGGAGGAACGCGGTGCGGAGGAACAGGAGCAGGACGAACGCTGATGGAAGCAAAGGAAATGCAGGCGGCCATCGAAGCCATTTTGTTCGTGACGGGCGAGCCGGTGACGGTGAGCGACTTGGCACGGGCGTTGGAAACCACGCCGGAGGACATGGACAATGTGCTTGAAAATATGGAAAACGATATGCGTCAGGAGCGTCGCGGGCTGATGCTCAAACGCTTTGGGCAGCATGTGCAGCTCACCACGCGGGCGGAGCTTGCGCCGTTTGTGGAGCGTTTATTGCAGCCCGTGCAGAAGCAGTCCCTGTCCCAGTCCGCGCTGGAAACGCTGGCGGTGATTGCCTATCGTCAGCCCGTGACAAAATTGGACATTGAGGCGGTGCGCGGGGTCAAGTGTGATTATTCCGTGCAGTCGCTCTTAAACAAGGGGCTGATTACCGATTTGGGGCGTAAGGAGGTCGTCGGACGGCCGATTTTGTACGGCACGACAGATGCTTTCCTGTCGCATTTTGGTCTGCGTTCCTTGGACGAACTACCCGCGCCGCCCACGCCGGAGGGCGAGCCGGAGCAGCAGAAGATGGATTTGGATGAGCCACCGATGGTACCATAGTTGACAAATTTCTCCCTGTGATATAAAATACGGCAACCCCTTTTGGGGGCGCTGATGCGCCCAAATGAAATCAGGCGAATGTCTGCTTTCAAATTGATGGATTTTAGCTGGTTTTTCCAGAGCAACGAACACAAGGAGGTTTTTCCGATGGCGTACTATTATCAAGAGCCGTGCCACACCTTCAGTGAATATCTGCTGATTCCCGGCTACACGGGTGAAAACTGCATCCCGTCCAATGTGTCGCTGCGCACTGCGCTAACTAAGTACAGAAAGGGCGTGGAAGAGCCGGCCATCACGCTGAACATCCCGTTGGTGAGTGCCATTATGCAGTCCGTTTCGGACGACAAACTGGCCATCGCCTTGGCTAAGGAGGGCGGTCTTTCCTTTATATATGGAGCGCAGTCCATCGAATCTGAGGCGGCAATGGTGGCGCGGGTCAAGAATTACAAGGCGGGCTTCGTCGTTTCCGCCAGCAACCTGACCCCGCAGAACACCTTGGCGGATGTGCTGGATTTGAAGGCGCAGAACGGCTTTTCCACTGTCGCCATCACCGAAGACGGCACGGCGACCGGCAAACTGCTGGGCATCGTTTCCAGCCGTGACTACCGCGTCAGCCGCATGAACCCCACCGACAAGGTGGAGACCTTCATGACCCCCTTAAAGAAGCTGATTACCGCGCCTGCGGAAACCACCTTGAAGGGCGCGAATGACATCATTTGGGAGCATAAGCTCAATTCTCTGCCCATCGTGGACAAGAACGGGCATCTGATGTACTTCGTCTTCCGCAAGGACTATGCCTCCCACAAGGAAAACCCCTTGGAGCTGCTGGACGACAAAAAGCGCTATCTGGTCGGCGCGGGCATCAATTCCCGCGACTATGAAGAGCGCGTTCCAGCCTTGCTGGAGGCGGGCGCGGATGTTTTGTGTATTGACTCTTCCGAAGGCTACACCTGCTGGCAGGAAAAGACCATCCGCTGGGTGCGCGAAAAATACGGCGACAGCGTGAAAATCGGCGCGGGCAATGTGGTGGACAGGGACGGCTTTTTGTTCTTGGCCAAGGCCGGCGCGGACTTCGTGAAAATCGGCATTGGCGGCGGCTCGATTTGCATCACCCGCGAGACCAAAGGCATCGGGCGCGGTCAGGCAACGGCAGTCATCGAAGTGGCGGCGGCGCGGGACGAATACTTCCGCGAAACCGGCATCTATATTCCCATCTGCTCGGACGGCGGCATCGTGCATGACTATCACATGACCTTGGCACTGGCGATGGGCGCGGACTTCCTCATGCTGGGACGCTATTTCGCCCGCTTTGATGAAAGCCCGACCAACAAAGTGATGATTAACGGCGTGTACATGAAGGAATATTGGGGCGAAGGCTCCAACCGCGCCCGCAACTGGCAGCGCTACGATTTGGGCGGTGCGAGCAAGCTGTCCTTTGAAGAGGGCGTGGATTCCTATGTCACCTACGCGGGCGCTCTGCACGACAATGTGGAAATCAGCCTGTATAAAGTGAAGAGCACCATGTGCAATGTCGGCGTGACGAATTTGGAAGACCTCCGCGCTCAGGCGCGGCTGACGCTGGTGTCCTCCACCTCCATTGTCGAGGGCGGGTATCACGATGTGACCCTGCGTTCCACTCAGCAAATCAAGTAATCATATTTTTTCAAGGAAGCCGTTTTTTCAAAAAGGCGGCTTCCTTTTTCAGAAGGAGAGGCGGCGCGGACATGACGCTCATGCAGCTTTTGGAGCAATTAAAAAATGACAGGGCGTTCATGGAGAATGTGAGCGCGTGGCGGACAATTCCCGCTCGTCCTGCGCAGTACGCGCCGTTTCCGGAAGGCTTGGATGCGCGGATTGTTCCGGCGCTGAACAAGCATGGCATTCACGAGCTGTACACGCATCAGGCAAAATGCTTTGAGGAAATCGCCTTGGGGCATGACATCTGCGTGGTCACGCCGACCGCTTCCGGCAAAACCCTGTGCTACAATCTGCCCGTGCTGAACGAAATCTTAAAAAACCCCGATGCGCGGGCGCTCTACCTGTTCCCGACCAAAGCGCTGTCTGCCGACCAAGTGAGCGAGTTATACGAGCTGATTGAGTTAATCGGCGCGGACCTTAAAACCTTCACCTATGACGGCGATACACCAGGTGCGGCGCGGCGAGCCGTGCGTCAGGCGGGTCATGTGGTCGTCACCAACCCCGATATGCTGCACAGCGGCATCCTGCCGCACCACACCAAGTGGGTCAAGCTGTTTGAAAACCTGCGCTACATCGTCATCGATGAAATTCACACCTATCGCGGAGTGTTCGGCAGCAATCTGGCGAATGTCCTGCGGCGCTTGATGCGCCTGTGCGCGTTTTACGGCAGCCATCCCCAGTTTATTCTCTGCTCGGCGACCATCAAAAACCCTGAAGAGCTGGCGCGGACGCTGATTGGCCGCCCCGTCACCTTGGTGGACGATAATGGCGCACCAAGCGGTGAACGCCATGTGATTTTTTACAACCCGCCGGTTGTCAACAGGCAGCTCGGCATCCGCAAAAGTGTCCTTTTTCAGACCCGCGTCATTTCCTCCCTGCTCGTTCAAAACGGCATTCAAACCATCGTGTTCGGCAAGAGCCGCTTGCAAGTAGAAGTGCTGACGCGGCAGCTAAAGGAGCTGGTCAAAGACCCGCTCGGTCAGTCCGGCCGTGTGCGCGGCTATCGCGGTGGCTATCTGCCCAGCGAACGGCGGGAGATTGAACAGGGCTTGCGGGCGGGCAGAATTGACGCGGTTGTGTCCACCAACGCGCTGGAATTGGGCATTGACATCGGTGCATTGGAGGCGTGCGTCCTCTGCGGTTATCCCGGCACGATTGCCAGCACATGGCAACAGGCGGGACGCGCCGGACGGCGGCACGGCGTAAGCCTGACCGTGCTTGTCGCCTCGTCCAACGCGCTCGACCAGTTCATCGTCACTCACCCCGATTATTTCTTCGGGCAAAGCCCGGAAAATGCCCTGCTCAACCCCGACAACCTGTACATTCTGCTCAACCACATGAAGTGCGCCGCCTATGAGCTGCCCTTCAAGGAGGGCGAGCATTTCGGCAATGCCGCCGGAACGCAGGAAATGCTGGACTATCTTTGTGATGCGGACATCCTGCGCTTTGTGGGCGGCACCTACCACTGGATGGCGGAGGAATTCCCCGCCAGTGAAATCTCCCTGCGCACCGCCATGACGGAGAATTTTCTCATCATGGACATCACCAACCCAGACCATATCCGCATGGTCGGCGAAATGGATCGCTTCACCGCGCCCATGCTCCTGCACGAAAATGCCATTTATATGCACGAAGGCACGACATATCAGGTGGAAAAGCTGGATTTTGATGCCTGTAAAGCCTTCATCCGCAAGGTGAATGTGGACTACTATACGGACGCGGATTTAAATGTTTCCCTGAGCCTCTTGGATGTGACCGAGGAAAAGGAAAACACGGCTTTGGGCGAAATCAAGGTCACGGCACTGGTCAGGATGTTCAAAAAAATGCGCTTTGACAACAACGAAAATGTGGGCTTCGGACCCGTTATGCTGCCGGAAACGGAGATGCACACCACGGCGGTCTGGTGGACGCTGCCGGACGACATCACACAAAAATACGAGCGGGATGATTTGCAAAACGGTATGCTGGGGCTGGCCAACCTTCTGCGCATTGTCGCCCCGCTCAACCTCATGTGTTCCCCGCGGGACATCGCCGTTTGCTATCAGGTGAAATGTCCGTTCACGGATAAGCCGACGCTGATTTTGTATGACAACTGTCCGGGCGGCGTAGGGCTTGCTGAAAAAGCGTTTAGAATGCGCGATATTTTGCTGCATGAGGCACTCACACTGGTCAAGGGCTGCGCGTGCGAAAACGGCTGCCCCTCCTGTGTAGGACCTGTGGGCGAAATCGGCTTGACCGGCAAGCACATGGCGGTTTCATTGATAGGAGAGATGCTCAAATGACCATTCATGAAATGGTGGAGATGCAGCGTAAGGCGTATTTATCAGCACCCATACCCACCTATCAGGAGCGGAAAGACGCGCTTTGCGCACTGTGGGCGGCCATTGAAAGAAACGAACAGAACGTGTTTGATGCGCTCAAAATCGACTTGAACAAGACCGCGCATGAATCGTACATGACCGAAATCGGCATGGTGCTGTCGGAAATCACGGATGCGCAAAGGCATTTGAAGCGCTGGATGCGTCCGAGCCGCAAAGCGCCGTCCATCGGGCAAATCCCCGCCAAGGCGCAGATTTTGAAAGAGCCTTACGGCGTTGTGCTGATTATGGCACCGTGGAATTACCCGTTCCAGCTTTCCTTATCGCCGCTGGTTGGTGCATTGGCGGCGGGCAACCGCTGCATTGTCAAGCCGAGCAATTACGCGCCGGAGACGGCCAAAGTGCTTGCTAAAATCATTGCCGAGGCGTTTGACCCGTCCTTAGTCACCACCGTGCTGGGCGGTCGTGCCGAAAACAGCAGCCTCTTGGATGAAAAATTTGATTATATTTTTTTCACCGGCGGCGTGACGGTCGGGCGCTTGGTGCTGGAAAAGGCAGCGCAGTATGTGACCCCCGTCACCTTGGAGCTGGGCGGCAAAAGCCCCGTCATTGTAGAAAAAACCGCCAACCTTGAGCTGGCCGCCGAGCGTATTGCCTTCGGCAAGTGCCTAAACAGCGGGCAGACCTGTGTCGCGCCGGATTACTGTCTGGTGGATGCGAGCATTCACAACGATTTTGTGAAGGCGCTGGCAGGGCAGATGCGGCGTATGTACGGCGATGCTTTGCGCACCGTCACTTGGCCGCGCATGGTGAATGAAAAGCATTACAGGCGCGTGATGGGGCTTATCCAAAATCAGCATGTTTATTATGGCGGTCTCGGCGAAAACGGACGCATCGAGCCGACCATTTTAACCAATGTCTCGCCGGATTCGCCCATTATGCAGGAAGAAATTTTTGGTCCTGTCCTGCCGGTTTTGACCTATTCAAGCCTTGACCAAGCCATCGCGTTTATCCGTTCCCGTGAAAAGCCGCTGGCGCTGTACCTGTTCACGGAAGATAAGGCTGTACAGGAAACGGTGATGTCCTCCGTGTCCTTCGGCGGCGGGTGTGTCAATGACACCATCATCCATTTGGCTTCCTCCCGTGTCCCCTTCGGCGGGGTCGGACAGAGCGGCATGGGACGGTATCACGGGAAATATTCTTTTGACACCTTCACGCACGAAAAGACGGTCATCAAAAAACGTGGCACTTTCTGTATGCCGCTGATGTACCCGCCGTTCACGAAAAAGAAACTGAACATATTAAAGAAATTCTTGAGGTGACAAAATGCCCAGTCTTCAGGCGTACAGCCACACACTGGATTATTCCTACGCGCCGGGAATGTTCCCTTCGATGGAGGCGCTGTTGAACGCGCCGCAAAGGGTGCGGCGGCTGCTCCTCTCCTCCCGTGCCGAAGGAACGGAGGGCGCACAAAAATTAACCGCGCTGTGCGAACAGCAGCACATCCGCGTGGAAATTGCGGACAAGGCGCTGTCCCGCCTGTCATCCAAGGAAAACTGCTTTGCCGCCGCCGTGTTTGAAAAGGCGCAGTCTGCCTTACAAGCGGGCGCACACATTGTGCTGCACCATCCGGCGGACACGGGCAATTTAGGCACGATTCTGCGCACAGCGCTCGGCATGGGCTATCTGGACATTGCCATCATCCGTCCGGCGGCGGATGTGTTCGACCCGCATGTTGTCCGTGCCTCGATGGGCGCACTCTTCTCCCTGCGCGTCCGTGAATACGATGATTTTGAGACTTACCGCGCCGAGTTCCCCAATCAAGCACTCTATCCTTTTATGCTGGACGGCTCGACTGACTTGGAAAACGCCGTACAGACGGCTCATGTGCCGCTGTCCTTAATTTTCGGAAATGAAGGTGCTGGGTTGCCCAAGGAATTTGCCGCAATGGGTCGTCCCGTCCGCATTGCGCACAGCAGCAAAATCGATTCTTTGAATCTCTCGATTGCGGCGGCAATCGGAATGTATGAATTTGGAAAGGCGATGAAACATCATGGATAAAGAAACCATTCAAGCTGAGCTGTTATCGGCGCTCGAATGCCTCGCGACTCATGTGGAAGCGGGCGGCGAAATCGTTTTAGGCTGCTCGACCAGCGAAATTACCGGCGGGCAGATAGGTCATCAGAGTGCGCCTGAGGTGGGCGTATGGGTGGCGGAAACGATGATTTTTTTCTGCAAAGCGCATGGCTTTGCGCCCGTGTTCCAGTGCTGCGAGCACTTAAACCGCGCCCTTGTTATGGAGCGGGAAGAGACCGAAAAACGCGGCTATACCCGCGTTTGCGCCGTGCCTCAGCCTAAGGCAGGCGGCTCTGTCCCCGCCGCGGCGTGGAAGATGCTTGAGCAGCCCACTTTGGTTATGCACGCGCAGGCCGATGCCGGTCTGGATGTCGGCGACACGCTGATTGGAATGCATCTGCGCTCCGTGGCCGTCCCCCTGCGCGGTGAGGTCAAGCAGGTCGGTCACGCCAACCTTGTTATGGCCTACACCCGCCTCCCATTCATCGGCGGCAGCCGCGCTGTGTATACGGAGGTATAGTTTAATGTGGGGGGAATCATTCTTTATGCGATAAAGAATGGTTCCCCCACGCCCCCTCCAAGAAAGCGTATATATAATATATATTGCCGCAACAAAAAGGCATCTTCTATATGGCATCACCGCACAATTCTGCGACGGGCAAAATGTGCCTTTACGGTGCCTCGCCTCAATCTACGATAGAGGCATCGGCAG
>CAVJHY010000056.1:0-7782 GCA_963649405.1 bacterium
AAAATCTCGATTTACAGAAAGTAAATCATCGATTTTTGCAATCGACTCTTCCACAAAATTCACTATTTATCGTGCCGCCTCATTTGTGCGGTACTGCTTTAACCGCCTACCATCATTTTTACAGTTTTCCCTTGACGCGGCTGGAAATGCTGCGCAGGAGGAAAGGAGTTCTATGCGCATCACCCATCCGCAAGCCACCTTTCAGGGCATCCCGCCGCAGGATATGTTTTTCGTCTCCAATGAACGGCAGGTGCAGTTAGGCTCAGGCTATGTCATTTCCAGCTTCCAAAGGGAGCTGTATCCGGCACGCCCATTAAACATTTACATTCAGATTGATTCTCAGCCCTCGGCGCGCAGCCTGCTGTTTGGGGCGCTGCTGGCGCGGGCGGAGGTCATACGGGCGCAAACCCCCGACATTCCCGCTCGCCTGTACACCCAGCTTCCTGTGGAGGCTGATGAGCTTTTGAACTTCTACCAGCGAAGTGGGCTTATGTTGGATGACGCGGAGGATTTATTCAGCTTTTCGCCGGATTTGCTGGCGGACGGGCGTACCCCGATGGGGCTTCAATACGCCTCCGTGCCGCTGGAGGGCGATGCGCAGCAGGACGCGTTCTTGCGCCGCCTCAACGCCATGCGTATCGCGCCGATTCAGCGTGACCAGCTCACTTTGTGGCGGGAACAGAGCAATTTCTTGGCGCTGGGCTTTTATCGCGGCGGGCAGCCGGTGACGGAGCTGATGACCGTTGGCAACGGTGAACAGGCGATTTTGGTCGCCATCTACACCCGTGCGGAAAACCGCAAGCAAGGACTGGCTGCGGCGCTGATGGGGCTGGCGGGCAATGTCTTAAAGGAGCGCGGCGTGGAACGGGTGTTTGCCAACATCTTCCACCGAAACGCCCCGCAGGTCGCACTGATGAAAAAGCTCAATGCACAGTTTGTGCGGACGGCAACCCTGCTTCCGGGAATGAATTTATAAACCCTTTAAGGAGGAAACGCTGTGCTGCATGGCTGGTTAATCGGCAATGGTTTCATGAAAAGCGCGGCGTTTGAGCGGCTGTATGCGGCGCTGGAAACGGCAGCTTCGGCGTGCGGCGTTCTCCTGACGCGGCGATATAATGACGAATTTTGTCCCTTTTCGGGTGCGCTTTTTACGGACGCGCCCGATTTTGTGCTTTTCTGGGATAAGGATGTGCGCCTGGCGCGGCAGATGGAAAAGCAAGGGCTGCGGCTCTTTAACAGCGCGGAAAGCATCGCCCTGTGCGATGACAAGACGCTGACCTATCTGGCGCTTCAAGGCGCTGTTCCCATGCCGGAGACGATTTTAGCCCCGCTCACCTTTACCGATTACGGCACGGGAGATTTTCTTGACCGCGTGGCGGAGCGCCTATCTTATCCGTATGTGATGAAGGAGGGACTTGGCTCGTTCGGTCAGCAGGTATATTTGATTCACGAAAAGGGCGAGGCGCTGACACTGCTCAACCAAATCGGTGAAAAGCCCGTACTGTTTCAGAAGTTTATTCAAGAGTCGGCAGGGCGGGATGTGCGCGTTTATGTTGTGGGCGGGCGCTGCGTGGCGGCGATGGAACGGCGCAGTCTGACCGGCGATTTTCGGGCGAACATCGGCGGCGGGGGAACGGCGTTTTCCCATGCACTCAGCGCGGAGGAGAAGCGTATCGCGTTGCTTTCCGCCAAGCGGCTGGGGCTGACCTTCGGCGGCGTGGATTTGCTGCTTTCCGAAAACGGACCGCTGCTGTGTGAGGTCAATTCCAACGCGCATTTTGCTGCACTGAGCGCCCTGACGGGCGTGAATCCGGCACAAGACATCTTGGAAGAGGTGAAGCGGCAATGCGCGGTGTACTGATTTACGAACGCGGGAATGTGGAGCGGAACAAGCGCTATATCGAGCTGTTTGCGGCTGCGGCGGCGCGGCACGGGGATGCGCTTTCGCTCCTCTGTACGGATGAAATTTCCTTTGGCTTTGCAAAGCAAAAGCCTTTTTTTCAGTGGAAGGGTGCGGAATGCCCACTCGATTTCGCCGTGATGCGCTGTATGCGGCTGCCCCTGTCCCTCCACCTGGAGGGTATGGGCATTCCTGTGTTCAATCCCGCCAAAGTGAGCAAAATTTGCAACGATAAGCGTGAGACGGCAAAACATTTCCATCAAAAAAATCTGCCGTTTATCGATACGGCGTTCGCGGATGCGTCCTGCCAAGTCCAGCCTTTTCCCTATCCCGTGGTCGTTAAAGCAGCGGACGGCTGCGGCGGGCGGCAGGTATTTTTATGTCAAAATACGGAGGAGTACAACGCGGCACTTGCCCGCATTGCGCCTTCTGCCGCCGTTGTTCAGCCATTTTTGAAAACAGGCGGACGCGATGTCCGCCTCTATATGCTCGGCGGACAATTCCGTATCGGCATGGAGCGGTATAGCGATTCGGGCGACTTTCGCAGTAATTTCGGCTTGAACGGTCATGCCCGCCCCTATGCGCCCGATGCGTCGTTGATTGCACTGGCCGAACACGCCATTGACGGTCTCAATACAGCCCTTGTCGGCGTGGACTTTCTCTTTGACGAAAAGAGCAATGTCTTTCTCAACGAAATCGAGGATGCTGTCGGCACACGAATGCTGTATCAATATACAAACATCGACATTGTGGACGAATATATGGACTTGATTCATCATACTGCTATTCAAAAATAAAGGAGTGTCGATTTTTTCCGACATCCTTTATTATTATTATTATGAAGGACAAATTTTTTGTTCCTTCACACACATTGTTTTTTTGCTCCGTCAATCATCATTGTGTATTAAAGTTTTCTTTTGGAAGGGTACAGGAAACCGTTTCTTTGTCAAAAAAAGGTTCCCACTTTATATTGTTTCACATAAATGCTATTGCTTCGCTACAAAAAAATTATATATGGTTTCGATTTGGTCCAGAAATGAAATCGCCTTGCTCCGCGGGATAGGGACAGTGGATGCGCACGCGCTGGCCGGCAACGGACACTGTGGGGACGGTCTCGTTCGTTTCATCAAGTGTGATTTTTGAAACAGTAAACGGTAGTCTGCCTTTCGGACACAGCAGCTCCAATTCATCGCCCACATAAAAGCGATTTTTGAGGGAAAGCAGCAGCTCGCCGTTTTCATAGCCCAATACATCGGCAATGTATTCCCGCGTCTGCATAAAGCTCGCCGCGCCGGAGGCGGGCTGCGGCGCACCAAAGTAAAATCCCGTGTTCGAGGCACGATGGCTCGCTTTTTCAAGGTCTGCTTGTAAAGCAGGCAACGCCGTCCGATACGCTTCTTCGCCATTTTGCGCTAATATATCCAGCGCCCGCCGATAACACGACACGACTGAAGCCACATAGTACGCCGTTTTCATGCGTCCTTCGATTTTGAGCGATGTAATCCCCGCTCGCTCCATTTCGGGCAAGTGGGACAGCATATTCAGGTCATACGCGGAAAATAGGCTCGTACCACGCTCATCGGCTTCGACTTCGATGTATTCACCCGGCCTTTTCTCCTCGACCACATGATAGCTCCACCGGCAGGGTTGCGCACACGCGCCGCGATTGCCACCGCGTCCCGTCAAATGGTCGCTCAGCATGCACCGACCGGAATACGCCATGCACATCGCTCCATGAACGAACGCTTCCAATTCCACCGTTTCAGGCAGCGCGTCCCGAATCTGTCGGATTCTCCTTAAGGACAGCTCCCGCGCAAGCACAATGCGCCTCGCACCCATTTGAACAAAGACCTGTGCGGCAGGCACATTCATCACATTCGCCTGTGTGCTGACATGAAGCGGCAAGTCTGGTACCCGCGCCCGAAGGCAGGAAAATGCGCCCAAATCACTCACAATGGCGGCATCTACGCCGATTTCGTGCGCCCGTTGTGCGCAGAAAATCAGCCCATCCAGCTCGTCATCGTAGGGCAGAATGTTGAGCGTCACATAGAATTTTTTGCCCTGCGCGTGGACAAGGCGCACGGCCTCTTTTAGCTCGTCATCGTCAAAATTTCCGGCAAAGGCACGCAAGCCATACGCCTTCATGCCGCCGTAAACCGCGTCCGCACCAAAGCGCAACGCGGCCTTTAACTGGGGCATTCCGCCCGCCGGAGCCAGCAATTCCATCATCATTCGTTCCCCTGTTCCTTGTCGTAGGCTTCCCACAAGGGCTGATAAATCTGCACAGCCTGTTGATGCTCCTCGTAGGTGCGGCTGAAATAAAGCTCGTTGCTGGAAGGATCTTTACTGCAGAAGTAGAGATATTCCTGCCCCGACACCATATAGCTTTCATCGGGATAGAGCGCCGCATAAATGGCCGCCGGAGAGGGCGAGCAGATGGGACCGAGCGGAAGACCTTTATAGCGGTAGGTGTTATAGAGGGAGTCAACAGCTGTGTCCGCGTCCGTCAGCGCCATGCGCTTAACACCGGTCGCGTACTTGACGGTCACATCGCTGCCCAAGGTCATATTTTTATTGATCCGATTATGGAACACGGCGGAGACTTTGGCAAAATCCGCGTTGACGGCTTCCTTTTCAATCATCGAAGCGAGGGCCATCACCTCGTCCATGCTCATGTTCAGCTCCTGCGTCCGCTCAAAATATTCGTCCGTCCAGACAGAGCCGGTCTGTGAGAGCAGTTTTTTAATGATGTCATCCGCCGTGGCGGTGGTATAAATTTCGTAGGTGTTCGCGGCGAGATAGCCTTCCAAGGCGTAGTGGCGCTGTCCCACATTCTTCGTGTTCAGCACATCCTGAATATAGTAGTAGCTGCTGTAGCTTTCGCCTGATTTACAGAGGGACAAAAATTCGGTCGTGTCGGTCAGAGCCCCCTGCTCCACGAGATAATTGGCAATATCCGTGACCGTCCAGCCAGGGATAATGGTAATGGTGCGGACGATGGGTTTACCGTCGCCGGTGGTCAGGTTGTCCAGAATATCCAGCATACTCATAGAGCGGCTCAGGGTATATTCGCCGGACTGGATTTTCTGCCCGTAGCCCAGAAAGTCGGCGTAATATTTGAACACGGAACGGTTTCTGATGAGGTTTTGTTGTTCCAGATTATTGGCGACCTTGGTCAGACTGCTGCCGCTGGCAATCTCAAAGGTCACGGCGGTCGTGTCGGTTTCATCAACGGCAGCGAAAAAATGACCGTCCACATAATGATACGCGCTCGTGACGACACCGAACACCACCAGCAGCACACACAGGGCAATCAGCACGGGACGCAAAATCTGCCAGACCCAGCTATACCAAAACAGCCCGTACTCGCGCTCTCTGTGCAGCTCCTCGCGGGTGTAGTCCTTGCCCGAATGAGAATTTTTCAAAATAACAGCCTCCGAGGATTCATTTATTTGCGGGGAAACCATTCTTTATGTGATAAAGAATGGTTTCCCCGCACCCCTTCCAAGAAAGCATATAGGTATAATTACGAATCGGAAGGAATGAAAATTGATTGTTTAAGTTGCTGAATTTTCTTATTTGGTTGGTACCTCAATCGGTACGCCCGCTTCCTGCGACAGATAGGCGAACACATCCGCCAGCAGCCGCTGGAGGCGCACCTTAGCAAGCAGATATTCGCTCGTTTCCGGCGTAGCGTACAAAAGCGCACTCATCTGCTGGAAGCGCTGCACATCCGTTTCGTCCATCGAGCGTCCGGCAACGGCGTACATTTGCAGCCGCGTTTGCAGCTTATCAAATTCCTTGAGCAGCGCCGCGCTCGTTTCGTTTTCAAAGGCATTTTCCTTAGCACGGACAAAATCCGTGTATTCCTGACTTTCCTTAATGGCCTGCGCGACATTCTTGGCCTCTTCCATCACATTCATGAAAAATCCCTCCGCCATTCAAACGAAGCCACCGTCCTTTTTCATCCCGCACGGCATGGCGACCTCGATATTCTTTTTCATTATATCATGCTTTTCGCCGTTTGGACAGACAAAAAAGTGCCGGTTTTGCCGACACGCACAGATCATTATAAAGCACGATTTATCTGGCTTTCATTTGGTAGAGATGATTTTTGTCCAACCCGTATTGTAAAAATCAAGCAGCTCGCTCACATAGTGTTTGGCATCGTCCATCGGCATATCATGAAGGACAATTTCAAAATAAGCGTTGATGAGACAGGTCACAAGAATATGTTCCAGCCGTTTATCGATGTTCGGCACAGGCTCTTTCAGCCGATCCAAGGTGGCGTAATATTTGTGGGTTGCGGCGATTTCCAGCGCAACCAGCTCATCCTTGAGATGGGCATACTGCGTCCCCTCGGCGCAAAGCAGCAGCAGGCGCATTTCATCCCGATGCGTATATACATAGTCAAGCAGATTCTGCATACAGGTGCGGCTGTATGTGCCGAGGCGTTTCGGCTGCTCTTCAAGGGGAAGGGTGCCAAACGCGGTTAGCGCCTTTTGAAACTGGGCGATGAGATATTGGTAGGTCTCCTCCACGAGTGCATTGAACAGCGCTTCCTTGCTGCGGTAATAGCCGTACATCGCGCCGGTGGTCACGCCCGCGCCCTCCACAATGCTGCGCAGGGAGGTATGCTGAAAGCCGTGCTTCAGAAATTCATCCTTCGCCGATGCTAAAATTCGTTCCTGTGTGCTTCGTTCTTGCTAAATCATCTCATCACCCCCGTCATTATTTTATTTCTATCTGTTATTTTACGGAAAATTTTTAACCGTGTCAAGAAACAACCTGATTTTTCGTGTATTTTTTCTGTTTCAGGTCTGCTCTTGAAAAAATAAAAAGCTATGATATAATTTTTCATGCTGCTGAAATCAGCAGCTTTTCAAAGATAAAGCAGTTAGACAAGACTAACTAAAAGCATAAAGCAAGGGGGAGGAAAGCGTCATGTCGAAGAAAGCGACGGAAATTCAGCGGATATTTATGAGTCGTATGTATCGCGGGAAAGAAATTTTCAAGCCGCTGAACACGGGCTGGATTGATGACCATGTGGCCTGTGTACGGGAATGGGTGGCGAACATCTTCTTTTATCGCAAGAACGGCACGACCATCATGGTGGATGCCGGATATAATTACGACCGTCTTTCGGAAAAAATGGCGTGGCTGGGGCTGAAAGCTCCCGACATTCAGCATATTTTGATTACCCATCAGGATACCGACCATGTGGGTGCGGTGGAGGCGGACAGTCAGGGGCTGTTCAAGCAAGCAACGCTCTACATCAGCGAGACGGAAAACAAATATTTGACGGGTGAAGCGCATCGCCGCGTGATGCATGGCCTGTACCGGCTGCCTCAAGTGACCATCAACAACAAAAAAGTGCTGCTGCGTGACGGTCAGGTCTTTTACATTGATGACATCAAAATCGAATGCTTCTTAATGCCCGGTCACACATGGGGACACATGGTATATTTGATTGACGATCATTATCTTTTCACGGGCGACACCATTTGGTTTGGTGCGGACGGCGGGTACAGTTTCATCTCTGCCTTGGCAGAAGACAATAAGGTGGCTGTTCAATCTTTAACAGCGCTGGAGGAGAAGCTGAAACAGCGCGGGCTTCAGCCGATGTTCATCACAGGGCATACGGGCTGGACAGACAATATGACCTTTGCTTTTGCGCATAAGGACAAGCTCTGCTCGCCATTTGGCAAGCGCGTGCCTGACCCATCTGCCCCTTTTGATGCTTATGATGAAACGGACGACACCAGCGAAAACGCGGAAAGCGGGTTTTTGAAAGGTGTCGGACTGAAAAAAGAATAAGGCATCACCACACAATTCAGCAATGCGCAAAATGTGCCTTTACGGTGCCTCGCCTCAATCTACGA
>CAVJHY010000056.1:7792-11497 GCA_963649405.1 bacterium
CCACAAAATTCACTATTTATCGCGCCGCCTCATTTGTGCGGTGCTGCCATAAGAAGCATAATTTTTGCGCTGCCCTCCCACCTATTGATGCCGGGAGGGCTGTTTTATTGTAAAATTCCGCAAATTAACGGAGATTTTCAACAGAATTGCCTTGACTTTGTAACAAAACTGTAATATAATGCAAAAGGAAAGACCTACGGGTGGCGCTTTTGCCAACCGTATTCGACCATACAGACTACCGAATCACGAGGTGCTGATTTTATGGCAAACGGAAACAAAAAGTCCCGTTCCTTGGCGCTTGTATTGGCTTTGTGCCTGATGCTGACCCTTCTGCCGTCCATTCCAGCTTCGGCCACGCAGTATGGCTGCACGGTCACGGAAAGCTCGGTCAAGTTCCGTCAGCAGCCGTCCGCCTCGGCAAAATATTGGGAAAAGCTGCCGGACGGCTGGGTCATGGAGGTGCTGGACACCGTTGAAAAGAACGGTGCGACTTGGTATTATGTCCAAGGCGGTGTCCCCTCCGCCACGACCAAGACTTATAAGGGCTACATCATGGGCGATTTCTTCCGCCTGTTGACGGACAGCGAAGCCGCGCAGTGGCAGAGCAACCCCACGCAGGGGACAATCAGCGGCGGTTCGACGAGTACATCGACTTCGACCTCAACCTCGACGAGTACCTCCACGGGCAGCACATCAACTGCAAGCACGGTTTCCTCCGGCTCGTATGTCAAGACCACGACCGGCGGTGTCAATCTCCGTTCCCAGCCCAGCATCACTTCCTCAAGTGTCACCTCTTTAGCCGAGGGGACGGAGCTGGCCGTTGTTTCCTATTCGTCAGGCTGGTATTATGTGTCCTATGGCAGCAAATACGGCTATGTGAGCGAGGGCTTTGTGACCGCCGTCAGTGGCAGCACCTCCTCCGGCACATCGACAAGCAGCACTTCCGCCAGCACGGACAGCACATCCTCTCTGACAGCTGTTTCCGCCACTGTCCGCACCACGGGCGGCACGCTGACTTTGCGCAAAACCCAGTCCACTTCCGCGGCGGCACTCGCCTATATCCCGAATCTGACTATCGTCCTTGCCTATGATGTCGGTGAAAAGTGGTCTCAGGTGACATATAACGGCAAAACCGGCTATGTGCTGACCTCTTATCTTGATTTTGGCTCCGGCAAGGGGGGCACCTCTGGCACAGCCACCGTCCGCACCACGGGCGGTACCCTGACCCTGCGCTCCAGCCAGTCCACTTCCGCCTCTGCTTTGGCGTACATCCCGCATCTTACGGTTGTCACCGTGGTGGACAGGGGCGAAAAGTGGTCATCCGTTACCTATAACGGCAAGACGGGCTATGTGCTAAGCTCTTATCTGGACTTTGGTGACAGCGGCAAGGAAACGCCGACTCCGACACCCGCTTCCTCTGCCACCAGCGCAGTGGTCAAGACCACGGGCGGTACGCTCACTTTGCGCGAAAGCCAGTCCACCAGTGCATCGGCTCTCGCCTACATCCCCAACAAAACCGTTTTGACCATTCTGCACAAAGACACCAAATGGTGCCTGACTACCTATAACGGCAAGACCGGCTATGTGCTGACCTCTTACCTGACCTTCGATACATCTTCTTCCTCCTATGCGCCCTATGTGTATGTG
The DNA here is from genome assembly GCA_963649405.1 of bacterium. Classification (GTDB taxonomy): domain Bacteria; phylum Bacillota; class Clostridia; order Christensenellales; family Aristaeellaceae; genus CAVDRM01. Next base: position 9,440 of record CAVJHY010000056.1, read on the forward strand.
GAGAAGAATTCCGTTTATGTCCGCCAGACCGCGCAGAAGAACGGCAGTGTGCTGACCAAGGTCAACAAGGGCGTGTTCCCCATGTGGGGCAGTGCCGTTCAGAATGACGGCTACACTTGGTATCCCGTCACGGTCAACAATGTGAACGGCTATGTGCGCGGCGACTGCTCCTATCAGATGACACAGGCGCAGTACGATACCTATAAAAATTCCGGCAATGTGGTCACGCCTGACCCGAACGCCGACAAGAAAAGCTCCTACATCATGAACACCGAATCCAACGCCCTGAACATCCGTGCGGCGGCATCCACCGCTTCCGAATCGCTGGGCGTTGCCAAGAAGGGCGATGTGTTCAAGTACACCGGCACATCCACCGTGGCGGGTGTACTCTGGTATAAGATTGATTATGCGGGCACTTCCTGTTTTGTGATGGGCAAATATTGCACGGTGCTGACCAACGCGGAATATCAGGCGTATATCAGCACCCTGCCGACCGCAACGCCCACCCCCGCGCCCACAGCCATCCCGGTGCTGGCGGACATGAGCGACACGGCGTATGGTGTCAAGGCAAACATTTTCATCCGCAAGTCTGCTTCTACCTCCTCCACAAGCGTCACCAAGATTTATACCGACCATGCCTACATGACTGTGCTGGGTGACTACCAGTGGAACGGCAGCGATATTTGGTATAAGGTCAAGTATAACAACAAGACCGGCTGGATTCGCGGCGACCTCATCCACATCATGACCGAGGCCGAAAAGAAGGCCGAGCTGGGCGATTCCGGCTCCTCCACGGACGACGATTCCTCTTCAAGCAGCAACTATGTCAAGTACACAAGTCTGCGCTTAGGCTCGACCGGCACAGCCGTGACCAAGCTGCAACAGGCTTTGGTTAAAAAGGGCTATCTTGATTCCTCGCAGGTATCGGGCAAGTATTTAAGCACCACCAAGGCGGCCGTCATTGCCTATCAGAAGGCGAACAACCTAAGTCAGGACGGCATTGCAGGGCAGAAAACCCTGTCCAAGCTCTACGGCACGGCGGAATACGAAACCATCACCGTGAATACGACCATCTATCCTGTTGAAATGGTGGATTGGTACACGGGCGACATTCAGAAGGTCTGGTCGAAGGGAACGACGGCTGTGATTACGGATGTTAAGACCGGGCTGTCTTTCCGCGCTAAACGCTGGTCCGGCGCGTACCATGCGGACGTTGAGCCGCTGACCGCCGCCGATACCGCCATCATGTGCAAGATTTACGGTGTCAAGGAATCGCAGGACATTGCCGAAAAGAACCTCTATCAGCGCCGTGCGCTGTGGGTCACGGTGGGCGGTCGCACCTTTGCCGCCTCCATGTACGGCGTGCCGCATAACTATCCGGACGGCGATACTATTGCTGATAACGAGTTCAGCGGTCAGTTCTGCGTCCACTTCGTCAATAGCATGACCCACGGCACCAAGAAGGTGGACTCCGACCATCAGAAGATGATCCAGTACGCCTACGACCACGCAGCAAGCAAGAAATAATTGAATTTATGGCGGGGGAGGCATTCTTTATTGCATAAAGAATGTCTCCCCCACACCCCTTCTAAGGAAACATATACATAATATTGAAAGATGCATCGAAGCGGCAATTTCCATGTGCTGCACGAACATACGGCAGCATCGCACAAATGAGGCAGCGCGATAAATAGTGAATTTTGTGTCAGATGCGAAACGCAAAAATCGATGATTTACTGGATGTAAATCGAGATTTTTGCAAGAAGTAGATGCGCGGAGGTTGAAAACCTGAAAGGTTTTCAAGTCTGCCGCAGGCAGACTGCCGATGCCTCTATCATAGATTGAGGCGAGGCACCGTAAAGGCACATTTTGCGCGTTGCTGAATTGTGCTGTGATTCCATACAAAAGCACTTGCTTCGTTGGAACAACTAATATTGTGATGTGCTTTTTGGGTGGGTGCGCGAGGGGTTTTTTCGAAAAGCCTCCTCCCGCAAAAAATATGGATTTGTAGTTGCGTAAAATGTCAAAATCCTGTATACTATGGTGTGACCTTATAAA
>CAVJHY010000057.1:0-11383 GCA_963649405.1 bacterium
CAGACCGTGGATATACCATGCGAAATGCTTACGCATCTCCAGCAAGGCGCTCTTTTCGCCCTTCCATGCCATCATCATGCGGGCGTGGCGGCGGGCAGTTTCAATGATTTCGCTGATGGTCGGCTTCACATATGCCTCATCGCGCAGAGCAGCCTTAGCTTCGGCGAAAATCCAAGGGTTGCCGAGTGCGCCGCGGCCAATGGCAAGACCGTCACAGCCCGTGACCGCTAAAATACTTTTTGCGCTCGCTCCGTCCGTCACATCGCCGTTCGCAATGACGGGGATATGTACGGCCTGTTTGACACGCGCAATCGCCTCCCAATCCGCCTTGCCGCTGTACTGCTGCATTCGGGTGCGGCCATGCACGGTGACCATCGCCGCGCCCTCCTCCTGCGCAATCCACGCAATGCGCTCGGCATTTTTTGAAGCATCATCCCAGCCCAAGCGCATTTTGACCGACACGGGAAGTGCCGTTCCCAAGACTGCGGCATGAACGATTTCACCAACAAGGCGTTCATTGCGCATCAATGCACTACCCGCACCGCCGCCAACGACTTTCTGCGCCGGACAGCCCATATTGATGTCGATGCCAACAAAGCGTCCCGTTTCCGAAAGCTGACGCGCCGCCTCCATGATAAAGGTCGGCTCTTTTCCGAAAATCTGCGCAATCAGCGCGCCTTCAAAGGGCGCTCGCGCCATTAAAAAGCGGTAGGCATTGCGCTTTTTGGGCGCAGTCAGATAGCCCTGAGCGCTGATCATTTCCGTTGTTGCAAAATCGCAGCCCTGCTCAAAGCAGAGCAGTCTGAACGGCCAATCTGTAATGCCCGCCATCGGCGCAAGATATAACTGCATGGAGAATGCTCCTACTCATCCGTTAAATACTCAAGCAGGGTCAAATTTTTGATGTGCCACTGCCCGTTTTCGCGTGTCAGCACCACCTGATACCGCGCACTTTGCCATTTGGGGGGCGATGATGTCAAGCCAAGCGATTCGGCTTCCTCCTTGGCAGACGATTTCAGCTTGCCGTCAATGGCCGGAATGCGCTCCTCAATCGTCGCCCGTGCCGTGTCCTCCCAAGGCCAGCACCACATACTGGTCATGCTTAAACGGTGGTCAATACCCGTGATGCTGTAATACTGGTAGGGCGAATTGCCGTTTCGCGCCGTAATCAGTGCCTCATCGCGTTCCAGATAATTGCTGGAAAAATAGTTTTTCAGCGTGTCTTCGTCCTCGCCCATCATAATCACTTGGGCGCGTTTGGCCATGCCGTCTTTCAGAATGATATAGATGTTGCTGGCATTCATGGCAAAATAAAAGGCAGTCGTCAGAATGCCCAGAACGCAGCACACGACCAGCAAACGTGTTGCCACATACCATAAAAAGCGTCTCAAATACCTCAAGAATCTGCCCTCGCTTTGCTTCGTTGACCGAAACCATTATAGCAAAAAAGTGTGCTTTATACAAGCACACCGATAAAACGAACGACAAGTCTGTTTGCGTCCCTATAAATTTTTACGGATGCAGCACCGTTCCCATCGGGTCGCCGTTTAAGACAGCTAAGATGCTTTCGGGCTGCGCCAAGCCAAAGACACGCACCATCGGCACATGATTGTCCGCACACAGGGCAAACGCGGCGGTGTCCATCACGCGCAAATGCATTTCCTCAGCCTTGGTATAGGTGATGTCCTTAATCAGCTTGGCTTCAGGATGCGTGCGAGGGTCAGCATCATAAACGCCGTCAATGTTCTTTGCCAGCAGGATGGCATCTGCCTTCACTTCAACGGCTCGCAGAACGACCGCTGTATCCGTCGTAAAGAACGGGTTGCCGGAGCCGCCAGCGAAAAAGACGATATGACCGTTTTGCATCAGCTCGACAGCGCGGCGGGCGTTAAAAATTTCGCACACGCGAGGCATTTCGATGGCAGACATGACATCCGCCTTTGCACCGGCACGCTCCACGGCATCACGCATATACAGGCAATTAATGACCGTACCCAGCATACCCATATGGTCTGCTGTCACAGCGTCCATATCCCGTCCCTGACGGCCGCGCCAAATGTTACCCGCGCCAATAACCACGCCAAGCTCCATGCCGCTCTGGGCGACCTTGGCAAGCACCTTGGCGACTTGATCAATCATATTTCCATCAAACAGACGGCCATTTTCGCCCAGCGCTTCACCGCTCAGCTTGATAATTACACGCTTCATCATCATTTCTCCTTATATCAGAAAATTATCGTAAAACATTCAGGAAGCACACATAAAAAAATGAGCGGCCGACACTTAGGACAGCCGCTCAAAAGAGCCATTAGGCTTTCTTGGTCATTGCGCTGATTTCTTCAGCCAGATTGCTTTCTTTCTTCTCGATGCCTTCGCCGCGCTCAAAGCGGACAAAACGGCGGATGGAAATCTTTTCGCCGCTGGCCAGCGTTGCTTCGTTGACGCGGGTAGCAATGTTGATGTCAGGATTCTTGACGAAGGGCTGCTCCATCAAGCAGACTTCCTTATAATACTCCTCGATGCGGCCTTCGATCATGCGCTCAACGATCTTTTCGGGCTTGCCTTCGTTGAGAGCCTGAGCGCGAAGAACTTCCTTTTCATGCTCGATGGCTTCGGCAGGAACTTCTTCCTTGCTGACATACAGCGGGTTGGAAGCGGCAATCTGCAGCGCCACATCATGGCACAGCTCTTTGAAAGCATCAGTCTTGGCAACGAAGTCGGTTTCGCAGTTGACTTCGACCAGAACGCCGATTTTGCCGCCCATGTGGATGTAGCTGTCAACCATGCCCTCGGCAGCAACGCGGCCGGCCTTCTTAGCAGCGGCAGCGAGTCCCTTTTCGCGCAGATAGTCAATCGCCTTGTCCATATTGCCATCGTTCTGAACGAGTGCTTTTTTGCAGTCCATCATACCGGCTTGCGTGCGGTCACGAAGCTCTTTTACCATTGCGGCGGTAACTTCCATGTAAAATTTCCTCCTTGCATTCAAGTTACAAAAAACAAAATGATTACTCGGCGGCGGGGGTTTCAGCAGCAGGCTCTTCGGTCTGCTCACCCTGCTTGCCTTCCAAGATAGCGTCAGCCATCTTGCCGGCAATCAGCTTCACAGCGCGGATAGCGTCATCGTTGCCGGGAATAACATAGTCAATTTCATCAGGATCGCAGTTGGTGTCAACGATACCAACAATCGGGATGCCCAGAGCGCGGGCTTCGGAAACAGCGATATGCTCCTTGCGCGGGTCAACAACGAACAGCGCGCCGGGCAGCTTCTTCATTTCGCGGATACCGCCAAGGTTGGCTTCCAGCTTTTCACGCTCGTGCTGTAGCTTGATAACTTCCTTCTTGGGCAGAACATCAAACTGGCCGGACTGCTCCATCTTGTCGATGGCATTGAGGCGCTCCACGCGGGTGCGGATGGTGCGGAAGTTGGTCAGCATGCCGCCCAGCCAGCGGTTGTTGACATAAAACATATTGCAGCGCTTGGCTTCGGATTCAATGCTCTCCTGAGCCTGCTTCTTGGTGCCGACGAACAGGACGGACTTGCCTTCCATCGCCAGATTGCGCATAAACATATACGCTTCGTCGATCTTGCGGACGGTTTTCTGCAGGTCGATGATGTAGATGCCGTTGCGCTCGGTGAAGATGTAGGGAGCCATCTTAGGATTCCAGCGACGGGTCTGATGACCGAAGTGGACGCCTGCTTCGAGCAGATGCTTCATAGAAATGACAGCCATGGTTTAGGTTCCTCCTTGTTTTTTCCTGATGTGCGCTTCTTACCTGTCAGCCACCGCATTCGCGGCACAAGCAACAGATCGGCACACATGCGTGATCTGTGCGAGTATAACATAAGTCGAAGAAATTATCAAGCCTAAAATTCGGGAAAAATGAATTTTTTTCATGATTTTTTAGAAATGTGTCGCTTTTATTCGTCTCTTGTTTCAACGCTCTCCAGCAAGATGCCTTTTTCAAAGCCGCCGCGTTCTGATGCTTTCTTCAGGCGGATTTGCTCAACGGCTTCCCATGATGCGCCGGACTGCGCTGATAAGGCGTGCAGGACCTCGGCGATGTCAGCCAATTCCACAATTTCGCCGCTTTCCAGATACTCATTGACCTCTTCCGAGAGCTTTTTACGCAGGAGCGGGAGAAGCTCATCCTTATTTAGAACCCGACAACATGGCTTTTTTTCGTCTGCCTCGATGATTTCGGGGATTTTGTCCCGCACTAATTTATTGTAGACAATTTTGCTCATGCAGCTTTCCTCTACGCTTTATTCGTTACTATTATCCTGCATCATTTCCAGATACTGCTCCCGCGTGATTTTCGTTTTGCGCGGTTTCGAGCCTTCGGATTCGGTGATGATGCCGCGCTTAGTCATTTCGTCAATCAAGCGGCCTGCGCGGGCATAGCCCACACGTAGACGGCGCTGCAGCATACTGATGGAAGACTGCCCATCCTCGACCGCCATGCGGATAGCCTCCTGCAAAAGCGTACTGAACTGAGAATCAGTCGGCTCGATGCCGCCGTCATCATCCATCGGGTTGACATCTTCCTGCTCCTGCTGCTGTTCAATATGCTCCTTGATGTTCGGATTATAATCCGCATCATAGTGAGCGCGGATGTAATCAGTAATCTGCGTCACCTCGTCATCGGACACGAAGCAGCCCTGAACGCGGGTCGGTTTGGAAGCGCCGACAGGCTGATAGAGCATATCGCCCTTGCCCATCAGCTTTTCTGCGCCGGTCGTGTCGATGATGGTGCGGCTGTCCACACCGCTGGACACAGTGAACGCAATGCGGCTCGGAATGTTGTTCTTGATAACACCCGTGATAACATCAACAGAAGGGCGCTGGGTGGCCAGCACCATATAAATACCGGCGGCACGGGCAAGCGCGGCCAGACGGCGCACGCTTTCTTCCACATCCTTGCGGCAAGTGTCCATCAGGTCGGCCATTTCATCGATGATGACCACGATGTGCGGCAGCACCTCGTCCGTTCCCTCGACCTTTTTGTTATAGCCTTCCAGATTGCGGACATTGCGGGCGCTGAATTTGGAATAGCGCTCCAGCATCTCCACCACCGCCCAATTCAACGCGGCAGCAGCCTTCTTGGGGTCGCTGACAACGGGAGTCAGCAGATGCGGAATGCCGTTATAGACTTGTAATTCAACCTGCTTGGGGTCAACCATGATCATTCTGACCTGCGCGGGCGAAGCACGATAGAGAATGCTGCACACGATGGAGTTAATGCAGACGGATTTACCGCTGCCGGTCGCACCGGCAATCAAAAGATGAGGCATTTTGCTCAAATCGCCCACAATGGGATGACCGGCAATGTCCTTGCCCAGCGCCACGACAAGCGGGGACGAAATTTTGTGCATCTCCTCGCTGTCCAGCACCTCGCGCAAGGTCACAGTGCTGACCTTGCTGTTTGGCACCTCGATGCCGACATAGGATGTGCCGGGGATAGGCGCTTCCACACGCACACGGTCAGACCCCATATCCAGCGCGATGTTGTCGAGCACGCCGATGACCTGACGCACCTTGATGCCCTCTGCCAGTTTGATGGCAAAGCGCGTAATGGCAGGGCCGTGCGTGATTTCGCGCATCTGACAGGCGATGTTGAAGGTGGACAGTGTTCGCTCAATCTGCTGGGCACGCTGCGTATCCTCCAAGGTGGTGTCTGGGTGGTCGTTCCAGCTTTTGCCCTCGCCCAGATAGGAATAAGGCGGCGGCATATAGTCGATGATGGCGGTTGACCGTTCCGTCCGCTGCACGACGGGCGTTCCGTCCATGCGAGTGGAGCGGTCTTCCTGCTTGGGCGCTTGCGCGGCGGGCGAAATAGGGATTCTCTCGCCGGTCAGCGGTACTGCGGGGTCTGTAAACACAGGCTTTGGCTTGGACATTTTTTCTCGGCTGCTCTCGCCCGTCAGCTCCTGCTGCTTGCTGCGGAGCTGCTGCTGCCAATCGGAAAGCGGCTTATTACTCGCAGCGGTAGGCTGTTCCTTGTGCTTGGGCTGCTCCTCCCACGGCGGCACATCGTCTACAGGCTGAAGCTCGACATTCTTTTGAACGGCAGGCTGACGAACAGGCGGCTGCTGACAGGTTGATTTTTCAGGAACTTTGGGTTGATTTTCCTGTGCCGTCAATGGAGCATTAGTAGCCTTCTGCCAAGGATTCTGTTGAGCAACGGACTTTTCTTGGAAAGAAGGCGCGGACTGATGGACTCTTTCCTGCGATTTGGGCTGCACAGGAGCGGGCTGAATAGGCACAGAAGGCCGCTGATAGGGGCTTTCCTGCACGGGATGCTCCTGCGGCTGTACGGCTGGCTCGTCTGTCGGAAGGGTGTTTTCTTCTTCACTTGCCGCGTTCCGTGTTTGCTCAGGGTGCAGCACAAAGCGCTCATCATACAGCGTACTGCCGTTATTGATAGGATAAAAACCCTGTGCGGGGACGTAAGAGCTGCTCTGCTGCGCTTGCGAAGGCTGATAGACATTTTCCTGCATAGCCTGCTGAGGCGGCTGATAGGCGTTTGTCAACGACTGCATTTCCGCATAATTCTGCGCTGCATTTTGCCATGCGGGAACAGTCTCGTAGGTCGTTTCCATCTGGACTTTCTGACCGTACTGCCGTGTATGCCCCATCTGGGGGACATCGGGTTGCGGCTTCTGTTGCTGTTGCTGCGTTTGGTTGGCCGCTTCCTGTCGCTGCTGAATACGGTTTAAGCGCCGCTTTTCCATGCCGTCCGAGGCAGAACGGAACAGTTTTGTCAGGCTCAGACGCGTGAGTGCCATGACCAAGCCAATCAGCAGAACGAACAAAAACACGATGCCGCCGATAACGCCGAACACCTTATAAACTGGGTAAGCAAACAGCATGGAGAATGCGCCGCCGCCGCAAAGCTGAAGCTGCCCATTCACGCCCCACTGATACACGCGCTGAATGTAAGCTAAAAACGAAGCGGACGAGGACACGGCCTTTTGTTGATTGGCCAGATAGATGTACTCCATCAGGTTGCCCTTGCCGGACACGAAGGTCAGCATGGTGACGAGCGACAGAACGCAGAAATACACGCAAAAAGCCAGCGTCAGATTTCGCGCACTGACGCTGTGATAGGCGTGGGCAATCAACGCCGCACCAAGCCATAAAAGCAAAAACGGAAATACAAAATAAACCTGTCCGCAGAGGCCGTATAACGCGCTCTGCAAAAGGTTTAAGGCCGTGCTTCCGCCGCCGATAGCAAGAGACAGCAAAAAAGCCGTTCCAAGCACCAACGACACGACACCCAATACATAGGTCAGCGAGGCCATGCGAGCGCTTGTTTTGATGCCCGACCCAGCCGCACCGACCGCATTCTTCTTTGTTGCCATGAACAATTCCTTACTTTTTCAAAATAATCGCTTCCAGCACACCGTTTTTATCTGCGTGAAGCGTGAGGGTATATATGCCGCAAATATAGCTGTCGCTGATACCGGCGCTGAGCCGATAGACCTCGGCGGTCTGCGCATCCAGTGCAATGGACGCATCCGGCCCACCAAGCAGCGCTTGCCATTCGCTTTGCGTTGTCCGCTTGGGAATCAGCCCGCATACCGCGTGATGTACGGTCATCAGCCCCATCAGCTCCGTTTCGGCTTCATCGGTCAATAGATATGTCCCGCGCATGGCAGGATGCTCCACCTCGACAATTCGTCCGTTCGGGTAATAGGAGGAGTCCGTGCTTTGCTTGAGCCTTTCTAAAACATCCTCAAGCGGCTGGTCGAGGGTCATTAGCGGCGTGCCGAAGGTGCTTTCAAACAGTGTTCCGCTTTCCGCCAGCTTGCGGAGCCTTTCCCCTGCCTCGGCTGATTCGCACAGCGCGAATAAATCACCGGCAGGAGAGTCTGCATCCAGCTTCAGATAGGGCGCTAATTCGTAATACTCAAACGCCGCCGCGCCCGCATCGCCCGAAAGAAAGGAAAGCTGTTCATTGTCGTAATAAAAGGTTAATGTTTGATTGACCAAGGCAAAGCGATCCGTCGGGATGGGCAGAAGTTCGGCATTGTCCATGTAGGTCGAGAGAATATCGGAAACCTCGTTTTCCATTTTATCTTCGATTAAGGCAAGCGCAGCCTCGCTGTCCGTAAACAGTGTGTCAAAAGAAACTTCTTCGCCTGTGGATAGGTCAAAGGTCATGGCATAATACTTTTGTCCGGGTCTGCCCTGAAGCATTTTTCCGCTGGCGGAAATCACTACGGAATAATATTTTTCGCCCAAGGCGCTTTCATAGGTAATGTTCAGCCCCACACCGCCGAAGTTCAAATTGTTCAGAAGGCTTTTGTATGCTTCAATACTCGTCTTTTCGCACATCGTTTGGTTGATGCGTTCGACCGCCGGTGTATCGCCCTCAAGCAGCGGAAAGCAGATGGTGCTTTCGCCGTTTTCCCATTGCTTCTGTGTTTCCGAAATGCCCGCTTCTTCAGCATTGGCTAAACCAAACGCCGCCAAAAGCATCAGCACCAAGATAAAAATCCATGCCTCTTTTCGCGTCATGTTCCTATCCTCCTGCTATATTATTGTACCGCATTTTGGGGTATCGGTCAAGGTTGACGAAAAGACGCAAAAAGAGGCTGTCGAAAAACAGCCTCTTTGGAATATATATTTTACTTTTGTTTTAATGTGATAACCACATGGCGATTCGGCTCTTCGCCCTCGGAATGGGTCTCCACGGCGGGGTTATTTTGCAACGCACTGTGCAGGATGCGGCGCTCATAGGGATTCATCGGCTCCATCGACACCTTGCGGCCGGTCTTCTGCGCACGATTGGCCATGCGGTTGGCCAGACGAATCAGTGCTTCCTCACGACGTGCGCGATAGTTTTCCGTATCCAAGGTCACGCGGGTGTATTCGCTCTGCCCCTTGTTGACCTGAAGGCTCGTCAGGTATTGCAGCGCGTCCAGCGTTTCACCGCGGCGGCCAATCAGAATACCCAGCGTGTCGCCCTGCATATTGACGCGAACGTTGCCCTCATCGTCCGTCTTCACATGAACAGCAACATTCACGCCCATGAGCTTGGTCACTTGCTGCAAAAATTCCTGTGCGCGTCCGGCGGCCGTTGCACGGTCGACCTGTTCAGCAGGGACGATTTCGACAGGCTCTGCGGGCTGCGCTGCTTTCTTGGGCTGCTCCTCCGTCTTTTCCTTGACGGGACGCGGCTTACGGGCGGGCTTCTGCGGCTTGTCATCCTTCTTCTGCTCCGGATTATGCTCGGCAGACGTTTCTTCCGCTTCAACATCCGACTTTTCCGCAGCAACAGGCTTGGATGCTTCGGGCTTCTTCACTTTCTTTTCCTGCGTCTTCAAAGGGTTGGACTTTGCGGCTTGTACAGGCTCTGCAAAGATGGCCTTCACGCCGGAATCTTCATCATCATCCTCATTCAGTGTCAGACGCACCTTGGCGGGACGGCTACCAAAGAGACCAAACAGACCCTTGCTGCCTTCTTCCAAGATGTCAACCGTGACATCGCTGAGGGTAACGCCCAGCTTTTCCAGCCCTTCTGAAATGGCTTCTTCGGTGGTGCGGGCGGAAATTTCAACACTTTTCATTTACTTAACGTCTCCTTCATTGGATGCTGCGGCAGCGAGCTGATCCTTTTTCTCAAAGTAACGGTTGATGGCGTAATTCTGGATGGTGGCGATGATGTTGGAAGTCACCCAGTAAACGGCGAAACCGGCGTTGGAGGTCAAGCAAAAGAACACGGAAATGCACGGAAAAAAATACTTCATCATGCTGTTCATGCTCTGCTGAGACGCGGCGTTCGGGTCTGAAGGATTGGTCTGCGTGTTCGCGCTTGCATCCGCACCGGGGGTCAGCTTGGTCATCAGCACCTGAGACAGACCGGCCAGAATGGGCAGAATCAAAAGACCATTGTACTGCTTATACAGCGTCACGCTGAACAAGAAGAAATTCAGATTTTGCCATCCGGGAACAGTCTCGGAGGCAGCAAGATACACAGGCTGCAGCTCCATCGCGTTAAACAGCGTCTGGATGGTCGTCTTAGCCGCATCAGCGGTGGAAAAATCAATCATGCCATCCACATAATTGGGGATGTTGGCAATAATCTGCTGCACCATGTCGGCATCAAGGCTTTCATAAACCTTCTGCCAGACATCCTGCCCGATAACGGTCAAGGAGCTTAGGTCAGGCGCGATGGAGACAAACAGAGAGTCAGGATGCCAAATATTCTTGACCCACAGCCAGCTCTCTTGCGGGGGCTGAAGGTTGGCGACATAGTAAAACGCCTCACGGACAGTTTCTTCATTGGCGATGGCACGCATAGCGTTGAACATACACCAAAGGATGGGCAGTGTCAGCAGCATCGGCAGACAGCCGGACAGCGGGCTGTAATGCTCCTTGCGGAACAGCTCGGACTGCTTCATTTGCAGCTTCTGCTTATCATCCCCATATTTCTTTTGCAGCCTGTTCAGCTCCGGCTGGAGCTTCTGCATCTGCCGCATACCCTTCCGGCTCTTAATGTCGAAGGGCATCAAAATAAAGCGAATTAGAATCGTAAAAATAACGATAGACCATGCATGGTTATGCACGATGGAATTGATGCCTTCAAGGATGGCACGGAGAAAATCATTCATCGTTTTCGTCCCTTCTGATGGTGGCGTCCGGCAGCTCCGGAACAGGGTCATACCCGCCCTTGCACAGTGGATTGCAACGCAAAATCCGCTTCATGGCAAGCCATGAGCCGAAAAAAGCGCCATAGCGTTCAATCGCTGTCAAGGCGTATTCCGAGCAGGTCGGTGTAAAGCGGCAGGCTGGCCGCAGCCCCGGACTGACCTTCTTTTTGTAGAGTCGAAGCATCCACAGAAGAAAGCGCTTCATGGGCTGTTTTTCCATAGATGCTGCTTGTTCAGGAGATAGTGAAGCGAACGGTTGATCGTCTTAAAGTCGGCCTGTGCCGCGCTTGTTCTGGCGGCAATGATGTAGAAGCCCGGCTTCAAGTCGGGAATGTACCCCCGAAACGCTTCCCGCAGGCGGCGTTTGATACGGTTGCGAATGACCGCGTTTCCGACCTTTTTGCTGACGGAAAAGCCAACCTGCAGCTTGGCCGCACGGATATAAAGCAGGACAATCTCACGGGCTGCCGTGCTTTTTCCCTTACGGTACACATACTGAAACTGGCGGTTCTTACGGATTCGATACTGCTTTTGCATCTTGTGTCCTCTGCTTTAGCCGGCTTTCATTTTCCAGGTTGCCAAATTACATTTAAGGCATCACCGCACAATTCGGCGACTCGCAAAAATGTGCCTTTTGCGCCATCTACTTCTTGCAAAAATCTCGATTTACATCCAGTAAATCATCGATTTTTGCAATCGCATCTGACACAAAATTCACTATTTATC
>CAVJHY010000058.1:0-11368 GCA_963649405.1 bacterium
CTCTCCAGCATTTCCTTCACCCTCTGAATCGTCTCCATCATGGCGATGGTTTTTAGGCAGGGGAAGGGGTTTTGATGGGCAGTGATGCCACGCGTAAAGGCGGCGATTTCCCGGCGGAATGCCTCGGTTTGGGCGTTCGGATGCGTCGGCAAGGCTTGCACCTCGCCATGTTCAAAGACCAGCAAAGATGCTTCCGTCTTGGCATCGCGCTGGATGTTGAGTGGGGCTTTGAAGCGGTAGTCGATACAGGCATCGGCGTAATCCGCACGGAAGGCGACGGTAAACGGGAAATTGAACGGCATCATATTGGCCGCCTCGATTTTTGCGCCCATGCCGTCTGGCCATTGCAGCATGACGCACAGTCTGCGCCACGCGCCTCTGCCGCCTTTTTGTCCCCACACGGCTTGAATTTCCGGCGCATCGTCCGACAGGGAGCAAGCAAAATCCACATCGTGAACAAACAAATCAAACAGCGCTCCGCCGCCCTTTTGCGGGTCGTTCACCCATGAGGCTGGCCGCCCGTGCTGAAGCCGCTGCGTAGACAGGAATGCGGGTCTGCCCATGCGCGAAATTTGCTCCGAAATGGTCTGATATTCCGGCCACCAATGCAGCACCTGCCCAGTCATCAGCAAAAGCCCCCGCTTTTCAGCGGCCTCGTTCATGCGGTGACACGCCTCCAAGGTGAGCGCCAGCGGCTTTTCGCAAAGCACATGAGCGCCGTGCGTGAGCGCCAGCAACACATATTGTTCATGCAGAAAGGACGGCACGCAGACGGACACCGCATCCGGCTTTTCCGCTTCGAGCATCGTTTCGGCATCCGCGTAAGCCTTGCAGCCGTATCGCTGCGCTAGTTTTTCCGCCCGCTCGATATCCACATCGCACACGGCGACCAATTCCGTGTTTTCCGCCTGTGTGTACCCGTCCGCATGATAATCCGAAATGAAACCCGCTCCAATGATTGCCGCCCGCATGGATGATGCCTCCTGTTTTGGTTGAATATCACCCTAATCTTTACTTATTGTACGGGATTTATAGGGAAAAGTAAAGGTTTTTTCACTCACAAGTAAAAGAAACTTGGTGGATAATGGATAGAAATCATGTTGTACGGCAATTCAGCGAGTTATAATATTTTTCGTCGTTTATGAATCCTGCATATTCATATTTTTCAAAACACAACTAAACTATCCTCTAATCACTATCCACTAAATTATACGCTTTCTTGGAAGGGGGTGTGGGGCAACCATTCTTTATGCGATAAAGAATGGTTGCCCAACATAAACCTACATTCTCCTCGTCTTGTCATAACCCTCAAAGTATGCTATACTGAGCATGCTGAAAAAGGCAGAAAGGGTGCGCTGTATGAATTTTCTACAAATCATTGAAGATAAAAAGCAGGGACGGGCGCTGACTGCCGAGCAGATTCGGGATTTTGCCTTGGGCGCGGCGCGGCACACGATTCCCGAATATCAGCTTGCCGCGCTGCTGATGGCCATTCGCTTAAACGGCATGGATGCCCGCGAGACGACGGATTTAACGATGGCAATGGCCTGTTCGGGCGATATGCTTGACCCCGATGTCGGCGGCATTCCCGTGGACAAGCATTCCACCGGCGGTGTGGGCGACACGACAACGCTGGTTTTAGCGCCGCTTGTGGCAGCCTGCGGCGGCAAGGTGCTGAAGATGAGCGGGCGCGGGCTTGGGCATACGGGCGGCACAGTGGACAAAATGGAAGCCATCCCGCACATGAAAACCTCCCTGCCCGAAGACGAGTTTGTCCGCATTGTCCGCGAAATCGGCTGTGCGGTGGTTGGACAGAGCGCGGAATTAGCGCCGGCGGATAAGGAATTGTACGCCCTGCGCGATGTGACCGGCACGGTGGACTCCATTCCGCTGATTGCATCCAGTATTCTTTCCAAAAAATTTGCCTCCGGCGCACATTCCATTGTGTTGGACGTGAAATTCGGGTCGGGCGCTATCATGGACACGCTGGAAAAGAGCGTGCAGCTTGCGCAGACAATGGTCGATATCGGCACGCAAGCGGGGCGTGAAATCATCGCCGTGGTCTCCTCCATGGCCGAGCCGCTCGGCACGCATATCGGGAACGCGCTCGAAGTAAAGGAAGCCATTGATATTTTGTCGAATCGCACGGACGGAGATTTGATGACCGTCTCCCTCTTCTTGGGGGCGCGGATGCTGGTTGCCTCCCATGTGTGCAAAGATGCGGTCGAGGCGCAGAGGATGCTCAAGCAGGCACTGGCATCCGGCGCGGGGCTTGAAAAATTCAAGCAGATGATTGAGCGGCAGGGCGGCGATCCGCGGGTTTGCGATGATGTCACCCTGCTCCCGCAAGCGCCGATTGTCCGCGATATTTACTTCCAACAGGGCGGCTACATCACCGAAATGGACACGACGGCGCTCGGCAATGCCGCGCAGGGCATGGGCGCGGGACGCAAGAAAAAGGATGACGTGATTGACCCCGCCGTGGGTTTTGTGATGCGGGCAAGGCTGGGCGATTATGTAAAAATCGGCGACCCGATTGCGACTTTGTACGCCCGCAGCGAGGAAAGCGCGGCACAGGCGGAGGCGGCTATCAAGCACGCCATAACCTTCAGCGAGACACCCGCCAAAAAGCCGCCGCTGATTTATGCGGTAATAACGAAAAACGGTCTTGAACAACCCAACCTTTAAGGAGTATGAACATGAAGAAGCTGTCATTTTTCTTGGTGCTTTGCCTTCTTTTGACGCTGGGCGCTGCTGCCTTGGCGGACACAAGTACCTTGTCCAAGTTAGAGCTAACTTCTTACACCGATTCCATGCTGAAAACGGCGCTCGAAGATAACCAATACGAAGCCGAAGAGACGGACGGCGGCTGGCTGCTGCACTTTGCACAGTACACCCTAAAGACCGATACGCAGAAGCTGACTTCTTCCACCCGCATTTTGGCTGTCATTTTTGATGACCTGACGCTGGGTGATGACAGCATGGGCGACTTGCGTGGCATCAAGCTAAACGATTCTTTGGACACCCTGCTCACTGCCTATCCTTTGGAAAATTCTTCCATGACCGGCACCCGTGAGGAGGCGGTTTTATATGTGGACGGCGAGCTGCCCGGTCAAGCGGCGGTTGGCTATCTGAAGCGGGACGGTCAGCGCGTCACGCAGATTACCCACTATGCCTATTATATGGCGGACAGCGGCGTGGGTGTGGCGGCTGCCATCTATGATTTGCGCGACGGCGCGGTCATTCGGGCGGAGCTGAATTTGTCCATGCCGACCCTCACCGTGCAGGATGCGCAGGCTGAGCTGAACGCCTTCTGGGATGTGCGCGAACAGACGGAATATTCCGCGTATTTGAGCGCGGCGGAAAGCGGCGAGGCGTTGCCGTTTGACCGTGACGACCTCATTTTTTCCGGTCTTGATTTCCTTGAATTAACGCCGGAGGACGCACAGAGCGTGCTGGGCGATGACTTTGCCGAGGAATGGCTGGAAGACGAGGAAACCTACATCCATGTTATGGAGTGGAACGCCGCGACCATCACCTTCCTGCATGACAAGAATAAAAACCTTCTGCGCGTGGACAGTCTGTACATGGACGAGGACACCTTAGAAGGACCGCGTGGCATCCGCGTGGGCGACCAGCAGGAAAATATCATTTCCCTGTTCGCCTCCGATGCGGGCGTGAGCGACGGCGACATCACCTACCTGTACGGCGCGGCGGGTGATGAAAGCTACGGTCTTGCCGAGTTTGTGGATGTGGGCGAAACCTGCCTGCGCTACGGCTGCACCGTGGAAGACCACGCCGTCACGCTGATTCTGAATATGAGCGAAGCGACACTGACGAGCATTATTTTGCAAATGGAATAATCTTTTTAGTGGTTAGTGGATAGTGAATAGCGGATAGTGATAGTGTTGTGAAATACAATTACTTGCCTCGTAATTCATAACATCATTAAACCATTAAAATCTTTCACCGTCTATCATTTTCTTCTGAAAGACCATCCGTCTATCCACTAACCACTAACCATTATCCACTTGCCACAAACCAGTTCCATCAATGGCGCACAAAACATTGCTTCTCAACCATCCGTCTATCCACTATCCACTATCCACTAAAAAATGCCGGAGGCATGACTATGAAAATCGACCTAACCTGTCCGGTGGAGCTTTGGCATTTTCAAATGCCGACGGCTCAATACCCCGTCTGCACATTGCAGCTCTACAATCTGTCTGAAAAGACGGTCAGCAGTGTGCAGGCTTGCTTCCTATGCTTTGATGCGGACGGCGAGCAGCTGACAAGGCAGGTCGAGCGGGTGCAGGGGCTGGATGCGCCGACACGCTGCGCCTTTGAAATGGCCGTGGCTGTCGAGGGCGGCGTGGAAGCCAAGGACATGGAGCTGATCATCGAAAAGGTCTGGTTTGATGACGGCACGGTCTGGCGGCGCGGGGCTGCGCCCGTCACCGAATACGCTCTGAATGCGCCTCCGGATGAGAAGCGACTGCAAGTGCTGCGGCAGCTTGCCGGCGCGGATGCGTCTGCCTACCCTTCTGACCAAGGTGCGGTGTGGGTGTGCATCTGCGGCCGCGCCAATGCCGCGAGCGATGAAACCTGCAAGCGCTGCCTCCGCTCCAAGCATGATATTTTTGCGAATTACAACGAAGCGACCGTGGAAAAGGTGCTTTATCTGCGCGAAACCGCCATCGAAGAGCAGCGCCGCCGCGAACGGCTGGAACAGATTCGGCTGCTCAATGAAAAAGAGGCGCGGGAAAAGAAGAAAAAGCATCGCCGGAAAATCATCCTGACCACCCTGATTTCCGTTGTTACTGTGCTGGTGCTGGCATATGGCACGCTGTTTCATTTGATTCCTTGGTATGTGTATACTTCCTCCGAAAAGGAAATGAACAATGCGCAGTATGAAGCGGCGCGGGAAGGCTTCACCAAGCTGGCGAAGTATGAATACAAAGATTCTGCCGAGCTGATTTTGGAGTGCGACTACCGCGAGGCAAAAGCCGCCTTGGACGGCGGGACATATACCTCCTTGGCCGCCGCGCAGGATGCGTTTGATGCCCTTGACTACAAGGACAGCAAGACCTTGGCAAAGGAAGCGCGGTATCGGCAGGCGGAAAAGCGCCGCGCTGCGGACGAATGGGACACGGCACTCGAAATTTACGAAGAGATTGCGGATTACAGCAATGCCGAAGAGTGCATGAACCTGTGCGTCTACGGGCGGGCAGATGAAAACATGAAAAACGGCGAATATGCTTTGGCACGGACGGACTTTTTAAGCTTGGGGGACTTCAGCGACAGCGCAACCAAGGCGCTGGAATGCCTCTATCAGCCCGGCTTACAGGCGCTCGATGAGGACGACCCGGAAACAGCCATTGCCTGTTTTACGGAGCTGGGCGATTATCGAGAGAGTGCCTTAAAACTTCAGCAAGCCTATTATCTGGCTGGTGACCTTCTGTTCAAGCAGGAGGATTATGACGCGGCGGCGGACTATTTCCTCTTGGCAGGGGATTATTCCGATGCCTATCGCCGCGCCACGCAGTGCCTGTATGAGCCGGCGGTCAAGGCGATGAACGCGGGCGAATACAAAAGCGCCGCGGAGATGTTTGAAAAAATCAGCACATACAGCGATTCCGCCGCAAGGCTCTGCGAGTGCGAATATCAAATCGGTCTTGCGCTCTTAGAACAGGAAGACTATGCGGGTGCTCAGGAAGCGCTGTTAAAGGCGGGGGATTCGGACGCGGCGAAAGAGGCGCTCAATGAGAGCATCTATCTGCCCGCGCTGACTTTGCTTGCAGACGGCGATAAAGACGCGGCGCTGACCGAACTCAAGCGCATTTCCGGCTATAGGGACGCGGACGAGCTGGCCAACCAAATCGCCTATGAAAAGGCGACGGAAGCGATGAACAATCAGGATTACGCGACCGCCATCACCTATTTTACCGACTTGGGCGAATACGAAGACAGCGCGACCCTGCTCATGGATGCCCGCTACGGCGAGGCGCTGAGTGCCTTGAACGCGGGCGATGCGGACACGGCGTATGAGCTGTTCCTCTCCTTGGGCGATTATTTGTCCAGTGCGCAGTATTTGGAACAGGCGACCTACGAACGCGCCGTGAAGCTCCTGAATCTTGAAAAATGGCAGGAGGCACAGGCGTTGCTTTCCACCATTCCCGATTATGAAGGCGTGTCCGAGCAGCTTTCCGAATGTCTCTATCAACAGGCGCTTTCTGCCATCAATGCACTCGACTTTGCGGGCGCGGTTGACAAGCTGGGCGGCATTCTCACCTATAAAAATTCGCAGGATTTGTACAACGACTGCTCTTACCGCTTGGCGACCTCCTATATGGAGGCGGGCGACTATGCACAGGCGGCGGCGCTCTTTTCCAAGATTGCCGATTATGAGGATGCGGCGGCGCTTTCCGAAAAGTGCTATGACACCTATTTTTCCGATGCTTACACCGCTGCCAAGACCGCCTATGACGAAAAGGATTATGCCGCCGTGGTGGATGCGGTCATCGGGCTGGATTTGACCTCCGTGGGCGAAAAGTACGCGGATTTGAAAACCATGTTCGAGGAAGCCGCTTACAACTATGCTGAGGCTCTCTATGCGGACAAGCGTCCCTATGAAGCGTACCAGCTTTACAAGCTCATTCCCGATTACAGGGATGTTGCCTCCAAGAAAATGACACGCATCTGCTATCAGGTCATCGGGAGCTGGGTCAGCAGCAAGAACGCATCGTTTATTTTCAATGATGACGGCACATGCAGCATTGACGGCGCGAATATGCACTACTATGCGCGGCAGTACCTGCTGCAGACAGGTCCGACAGCGGACGATATGAGTACGGATTATCAGATTATCAACATTTCTCAAAAAGCGCTGACCCTGAAGAACAAAAAGACGGGCAAGACCTACCGGCTCACCCGTGCCGAAGCGGAGCAGGACGAATGAACATCAAGGACATTTTCAAGCCCTATACGGACGGCATCGGCACGGACGGGCGCTTGGATGTGCTGGACGGTGTGCGGGCGCTGTTCGTGTTTATTGTCGCTTGGTATCACATCTGGCAGCAGAGCTGGCTGTCGCCGCGTTTTACGTTCAATCCTGCAAACGGCGTGTTTGGGCTGAACATTTCCCTTGAATGTATACCGCGTGCCGGGTATATGTTTGTGGATGGGATGCTGCTGTTAAGCGGGCTGCTCCTCTACTATCCGCTGACGGACGAGAACAGAAAATTCGACACCTTGGCGTTTTACAAAAAGCGGCTCGTGCGCATCCTGCCCTCCTACCTCCTTTGCATCCTCATCATGCTGCTCTTTTCGGCACTGCCGAACAAGCAGTACACCTCCTTTTCGGCAGGTCTCAAGGATGTGCTGGCGCACCTCACCTTTACGCACACCTTCTTTTCCTTCAGCTATCTGTCCACGCCCTTAAACGGCGCTTTGTGGACACTGGCGATTGAAATGCAGTTCTACCTCCTGTTCCCGCTGCTGGCGAAGGCGTTCAGGAAACATCCGTGTATCACCCTTACTGCTATGACCGCCGTTTCCCTTGCCTACTGCAGCTATGTCGGCACCTTCGAGGACACGGCGATGTACATCAACCAGCTTCCCGCGTTCTTTCATGTCTACGCCATCGGCTTTGTCGCGGCGAAGACCATCGCTCTATTCAAAAAAAGAATGCAGGGCGAAAGCCGGACGGAGAAGCTCCTCTTTTCGGTTGTCGCAGTGCTGTCCGGCTTGGTGATTTTGCAGCTTTTGCAAACACAGGCAAACAACCCCGATTATGCCTCCATCCGTTTGGGGCAGCTTCTCAACCGCTTCCCCTTTGCGGTGCTGCTGGCGATTTTCATGGTCTGCCTCTGCTTTTCCCTGCCGACGCTCCGTTTTCTCTTCGGCAACAAACTCATGCGCTTTTTCTCTGCCATCTCTTTCCAATATTACATCTGGCATCAGGTGTTTGCCGTGCGCGTGAAGGAATGGGGCTGGATTCCCTCTGAAAGTCCTGAGCCTTGGCGGTACGGGGAAAGGGCATGGCAAATTCCCTACACGGCAGTGTGCTTTATCGGCGCACTTCTCATTGCAATCCTCGTCACCTACCTCTTTGAGCGCCCACTGGCGAAACGGCTCTCCGCCAAAAAATTTTGAAAGAAGGACAAGCCCATGCGCGTAATTCTGGAAAACCTGACCAAGGAATTTAAGGCCACTGGCTCGCGGACAAGCAACACCCTCGCCGTGAACAACTTCTCCGTCACCTTGGAGGACGGCGAGCTGATTTCCCTGTTAGGACCGTCCGGCTGCGGCAAATCCACCATCCTGAATATGCTGGCGGGCATCATTCCGGTCACATCCGGTCACATTTTCTTTGACAAAGAGGATGTGACGGGGCTGCCGCCGGAACGCCGCGGCATCGGGTTGGTGTTCCAGAATTACGCGCTCTATCCGCACATGACGGTGCTGGAAAACATCTGCTTTCCGCTGGAAATTCAGCGCATCCCGATGGCGGAACGCAAGGAACGGGCGCTTCAAATGGCCAATCTCGTCCATGTGGATGAGCTGCTCAACCGCCGCCCCAAGGAGCTGTCCGGCGGTCAGCAGCAGCGCGTGGCCATCGCCCGTGCGCTGGTGAAGGAGCCGCGCCTTTTGCTCTTGGATGAGCCGCTTTCCAACTTGGATGCCCGTCTGCGCCTTGAAATGCGCGAGGAAATCCGCCGCATTCAGCAGCAGACCGGCGTGACCACCATTTTCGTCACGCACGACCAAGAAGAGGCCATGTCCATTTCCGACCACATCGTGCTGATGAAAAAAGGCGTGTTCCAGCAATACGATGTACCGCAGCGCCTGTATGATGAGCCGGTCAACCGTTTCGTGGCGGACTTCTTAGGCAACCCGCCCATCAACCACTTGGACGGCACGACCAAGGGTGACACTTTCACCCTGACGGACGGCAGCGCATCTTTTAGGCATCCCATCTTCAAAAACGCGCCGGACTGCAAGCCGATTTCAATGGGCATCCGCGCCGAGGCCGCGTTTGACGCGGAGGACGGGCAGGACGGCTGCATGACTTGCACCGTGCAGAATGTGTACACAATGGGCAAGGAGCAGCTCACCTACCTCACCTTCGGCACAGCCGAATGGCGTGCTTATCTGGACGCGGACAAGGTGCGCAAATCTGGCGAAATGGTGCGTATCGGTCTTCGCAACCGCGGTGTGTTCCTTTTTGATGCGGAAACGGGGGAGCGCTACTGATGAGTACATTTCAGGAAAAGCTGGCGCGGCGCTATGCGCGGAATCCCCGCCTCGTCGGGCACGCCATCGCGTTCACCTTGGTCGCCCTCTTGCTGATTGCTTTAAGCGTTTGGGGCTGCACCTCCCTGCACACGGTGGAAGGGAAGACCTTTGAGGAGGCGGTTAAGGCTGCCAAAACGCAGACCTTGGCGCGTAATTTCAAAAAACTTTCCTTTTCCGAGAAGGTCTATTACACCTCCCAGCACAGCTACATTTTTCTGCTGATTTTCGGTGCTGTTTGCGCGGCGGTGTCCGCTCTGCTTTGGCGGGTTATCGGGCAGCGTGACCTGACCAAAAAGCACGAGGTGTCCGGCTATTTGGAGGCATTTGACTTTGTTGTGCCGTTCATGGTCGGTCTCGCCGTGTTCACCATCTACCCGATTATTAATGTGGTGCTGCTCTCCTTCAAGGAAAAATATAAGCAGCTTTCGGACAGCTTTTCCTCTTGGGGCTTTGCCAATTACACTCGCGTACTGAACGATGCCCGCTTCATCTCCGCGCTTAAAAACACGGGTGAATATGTGCTGTTCGTTGTGCCGATTTCCACCTGTCTGGCGATTGTGATTGCCAACCTGCTGAATAAAAAAGTCAAATTAAACGCCCTTTTCCAGACCGCCTACTTTCTTCCGATGGTCACGGCGGCGATGGCGACCGGTCTTGCGTGGAAATTTATGTTTAATCTGCAAAGCGGCCCGATTAACTACATCTTGGGGCTGTTCGGCATCGAGCCGGTGGACTGGATTGGCAAGGCGCAGAACAACATCTGGGCGCTGATTATCTACGGTATTTGGAATATCCTGCCCTTCACCATTATTCTGATGATTTCGGGCTTGCAAAACATTGATGACACCTATTACACGGCGGCGCGGGTGGACGGTGCGCATTCCACGCGCATTTTCTTCCGCATCACCGTGCCGCTCCTCGCCCCGACCATTTCTCTGGTGCTGATTATCAATTCCATCTCCAGTGCCAAGGTCTTTAACGACCTGTTCCCGCTCTTTAATTCCAGCCCCGGCACCTATGAAAACCTCTACACCGTCGTCTACTACATTTACAAAAACGCCTTCCAGAACGGGCCTGTGGGCATGGGCGGCGCGGCGGCGGCAGCCATTGTCCTGTTCCTCATTCTCTTTGTGCTGACCATGCTGCAGCAGTGGATTCAGCGCAAATGGCGCTATTAAAGGGGGCGAATCATTGTGAGCCAGCAATTTGTGAATGACCTGCGCCCCTCGTTCGTGCGCGACAAGCTCCTGCCCGGCATCGTTACATTCCTCAAGTATTTCATGTTGACCGTCGGCGCACTCATGATGGTGTTCCCCTTCTATTGGATGTTCACCACCGCATTCAAAACAAACGCCGAGGCCGTGCGCTTCCCCCCGCAGTGGATTCCCTCGCACCTTGAATGGCAGAATTTCGTCACCGCGTTCAATACAGCGCCCTTCGGCACATACTTCTTAAACTCCATCATCGTGACGATTTCCTGCGTCATTCTGACGGGCATCACCACCATTTTCGGCGCGTTTGCCTTCTCCCGCCTCCGCTTTCCGGGGCGCACGCTGATTTTCTCTCTCCTCATTTCCCTGATGATGGTGCCGTTTGAAATGCTGACCATCACCAACTACCAGACCGTTGCAAAATTAGGGCTGATCAGCACCAAAACCGCGCTGATTCTCCCCTTCATGTCCAGCATTTTCTACACCTTTATCTTGAGAAATTTCTTCGATTCCGTGCCGGACAGCCTGTACCAGTCCGCCCGTGTTGACGGCGCGACCAACTGGTTCTACCTCTGGCGCGTCATGGTGCCGATTGCGCGGCCGTCCCTGATGACCATCGTGCTGCTCAATGCCATCGCCTCGTGGAATTCCTTCATGTGGCCGATGCTCGTCACCAATGTGCCGGAAAGCTATACCCTGACGATGGGCTTGCTCGTCTTTACCTCCGAGGGCGGTCCCGACCCCAACCTTCAAATGGCCGCCTCCACCATCGTCGTCATCCCCGTCATCATCCTCTTCCTCTTCTGCCGCAAGCAAATCGTCAATGGCGTGGCACGAGGCGGGATTAAGGGGTAAAGGCG
>CAVJHY010000059.1:0-11244 GCA_963649405.1 bacterium
CCGTGGAATGAATCTGTTCAGGCAGAGTGTCAACGCGGCTATATTTGACGCTTACGCACAATAAGTGTGGACAGAACGACATTCATCAACTTTTTGAGAACGTCGATAAAGATAAAGAGTACAAATGGTACCTTTTCAGCATTGCTGAGGCCGTCGGAAGCGTAGCGCTGGGCAATCTGTGTGGTTTTAGAATGTAAGGCGAATTCACTATTGGACGAAAAATTCATAAGTTGAGGCATCTCACACAAATTTAGTGGGTATTATATATGCCTTATCGGTGTCTAACCTCAATTTTCGATAAAATCATCGTCAGTCCACCGTCGTGCATCTTGTAAAAATCTCGATTTACAGAAAGTGAAGCTTCGATTTTTGCGTTTCGTGACTTTCAGAAAATTCACGATTTATTGCGCTACCTCATTTGCGCGGTGATGCCTTAAACCGCGGAGTGTCATGCGAAATAATTTGTTTCGTTTCGCATGAATCACTCCGCGGCGAATGAAATGGTTTCAGTGAAACGGTGTGATTTCGGGGTGCAAACCATTTATAGAAATTTTTTATTTGCCTTCTGCGTCTGAGGTATCCTCCACAATCAAATCCATGCCGTTTGCAAAGATGGTGGCAATTTCGTATTCCTTCGTAGCGAGGCCGAGTTGACCGAATTTATTGATGCCGGAGGTCAGCAGGCGGCCGTCCGAAAGCATGGCAGTCATGCATAGGCTGCCACCCTGCACCATGACGACATCGCTATCCCAAATTTTGCTGACGGTCACACCCTTGCCGCTGGCTGTGCGGAAGCCCAGACCAAGCTGGCCGTAGGTGTTGTTGCCCCAGCCCCAGAGTGAGCCGTCCGACAGGATGACATAGGTCTGAGAGCTGTAGGAGGCAAGATAGACGACAGGCAGCGGCAAATCCACGGCGGTCGGAGTCAGAATGTCCTTGCCGTTTGAATCAAAGCCGCACTGATTTTCGGCGTTGATGCCCCACATATACAAGGTGCCGTTTTCATCGATGCAGGAAATGTACGAGCCGCCAGCGTCAATCATTTTGATTTTCAGGTCGCCCGTGTCGATTTGAAAGGGCGTTTTGTATTGCTTCACATTTTCAGCGGAAAGCTCGTGGTTGGTATTGTCACCCCAGCCCCACAGTACGCCGTTTTCATCGAGCGCGATGGAGAATTTTCCGCCCGCTGCAATGACCGTGATGCGCGGCAAATCGAGCTTGACCGGCTCATACACGGCGACGGTCTTGCCGTTGCCGATTTGACCGGCATTGTTGCGCCCCCAAGCGTAGACCTCGCCCGCCTCGTTCAGCGCCAGCGTGTGGCCAAAGCCGGGTGCGATAGTGGTGATGGTTTTGTCGTCCAGCGCAATCTTGACATGTGTGGCGCAATAGCCCTTCTTGCAGGTCATCGCGCCGTTCAGGTTGTTGCCCGCGCCATAGATATCGCCATTGTTCATCAGAAAATAGGAATAATCGCAGCCGGCATAGATACCCTTGATTTCCAGTACATCAATGTCCGCATTCTTCGTCTTGAACACGGCGGGATTTTTGTTCTGCTTGTTCGAGCCTTTTCCGAGCTGGCCGTACTGATTATCGCCCCAGACGCGGAGAACACCCTGATTATCCCGCGCATAGACAAAACTGCCACCGACAGCGAGCAGCGGCTCATAATCCGCCAAAGCAGGGAGGACGGTCAAAAGCAGCAGGACAGAAAACAGCGCAGCAAAAAATTTCTTCAGCATGGTTTAGTCTCCTTTACTCCATCTTCGCCAAAAACTCCCCGAAATAATGTTCCTTTTCCTCCTTGGTCAGTTTATACTGCTTGACTAAGTAGTTGACCACGGCTTTGGGACGGGTACGGCAGATTTTGCGGAAAGCCTTGACCTCGTACTGCCATGTGCCGAGGGATTTGGGGCTGCATTTCGGCCAGCGGGCGATTTGCTCTTCCATAAGCGGCTCTAATTTGGCCACCCACTCGTCAATCTGCGCGGAGAGGTCTTCGTAAATGAATTTCTCGCTCAGAATTTTCCCGCAGATGGTCAGGAATTTGTCCTTCATCAGGTCGTTCTTCATCAATGCGGCGAACGGCTCATGATAGAAGAGGGAATTGGATGCGGTGAGGGATTTCAAAAAATAATTGAGCGGAGTGCGCTTGGTGTTTTGCATGGCGGCATCCAAGTCGTAAAGAACTGCCTTCCACTTTCCGCCGGGGAATTTGTACATTCGTTGGTTGCCAATATCGCCGTTGCCGGAGATAATCTCAAAGGCGACCATCGTGAAATAGCTGTCCGCATCGAACTGCTCCAAAACATAATTCAGATTGTCTTCGTCTTTGAGGCTATTCTTTTTCATGAATTTAATGAGCGCGTTCCACTCGTCCATCGTGCCCTGCGACACCTCACCGCGTCCCTTGATGATGGTCACGCCGTCAATCACATCTTCGTCCGTGATGCCCTCAAACGCCGCCAAGGAATACTTGTTGATTCGCTCGCGCAGGTTGTACTGTCCCCAATATTCACCGTTCAAATAGACCACACAGGTGACGGATTCTTGATAGTAAATGCCCATGCCGTTGGCCAATTTTACCATCATGGCATCCTTGAAGCGAGTTTTGAAGCTCTCCGTGCCGCCGGCGCGAAGGGTCAGTGCCTTGTAGCCCTCATAACCATCGCGGTTTTCAAACGGGTTAAAATAAAACATTTTATTGCCCAATGCGGAACGGGCAAAGAGGGAAATGGCCTTTTGACCGTATTTGCGGGAGGTCGCACCGGTCACGCGGAAGGTCGCCATCTGGTTGATTTCCTGCATGTTGTCGGCGTTGTAGTATTCGACATTGATGGGATATTCCCAATCCTTATAATAGTTCGCCGTCTTGCCGTTGCCGGAGACCAAAAGGCCGGTCTTGTTGTTAAACAAATATTTGTCGTCCGTGCTGAGGGAGACAACCGGCACATCGCGGCTCAGCCCAACAAAATAAGTCTGCGTTTTCGTTTCGGAGGGGAGCTTGCCCGCGAGAAAAGCACGGGCGCGGACGACATTCACGCCGTTTTTCAGGGTGATTTCGCCCGACCAAATGGGCGACTGCTCCGTGGGCGTTTCGCCGTCCAAGGTATAGCGGATGACCGCGCCGGTCTCGGAGAAGGCGGTCAGGGAAAAAGCCGCGTCAAAGAAGCCGCCCGTTTCAGAAAAGATGACAGCCCGCGTACGCTCGTCATAGCCGACATCGGGATTTTGCTCGCCGCGTGTCGCCGTTTCAAAAAATTTGAAGGTGTCGCCGTCCGCAACGCGGCCATATGAAATATTGCCCCACTGCTCTTCGAGCGTCATTTCATCGAGCTTGTTGCCGTTCGCATCATAAAGGGCAATCGTGCCGCCCTTTTTGGAGACATCAATGGGCGCATAAAAGGCGGCTTTGGTGTCCTCCACTGTATCATTGCCCGTGAAAAAGACAACGGCATATTTGCCTGCCTTCAGCGTCTGCGTGGTGGAAAGAGTGTAAGTCTGCGTTTCATTTTTACGCGTATAACAAACGGTTAAACCGTTCAAGCTCACGGCTGTGTCGCCATCGTTGTTCAGTTCCAGCCATTCATAAGCCTCGCCGTTTTCAAAGGTCGCGGTCGAGAGCATGACCTCGTTGATGCGCACTTCCGCACACGCACTTACGGCGGTTAGTAGCAGGATGAAAATGATTGCTGCAAATAACCTTGTTTTTTGCATACCTTGCTCCTTCCTTGGGGAGTGATTAGTGGATAGTGATTAGTTTTATATAGTGTTCAAATGGCAAAGCTGGAATAAGAAATGATGGTTATATGCAGCCCCAGCCGGTGACTGCACAACATTCCGTCTATCCACTATCCACTGAATAAGGCGATATTAGACTCAATTTTGTTTCACATTTCGGCGGTGTTTTTTGATGCAGCGAAGAGAGAAGAGTGGATGGTATCTGTTAAAGCGTTTGGGTTTTATGGGTTGACCTTTGGCGTGTGGGGTCATATAGACGGGCATGGCCATGCTGATGAGGGGGACTTGCTTTAAGCCCTCCAGCCCGCGCCGGACAATGAAAAGGTAGGGCGCAACGCTGTTCTTTCCGTCATCGGCAATCGCCAATTTGTGCGGCAGGGTGGCATTGAGCGTAAAGGCACGCAAAAACGCTGCCGCGCCGTAGGTTTTGAGCAGAGCGATTTGAATGCTTTCATACCGTTTCAAGGTTTTGATCGGCAGGGTGCTTTCGCCCGTGCAGTCCTTATAGCGGGCGGCCAGATGGCGGGCGGCGAAGCGCAGACCCGTGTCCAGCTTTTCATCCAGCATATTGAACGCTTTGTCCGGCATGAGCCGTGTCATGGCCTTGTGCATGGCGGCGGCGATTTCCTCGGTCGGCATACAGGCAAGCGCCCGCATCAGCGCTACGCCGAACAGCAGGCACTGCGCCGTGTCCCGCAAAGAAAACATCACCTGATGGAGCGGCAAAAAGCACGGCTCGTCCTCCGCCGTCCGATAGAGGAAGGCATATTCGCTTTTTTGCGGCACATAGACGAGACACTGCCCCAAATGCGACAGCGCACCGACCCGCGGCACCATGTCCTCCGCGTTCAGAACATGGGTAAGGGGATAAAGCAGCGCGGAACGCTGCACTGTGCCGCTGTCTACGGAGGGGGAGGCAAAGCCGATGCCTGTTAAATTTTCGCGTTTGACCCCTGCCCGAAGCAAGAAATCAAAGAAAATTTGCAGCACCGCCCCGCCTTGGCTATGCCCCGATGCCCAGAGGCGGAAGCGGCTGTTTTCGCCCTTCATTTCCTCCACGATGTCGCTCAATGTCAGGCGTTCCAGCCCCAGCTCCTTCGCGGCAGAGGGAAACTCAATTTCGCTCATATTCTCTGCAAATTCGCGGGTGAGCTGTAAAAAGCCCTCATGGAAGCCGTCCTGAATCTTCACGCGCAGGTTGGACACCCAGTCATACAGGCGTTTGCCCGTGCCCATGAAGCCGATGGCGACCACATAGCGGTTTGCGCCGTCCTTACGCAGCATGATGACGGCCTTGCATGTATCCGCCTCGCCCGTCTGCTGGCGGCGGAAGCCGAAAAACTGGCTGACTGGATTGCGCCGTTGCACGCGGGCACGAGCGATATGCTGCATGACCTCGCGCACCGCGCCCTTCCAGAGATTGCCGCCCGCGTTCAGGCGTTCGCCGCTCATCAGGCGGTTGTCCACCTGAAAGGACACATCCGTCCAGCCCGCGTTTTCCCACGGCTCGACCTCAAAGGAATACGCCAAAGCGGAAAGCTCAAGCGAAAGCCGCGCCGTTTCGCGGGAAAAATTGCGTGCGCCGGAGGAAAATAAAGGCAATTCTCCCGTAAACAGCGGCGCAACATTGCTTAAATCGCAAGCCGTCCATTCTCCAAATCCGCTCACGCTTTTTCTCCCCTTCTCATAAATTAAGGCATCACCGCACAATTCGGCGACTCGCAAAAATGTGCCTTTTGCGGCATCTACTTCTTGCAAAAATCTCGATTTACCTCCAGTAAATCATCGATTTTTGCAATCGTATCTGACACAAAATTCACTATTTATCGTGCCGCCTCATTTGTGCGGTACTGCCTTAAACGATTTTAACGAGTAAATTCTTCTGCTCGTCCATTTCCAGATTGAGCGCTCCGTCCTTTTCGAGCTGCTTCAGAACATCGGAGAAGCGCTTGAAGCCGATGTTGCGCTCCTGAAAGTCGGGGTAGGCCGCCTGAATATCAGCCTTCAAAATGGAAGGGTTGATGCGGTCAAAGCCATCGTCCTTATAGTGCCGAAGCTGCTCGGTGAACGCCGTCTGCCAGTTGGCCTTAGTCAGCACCTTTTTGGCGGATTGCGGAGCATCAGCATTCAGAGAAACAATCACATTGTAATTGTCGTTCTTCACATGGATGATGCCTGTTTCCTGCGCCAGTTTGTTTAAGAGCTTGCCGAAGGTGGCGCAGCCGTAGGTTTTTTCGTTGAAGTCGGGACGGAGACGAAGCAAAACACCCTTTAATTCGCTCGCGTACATCTCGTCCTCGTCCGCCTGTTCGGTCAAAATGGACTCCACCTGTTTGGCCAGCCCAGCCAAATCCATCGGCTCATCAGCAGAAGAGGTGTTGCGGCGCTTGCCGCGGGTTTCGCGGCTGGTCGCGTTGACGGACTCCAAGAATTGGAACTCATTGCAAGCGTTGATGAACACGGAGCTGGCGGCCTCGCTTCGGCTGATGCCTAAGACGAACTTGCCCATGGATTTGAGCCGACCGACAAGCGGAGTATAATCGCTGTCGCCCGACACGATGCAGAAACTGTCAATCAGCGGGTTGGTGTATGCCACCTCCAGCGCATCAATGACTAAGAGAATGTCCGCATTGTTCTTTTGCGAAATTCCGTAGCGCAGGGACGGTACGACGGTGAAGGTATTGCTGAGCAAAATCTCCTTGAGCTCCGAAAACCTGTCCGTATAGCCGTACACCTTGCCCAGCAAAATGTCGCCCCTGATTTTGACCTTTTCTAAAACGCTGTTCAGCGTCGCGGCCTTAGCGCCGCAGTTTTCCAAATCCACAAATAATGCAAATCTTGCACTGCTCAAATTTTACATATCCTTCTTTCTGATTAAACGAATATCTTTTCCTAATAAATGAAGCACCCTGCACTGCTCGGCATCGAGCAGGCGGGAAGAGACGCGTTCGGTATAGCGCATTTTGATGTCCTGCATGGTGAGATTGCTGCTGAACACGGTGGGAAGCCCCGCACGGCGGCGTTCGTTCAGAAGGTTATAAAGCTGCACGGCGGTGACATTTTCCATCAGCGGCTCCATGCCTAAATCGTCCACCAAGAGAAGCTCAGCGTTAAACAGGCTGTCCGCCTCGTTCGTTCCGGCAAAGTACGCCCTGCGCAACACGGCTTGCATATCGTAGGCGGTCACGCATTCGGCGTTGTACCCTCGCTCCAATACGCGCTGAAAAATGCAGGACAAAAGGAAGGTCTTGCCAAGCCCGCTGCCGCCGTAGAGGAGTAAATCCTTCGGCTGCTGGTTGGGAAAGGTGTCCGCATATTTTTCGCAGACCGTGCGAATGACGCGCATAAGTTGGCGCTGGGTCGTGTTGCTGCTGTCCACGGAAATTTCAGGGAAGACGGTTTCATCAAAACACTCAAAGGTCTGTCCTTCGCTCGTCACGCGGTCAGTCAGTTGGGCGGCCTTTTTCTTCATGCACACGCATTCCGTCTTTCGGATTTCGCCCACATAGCCCGTATCACGGCACAGCTCGCACGCATAGACCGGCTCCAAATAGTTTTCCGGAAAGCCGTTTTCCTTGAGCAATTCCCGAATACGGCGGTTATAATCGCGCATGATGGTTTCCAAATCGCCCGTCTGCACCTGTTCAAACGCGCTGCGGACGGAGGACAGAATCATCTCATGCCGCTTCTGCATCAGCTCCCCGATGCGCGGGTCTTTTTCGGCCACTTCCTCGCGGCGCTTGTGCTCCTCACGGGCGTTTTTTTCGCGCTGCAAGCGATAGCTTTCCATAATTTGCTCCCGAAGAGCCGCGTTCATCATTGCTCCCGTGCCTCCTTCAGCAATTCATCCGTCCCTGCGGCGCGTTCCAGCTCGTCATCCGAATAGGTGCGCTGCTCATAGGCGTTCTTGGGGTTGCCCTGCGGCCTGCCCGCTTTGTAGGCATTGCTCAAATTCTGCGCTTCCATGGCGGTGTGTGCGCCCTCGGACAGCCAGTTGTCAATCAGCGTCTCGGCATAGCGCATTTTGGCCCCCTCTGCTTGCGCGGAACGAGTGGCAGCCAAGAGCAAAAGATCGTCCTGTGCGCCCCTGCTGCGCCACGCGGTCAAATGCTTGCGGTCTTCCTGTGTCGGCTCGCCGCGATGCCCGCAAGCCTCGAACATCTTCTTTAAGAACAGGTTCTGCGGCCGCTCCACGCTCAAATATTCCCGCACGTTCTGCGCGGTCTTTAAGCCCCGCTCTTCCCATGCGTCAAGCAGCACCTGCACATCATCAAGACCGTGCTTGCCGCGCCGTGCGCATTCGGAGGCGGCCAAGAGAATGACCTCATGCGGCATGGTTTTCGCCATGTCCTTGTACACATTGACGATGGACGAGGCCGCGCCCCTGCAGCCGAGCGCTTCCTTCAGCTCGTTTGTCAGGCGCATGGTTTCTTCGTTCTCGCTGATTTCCCGCTTCGTGCGCCCCGCCCGATGCTCCAGCACCCTGTCCAGATATTTGAAGCTGGGGTTGGTCGCCGCTGTGGTCTCCGAGCAAGCCTCCAGAATCATGTCGGGCAAAAGCCCCCACTCCTCGCGCCACTTCTTATATAGAAGCATCTCGTCCTCAGAGGGAAGGCGCATCTGCCGTATTCTACGCAGCACGGCCTTTGCGCCGGACAAAATTTCGCCCTCAAAGCGCAGATAGTCCTCCGCCTGTTCGTAGTCGGAAACGCCGTCCTCCTTCATCCGCGCCGCCAATTCCTGTGCGCGTTTGAAGGAAAAGCGCACACCGCGGGTCGTCTTCATGTGACTGAGCAGCAGCAGTACCGCCTCCTGCGGCAGCCCGACATCCTGCACCCACTCATACGCCAAGGAAATTTCGGACGGCGTGACCTTGCGCTGGTCGCCGAACAGGGCGTATACGCTTTCGGCGAACGCCACATAATCCTCATCCGGCTTGAACGTCCTGTCCTGACCCGTGAGCATCCGCTGTCCCAAGGAATACAGGCGATAGGTGGGCTTTTCGCCCGCAATCAGGGACAGCAGTCCGCGCCGCTCCCAATAGCGAAGCGCCGCCTCCACATCGGTCTGCGTCATACTCAGCTCCTGCGCCAGCTCTTCCACGCCGAATTTTTCGTCCGGCATGGCGGCATGATAAAGCGCCAACAGGTAAACCTTGACATATTCACCCTTGGCGGCGGGCATATACTCCGTGAGGAAGATATTTTCCACTGCCGTCACGCCGAAATACCGCGCCTGCGCGTCCATGTCAAACATGAGGCTCCTCCTTTGCGCTCCTGAGCTGCGACAAAACCACGGCTGCAAACATCAGCGCACAGCCGAAATAGGCGGGTGTCGTCATGCGTTCGCCCAGCAGCAGCGCCCCCGCAATCACACTGAACACGGATTCCATCGACAAAACGAGCGCCGCGTGCGCGGGCTTGGCATCGCGCTGACCGATAGCCTGAAGCGTATACGCCACTGCCGTGGACATGAGACCAACATACAAAACGGACAGGAAAGCGTTTTGCATATTTTCCGCCGTCGTCGTCTCAAACAGCAGCGCACAAACGAGATTCAGCACGCCGCAGAACAGAAACTGGCTGACGCATAGGTGCAGCGGATCGCTCCCTTGCACAAAGCGGTCAGTGAACAGAATATGCAGCGCCCAGAAAATGGCGGAGGACAAAAGCCACGCATCGCCGGCGCTTAACACAAAGCCGCCATCCGTCATGCAAAGAAGGTAGAGCGCGGGCACAGCCAGCAGCAGCGCCAGCCAAGTCGCCCCATTCGTCTTGCGTCCGAACAAAAGACCAATGATGGGGACAAGCACCACATAGAGCGCGGACAAAAAGCCCGCCTGTCCCGCGCTGGTCATGCCGATGCCGATTTGCTGCAAAGTCGCCGCCGCAAACAACGCCGCGCCGACAATCGCACCGTTCACCCATTCCTTTTTCGTGAAACGCTTCCCGTTTTTTTTGTCCTTGGGCAGCACGAACAGATACAGCGCCGCCGCGCCCATCAGAAAGCGAGCCGCGCCGAAGGTGAAGGGGCTTAAATACAGCGAGGCTTGCCGCTGAGCGGCAAACGCAAAGCCCCAGATGCCTGCCGTCAATAAAAGGATAAAAATGGCGCGGATTTCGCGCAGTCTGCCCGTTTTTGCCTGATTCATTGCTCTTGTTCCTTCTGCTTATGCTCGTGCTTGTGATGTTTATGCACATGGGTCTTTGACCATTTTCGATAGGCGATGACTCCGATGAGGCTGAGGACGGCCGTCACGCCGTAGACGATGATGGCAACCGTGTACCGCTGGGCGTTCACATAATGCCCGAAAATCGTCGAGGAAATGACGGACGGAATCCGTGCAATGGTGGTAATCAGCAGGAATTTGGGCAGCGTCACGGGGGTCAGCCCCGCCAGATAGACCAGAATGTCCTTGGGTGTGCCGGGGATGAGGAAGAGGATGAAGAGCAGTTCGTCCAGCTTGCTTTCGTCCCGCATGAACGACCATTTGTCGATTTTTTCTGTGTCCACGAACAGCTCTACAAAGTGCCGCCCGTACTTCTTGACCAGCGCAAAAATCCCCGCCGTTGCCAGCGCCGCGCCGATTAAGCACAGCACCGTGCCTTCAAAAATGCCGAACGCATAGCCCGCGCCGACCTCGAACGGCTCGCCCGGAATCAGCGCCACCACGATTTGCAGGGCGATGATGCCAATCATGATGAGCTGCCCCCACACGCCCTTGCTGTCCACAAAGTCGCGGAACTGCAGCGGTTCTTTCGCCATCTGCACCAATGGCTTGCCGACAAAGTACCCCACAAAGCCCATCAGCAAAAGCACAATCACGACCGATGCAATGGCAATGATGCGCTTCTTCTTGAGAAGGGTTTTGTCGGCAGGGGAGGTATTGGCTGTGTTCGTGTGCGATAAGTTTTTATCGGCTTGCGAGGAGGATTGCTTGTCTGCGCTTGTGTTCGATGAATCTTGATTGGCTTGGATGATGGGTGACTGTTCGTCCGCGTCCTTATTTAACAAGCCTTCATTAACCTGCGAATCGGATAATTTTTTGCCCGTTTCCGAATGCTGCTTCATGCTGCACTCCCTTTATCAATGAATAAAATTCTTCATGATTCCTTCTTCTTGGATGAAAATGCCAAAGCATTTCCACTATATAGTATACCATGTTTTGAAAAGATTGACAATCACGGCACGGATGCGGTTTTATATAAAACGATAATAGCGGAAAGACTTTCTTACATATAGGCGGGAGACCTTTCCTTTTGAAAAAGGAAGGGTCTCCCGCACCCTCTAAAGGAAAACTTTAACTCACAATATTTATGGTTGCAACGAAACGACAATATGTGTGTGGAGTGGATAGTGATTAGTGGATAGTGGATAGTTATATAGTGTTGCGTTAGGAAACAGGAAATAGGAAGCAGGGAACAGGGATTAAGTGATGTGATTAGAATAAAGGCAGCACCGCACAAATGAGGCAGCGCGATAAATAGTGAATTTTGTGGAAGA
>CAVJHY010000060.1:0-11237 GCA_963649405.1 bacterium
GGTTTTCAAGTCTGCCGCAGGCAGACTGCCGATGCCTCTATCGTAGATTGAGGCAAAGCACCGTAAAGGCACATTTTTGCGAGTCA
This sequence comes from bacterium, assembly GCA_963649405.1. GTDB lineage: Bacteria > Bacillota > Clostridia > Christensenellales > Aristaeellaceae > CAVDRM01. Next base: position 87 of record CAVJHY010000060.1, read on the forward strand.
CCGAATTGTGCGGTGATGCCCAAAGTCAAAAGAAGCTGAATCGGTTGATTTTGGAGTTTTTACAACGCTGTTTGACACTTGGCAATCGATATTTATAGATTTATAAAAATTTTTTTACAAAATATGCAACATTTTGTGTCTGTTATGCGTTTAATATATGTAGGAGGTTGGAGGTTAGGCATGGAAGATGCCCGAAACGGTCTGCGGTGATGCCTTTACACAAGGCTCGGTTTCGGGTATAATCATTCCGCTATGTCTGCCCCTCGCATTTTCCCTCACGACGATTTTTAGGAGGTTTTTTCTGATGAACACATTCCATCGTTTGCTCCTGTGCCTGCTGGCGCTTTTACTGGCGGTGATGCCCGTGTTGGCAGAGTCCGTGCCGACTCCTGAACCCTTGTTTAGCCCGTCGGACGAAGAAATCTTGGATGAGGACGATTCGGAATTTAATGAAGAGCTGAACAAAAAAATCGAAGAAATTCTGAATCCCAAAGAAACGGAAGAATACCAATATTATAACAGTTTGCTCAGTTATGACGATACGCCTTATGCCGTGAACTACGAAAACAAGCTGCTGGTCTATGACGGAGCGAAATTCCAGAGCCTGCGCTTTGTGCAGACCGAGGGTGTGCAGACAGACGAAGCGTATGCCTATTCCGACATTCCCTTCAACGCCGCGATTCTGGAGGGCGAGGACAGCCTGTATGCGCTGAATCGGGACAACGGTCTTCTTTATAAAATCGTGCTGTCCGGCGACACCTACAGTCTGAGCGAATATGCCCAGCTTAATTGGGAAGACATGGTCGTCGATTACGGCGATTACACCTCCGCCCGCTACATTGCAAGCGGCATAGTGACCAACGGCGCGGTGTATGTTCTTGCGCAGAACGATGAATACGACAACGACCTGTATGCCTTTGACATTCCCAAGAACACCTATGAAAACCTGTCCTCTGCCGTGCCCTATGCCACCGATGTCAAGGCTTATCGGGACGGCTTGGCGCTGCTCTCCTATGAAGGACTGTATTATCTCAACTTAAAGACGAATGAAATCAGCGTCCTGATGAGCGGCTATAACGGCACGGGCATGGCAGTGGACAAGGAAGGTCACCTGTATGTGTGCGTCAGCAATGAGATTTTCTCAGACCGCAATACCGCCGGCACGATGGAAGTCGTCGGCTATACGGGCGTGACCAACTACTATACGGACGGTCCGACCGCCGCCATCTACGGCGACTACGGCTATATGCGGCTGACCGGCAGCAGCGATGCGGATGACCTTCTTGAGCTTGTGGACACAGCGCCCGGCACCATGCCCGAATATGTCCTGCGCATTGCCAACAGCAGTACCGACCTGACCGAAGGCGTAAAAGCCTTCAACCAGCTCTATCCCGGCGTTCCCGTCGTCATTGACCAAAGCACCTATGTCAGCACTGCGGAAGATCTTTCCGAAGCCATGCAAGGCTCGAATCCGGCAGATGTATACGGTATGAGCTTGAACGCAATCAGCCTTTCCACCTTAGCCAAGAAGGACTATCTGCTGGCCTTGGATGACAGCATGGGCGACTATGCCGCCACCCTCAATGAGCGCGTCCGCGAGGCTTGCTCCTACAACGGCACATTCTATGCCGTGCCCACCTACACCTATGCTTCTACCATCGGCTATAACCTCAAAGCGTTTGAAAAAGTCGGTCTGACCGAGGACGATGTACCGAAGACATACAGCGAGATGCTGGACTTCATCGACCGCTGGCAGAATGAGTTCGCCGAGGAATATTCCGAAATGTCCCTGTTTGAAAGTATGCAGTGGGTTGACATGAAGAGCCAGCTTCTGTCCAGCCTCTTAAACTACCGCGAGCTTCAGTGCAAGGTGTCCGGCGAAACGCTGTCCTTCAATGATTCCGCCCTGCTGGAAACGCTGGAAAAGCTCTCCCAGACGGACTTCTACGGCTTCTATGACCCGAACGCCGAAAGCAACGATGATGAAGTTTACTACGAAGAATACGATGATGACGGCACACCGCGTTTCCTGTTCACCTCTTATTATTCCCTCCAGCCGCAGTCTTATGACAACCAGAAATATATGAAGCCCTTGGTGCTGACCATCTCCGAGGATGACCAGCCGCTGGTGGAGACTTCTCTCTATGTCATGGTGGTCAACCCCGAAACGCAGCACAAGGAGGCGGCGCTGGCGCTGCTCAAGTGCATTGCGGAAAACATCGATGAGACGCAGAAAATCGCCATCATGCCCGACAAGAATGAGCCTGTCATCAACACATGGGCCATCGAATCGCTGAACAATTACGAGCGCATTATTTCCGAGCTGACTGCGCTGAAAGCCACCCTGACCGCCGAATCGGATATCAAACTCGTGCAGGAATACCTTGACGAATACACCGAAATGTTAAATGACTACGAGCGGTATCGCTACTCGGCGAGTGCTGAGGACATTGCGAACTACCGCGCCCTCGAAAGCTGGCTTGTGCCTGCCTTTGTAAGCACTTTGGCTGATTCCGAAGTCACCACCTTGTCCAACCGCTTACGGGACGGCGATATCAACGCCAAGACCTTTGTCAATGAGCTAACCAGAAAGGTGCAGATGATCCTGCTGGAAGGAGACTAACCAGTGCGATATAAGAAGCGCACGGTGCTTCTGTTTCTGCTGCCCGGTCTGCTGGGCGTGATGCTGTTTTACATTGTCCCCCTCTTGGGGGGCGTGTATTACAGCCTCACGGACGGCAGTCGGCTGAACCGCTATGTCGGGTTTCAGAACTATGTCACCGTGTGGAGCAATCAGATGTTCCAGTTGGGGCTGAAAAACACATGGATTTTTTCGGGCATTTGTACGCCCCTGTGTTTTTTCCTCTCGCTGGTCATCGCGCTCATGCTGTCGTCCATGCAAAAGGGCGGGGTGTTCGTGCGCAACGCGCTCTTCATGCCCTACCTGATGCCCTCCAGCGCCATTTTGATGATATGGCTCACGGCGTTTGACTTTGGCGGCATCATCAACAAAATCATCTGCGATTTGGGCGGTTCACGGGTGTACTGGCTGGAGGGCAGTACCCTGCGCATCCCCATCATCCTTCTGTATCTGTGGAAAAATGTCGGCTTTTGCAGCATTATTTTGACCTCCGCCATTCAGACCGTGCCCAAGCCCTACTATGAATTTGCTTTATTGGAGGGCGCGGGCAAAATGACCATGCACAGGAAAATCACCCTGCCCTGCATCCTGCCCACGGCGTATCTGGTGTTCGTGTTCAGCTTCATGGGCGCGTTCAAAATTTTCAAGGAGGTCTATTTTATCGGCGGCGCGTACCCCGACCAAGCCGTCTACACCCTGCAAAACTACATGAACAATATGTATTCCAAACTCAATTACCAGTATGTCACGGCGGCAGCGTACATTTTTGCTCTGATGGTCATTGCGCTGTTTCTCATCATTTATCTTATTCAAAGGCGGGTGAGCGCGTATGAGGATTAAAAAGGCGCTGCTTTTCCTGCTGGCAGTCATTCTGCTATTGCCGATGGTGATGACCGCGCTGTATTCCTTCTTTCCAAAGAACGAAATCAAAGCCTTCTTAGACAGCCGCAACAATTACGATGACAGCGTGTTCATGACGTTTGAATGGTCGCCCTCCGTGTTTTCCTTAACCCAGTATTACACCATTTTAATTCAGGATACGAGCGTGCTTCGGCTCCTGTGCAATTCCCTGTTTTATACCATTGCGTCGCTTGCTTTGCAGGCTATCTTCATCCCGATGCTGGCGTTTGCACTCGCCAAGATGCAGTTTTTCGGACGGAATTTTCTTTCCTTCCTCATCGTCTGCCTGATGATACTGCCGTTTCAGGTGACAATGGCGCCGAATGTGCTGACCTTGAAGGCGCTGGGGCTTCTTGATACCGTGTGGGCGGTCATTCTGCCGATGGCGTTTGCTCCGTTTTATATCTTCCTTTTGCGGCAGTTCATGGTGGCGCTCCCCACGGAAATTTTGGAGGCTGCTGCCGTGGATGGGGCGGGTGCTGTGCGCACCTTCTTTTCCATCGCCCTGCCGCCCTGCCGTCCCGTCTTGGGCGCGGCGCTGGCGCTGTCGTTTGCGGATTTATGGAACATGGTCGAGCAGCCGCTGCTCTACCTGTCCTCCCGCCAAGACCTGATGCCGCTTTCTACCATGTTTAACCAACTGAGCGAGAGCAACGCCGAAATTGCCTTTGCGGGTGCGGCGCTGTACATCCTGCCCGCCATCCTCGTGTACCTGTACTTCCAGAAGGACATCGAGACGGGCATCCAGCTCAGTGAATTAAAATAGGCATCCTCGTACAATTCAGCGACGCGCTCAAATGTACCTTTGCGGTGTCTTGCCTCAATCAACAATGGAGGCATCGGCAGTCTGCCGTTGGCAGACTTGAAAACCCTTCAGGTTTTCAACCTTCGCGCATCTGCTTCTTTCCGAAATCTCGACTTACGCTAAAGAGTAAGCCTTCAATTTCTCCACTTGCATCTGACACAAAATTCACGATTGATCGCGCCGCCTCATTTGTGCGGTGCTGCCATAAGGAACGAGAACGATGAATGTAAAGAAGGCCGCAGCCCGCGGCATGGTGATTTTCCTGTGTGTGGTCGCGTTGTGTATGTTTTTCGGCCGCACCCTGCAGAGCCTGACAACACCCAAGGTACGCTTCACGCAGTCCACCACCGGCAAATTAAGCAAGTCGTGGTCGTTGGAGGCAAGCGTCCATTTTCCCAAGAAAGAGAACGTGTATGAGACTGTGGCGCAGGAATATCCCCTGACCATCCGCCGTGTGTATGTCGAGGAGAATGCCTCCGTTGCGGCGGGCGATTTGATTATGACTGCTGTCGTCACCGGCAAAAGCGAAAAAATGGAGGAATACCGCACCTCTTATAAGTCCAAGGCCGAAGAATTAACTTCTTTGGATGTAGAAAACCGCCGCAACCCCACCGAGACCGAGCGCAACAAGCGCTATACGGCACTCATTGACGCGATGCAAAAACTCAGCGACAAGCGCGTGGCTTGCCGTGCGCAGGGTTTGGAAAGCGATGCATGGGCAGCGGAAGAACAGGCCTATGAAGAGGCGAAGGAAGCCTTCTATGATACCTATCTATACAGCTCTCTGGGCGTGACGGACGAGGTGTTTTCCTATGTTGAAAAACGCAGCACCCTCGTCACCGAAATGGAAGAATTAGAGGAAAAGATGACGGCGCTGGAAAAGGCTTCGACCAGTGTCAAGGAAATCCGCGCCAAACGGGATGGCGTCATTACCTCCATCTCCTTAAAATCCGGCGACAGCTACACGGGCGATGCCCCGCTTTATTCAATGGCGGACGCGGACACCGCGCCGACTTTACGCGCCTACACGGATGAACGCTTTGCCGTGGACACTAAGGCGACCGTCAAGGGCGATTGGGAAGAGCAGCAGACTGTCGTCACCCAGACCGGCAAGGACTCGGACGGCAAAAAATATGTAGATTTTGAGTTAAACGACAAGATTTTGAATGCCTATGACGGGTTGAGCGGTCTCATCAAGCAGGGCAGCGTCAAAATCAGCATTTCCAGCCGTGCCTCCGTCAGCGCCACGCTGATTAACGCCTCCGCTTTACGCGAATCGGACGGCGAAACCTATGTCTATGTGGCAGAGTATGTGGACGGCGGACTCTTAGGCGGCTACTATCAGGTGAAAAAAGTCACTGTCACCGTGCTGGATAAGAGCGACAAGCAGGTCAGTGTGGCGGAAAGCCTCGGCTCTTATCAGCTCATCGACCGCGAGGATCGTTCCATTCAGGAAAATTCCCGCGTCATGGAGCAAAGCTCATGAGAAAGGTTGTCTTTGCTTTAGGCGCTGTCATGATGCTCCTGTCGCTGTACCTGATTTCGGGCGTGTCCAATGCCCAGCAGGTGGTCGTGCAAGCGGATGAAACCCTCCCCGACAGTCGGGAAACGGATTGCGCTGTCCATGCCGTCTGCGCTTCCGCCGTGATGGTCGGCAACAGCCGCTATCAAATGAGCGGGCAGGTCTATGCCATCAACGAGCGCTACACGGAGATTTATCCTCTGTTCTTAAAAACAGGCCGCCTCTTTTACCGCACAGAGGCGCAGCGCGGCGGGAATGTATGCGTGATTGAGGAAAGGGTCGCCATCCAGCTTTTCAAAACCAGCGAGCCGCTGGGCAGCACGCTGTCCGTCAACGGGCAGGAATACAGCGTCATCGGCGTTGTGCAAAATTCCTCCGATCTGGGCACCACCGTGTCCGGCCGCGTGTATGTCCCCTATGAAGGCGTTTCGGGGACATTCGATGCCGTCATTTATTCGTCCTTGGACGGCTTTGATGAAACGCCTTCCGGCACGGTCATCAGCCTGCAAAAAGAAAAGAACATTGCCACGCTCTTGGGGCGCATCACCATCGTGTTCATCGGTTTTTGTGTCTGGCTGTTGCTTTTAGGGAAGCTGAAGGATGTGCTGAAGGCGCAGCGCGAAAATCTCCATGCGAAATTGGAACACCAGTATTTCGGCAGTCTGTTTGTACCGACGGCGCTGTGGACAGTGCTGTTTCTTGTCTGTGCGCTTTCATTAGCGGCTACGCTCTATCTCCTGCTTTCGTTCCTATTAGCGCCGCTGTTCGTGCTGACGGAATGGGTGCCGGAGGTACTGGTCGAATGGTCGAGCATCCGCACCACATTTTTGCAAAATGTGCGCTCGCTCAGCGGCATCGTGTCCCTGAGAACGCAGGAAATGCTGCGCATCAGGATTTACGGTGTGTTGATGAATGTGGGCAGTGTGCTGGTACTCATGTCAAACGGGAGGAAATATCAATGCAAAAAATCTTGCGAAAAAACATCTGCCTGACAATGGCTTTAATTGTGCTTTTATCGGCCATTCCTGCGTTTGCGGCGGACAGCTTCGTCTTTGAAGCCAAGGTCACGGCAGCGGAGGAAATCACGGCAGAGCTTCCCTTTGAGGGCAAGGCAGCGGAGATTTATGTGCAGGCCGGTCAGCGCGTGAGCAAGGGCGATAAGCTGCTCACAATGGAGGCAAGCAATCTCGTTGCCAAGGAAGCCGCCACGGTCGAAGCCGTATTCGCTGAGGTCGGCATGGACGGGAAATTCATCGAAGAGACCTACCACGCCGCCGTGTTTCTGCGCCCCATCCGCCCGCTGTATGTCTTGGCCGCCGTCAAGGGCGCGGTGCAGACCAAGGAGAACACCACCTATACCCGCGGCGAAATTCTCTACATCAAGGATGCAAAAAGTCAACATACCGGCACCGGTCGCATCATCAACATCAACACTTGGAAATACACCGTGGAAATTCTGGACGGTAACTTGGAGGAGGGCGATTCCGTCAAGCTCTACCGCGACTCGGAATATGCCGATAAAACGCGAGTGGGCAACGGCACGGTCAAATATTTTGATTTAACGGCAATGAATTTGGATGGCTTCATCATCAGCGTGAAGGTGAACGCGGGCGATACCGTGCAACCGGGCGATGTGCTGCTTACCTATGCAGCCAGCCAGAGCTTGGATGTCTACGCGGATGATGATTCCATCGTCTTGAAAACGGATAAGTCCACCGCGACCGTCACCTTGGCGCATATCGATGATTTGCACTTAACCTCCAGCCTTAGCGCCTTGGAAGTCTCGCTCTTGGAGGCACGCTCCACCCTCACCATCACGCAGGACGGCAACCCCGATTTTGTCGCTGAAGGCACAGTGGAATTTATTTCCAGCATCGCCGACGATAGCGGCAACTACGAGGTGCGCCTCTCCTGCCCTATCGACACCCCGCGCATCGGCGCGACCTATGTGGTCAAAGCGGAATAAGTAAAAACACATCAAAAGCCTGTTGCTTGCGTGGCAGGCTTTAATTTATGATAATTGTTGCGAAAAGGCGAAAAAAATGCTATGCTATGGGCGTTGTCTGTTCAGTTTTTTCGGTGCTTTTGCACCAAAGGAGAGGGCTATGACAAGCATTCGTATGGAGCCGTGGACAATGCCCGCAGCGGATATTGGAGTGCTGAATCCGCTGCCGGACATTCAAACCGTGCAGTATGTACACAGCGGCGTAACGGTCAGTCCGCGTGTCTCTGAGGAAGAGAAAAAATACATCGGCTATGGCATGGTGCCGGGCATTCTGCCCTATCAAATTCAGGATGGTTATACCCGTGAGCGGAAGACACGCACATTTCATGCTGTCGTGCTGGAAAATGCGCTGCTCAAGGCTGTTTTTCTGCCGGAGGTCGGCGGGCGGCTGTGGTCGCTGTATCACAAGGCGGCCAAGCGTGAGCTGCTGCATGTCAATCCCGTGTTTCAGCCCTGCCATTTGGCGCTGCGCAATGCATGGTTTGCTGGCGGTGTGGAATGGAATGTCGGCATTAAGGGACATAACCCCTACACCTGTGATCCGCTTCATACGGAGATTGTCGAGCAGGACGGGCTGCGCCTGTTGCGGATGTACGAATACGAGCGCATTCGGCGCTGCGTGTATTGCATCGAAGCCTATTTGCCTGATGATTCCGAGGCGCTGTATGTCAAGGTACGCATTCAGAACACATCCGGTGGAGAAACACCCATGTACTGGTGGAGCAACATCGCCGTTCCTGAAACGGCAAGCACCCGCGTAATTGCGCCGGCGGATGAGGCGCTGGAGAGCTTTTACAGCGGCACGAGCTATTGGCTGGACAAAGCGAGTATCCCGCTGGACGACGGCATTGACCAATCCTATCCAACCCGTTTGGGGCGCTCCACGGATTATTTTTATTGTGTGCCAAAGACACGCAAAAAGTGGATTTGTGCGGTCGAGCAGGACGGACGCGGGCTGTTTGAAACCTCCACGGACACACTGTACGGCAAAAAAATGTTCCATTGGGGGACAAAGCAGGGTGGCCGCCATTGGCAGGAATATTTAAGCACGCCAAACCACAACTACATCGAAATTCAGGCTGGACTTGCCCGAACGCAGTTAGAGCATATTCCCATGCAAAAGGATGATACATGGGAATTTATGGAAGCCTATGGCATGGCAGAAGCATCGCCGGATGCTTTGCACGGCGAATGGTCAAAGGCACAGGAAACCGCTGAGGATGCCATCAACCATGCACTGCGTGGTGTGACACCTGCCATGATGTTGGCAGACGAGCACTGGCGCAAGGCATCCGAAACAGCTGGGCTGCCGATTATGACTGGCTCCGGCTGGGGCGCGCTGGAAAATCTGCGGCGTAAATCAGCAGGCGAAGCCCCGTTAAGCAATGTCTATGCCTTCCCGGATTCTTCCCTTGGTGCAGAGCAGATGAACTGGTTAGAGCTGCTCAAAACGGGTGACTTCTCTGACAGACCTGTGCAGAATCCTCCGGCCAGTTATATGACGGACAGAGCGTGGCTGCCACTGCTTGAAAAGGCGACGGGCTGGTATGGTGTTCTTCAGTACGGTGTTGCGCTTTATGGCTTGGGAGATTCCGAGGGCGCTGAAGCAGCGTTTTTCCGTTCTAATTCGCTCCGTGAAAACGGCTGGGCTTGCCGAAACATTGCGCGGCTTGAAAAGCTCAAGGGGCATCAGGCTGAGGCAGAAAAATGGCTTTCACAGGCTGCGCAGCTGCTCCCATGGGACAGGCATATTGCAGAGGAATATGCGATTTTACTGAACGAGGACGGACGAGGCAGCACCCGCTATTTGGCACTATATGACAGTCTTCCGGAGGATGTACGCTTCCACCCGCGCATGGTGCTTCAAAAAATCATCGCCCTTTGCCGGACGGGACAATGTGAAAAAGCACAAGCCATGCTGGACGATGGGCTTGTCCTTCCCGACATCCGCGAGGGTGAAGGATCGCTGGCGGATGTTTGGGAAGAAGTGCAGCAAGCGCGGATGCAAAGGGGCTTGCCACGCAAGGAATTACCGTTTGAAATGGATTTTAGAATGCATTAAGGAGATGTAAATCATGCTAACCATTTGCAATCAGTTTCAGTTAAAGAAGCCGGCTGTTTCCTGTGAGCCTTATGGGAACGGGCATATTAACGCGACCTATTTGGTCAAGACGGAAAACGGACCGGACTATATTTTGCAGCGGCTGAGCCGTCAGGCGTTCCATGACATTCCCGCGCTGATGCGCAACATTACATTGGTGACGGGGTATCTTGCCAAATTGGATGCCGACCCGCGCCACAATCTGCACCTTGTGCCGACTTTGGACGGCGCGACCTATTATCATTCGGCGGACGGCGAATATTATCGGGTGTATGATTTCATCACGGACAGCGTGAGTTTAGACCAGCCGGAGCGGGAAAATGATTTGTACGAATGCGCGAATGCATTCGGGCGCTTCCAGCGTACCTTGGCGGATTTTCCTGCCGCCGAATTGAGCGAGACCATCCCGCATTTCCATGACACGCCATCCCGCTATCAGGTGCTGCACAAGGCGCTTGAAGAGGATGCTTTCGGCAGGAAAAAGGAATGTGAAAAGGAAATCGCCTTTGCCTTGGCGCACGAAGAGGAGGCAGGAACGCTGATGCGGCTGCTGGCGGCGGGTAAGCTGCCCCTGCGTGTGACGCACAATGACACCAAGCTCAACAATGTCATGCTGGATGCTGCCACCCATGAGGCCGTGTGCGTCATCGACTTGGACACGGTGATGCCGGGTCTTGCCGCCAACGACTTTGGCGACCTTGTGCGCTTCGGCGCGAACACCGGCGCTGAGGACGAAAAGGACTTGAGCAAAATCAGCCTGTCCTTGGAGCGCTACGCCCAGCTTCTGCATGGCTTCTTGGATGCCTGCGGCGGCGATATGCTGACGAGGGAGGAAAAGGAAACCCTCCCCCTCGGCGGCAAGCTGATGACGCTGGAATGCGGTGTCCGCTTCCTGACCGACTATCTGCAGGGCGATGTGTACTTCCATATCCGCCGTCCTGAGCATAACTTGGATAGAATGCGCACCCAGTTCAAGCTCGTCGCGGATATGGAAACCAAATGGCAAGCGATGTGCGAAATGACAAAATAACTTCATCGCAGGATGCTGTGAAGGCAGCACCGCACAAATGAGGCGGCGCGATAAATAGTGAATTTTGTGGAAGAATCTATTGCAAAAATCAATGGTTTACTGGAGGTAAATCGAGATTTTTGCAAGAAGTAGATGGCGCAAAAGGCA
>CAVJHY010000061.1:0-11193 GCA_963649405.1 bacterium
TCCGGGGACTAAAAAGATGCCTTTGCGAATCGCATGACCGGGACTTTTTAATTCCAGTGTCTCTCCATCCTTCACCATGCTTCCGCCGTTTTTGTCCATTGCGCCGAAGAGCGTCTTTGATATTTCATCGATGCCGGAGCCGACCAGACCGAAAATTCCGTATATTTCCCCGCGATTGACCTTGAAAGAAATATCATGGAATTTTTCTTCCATCGTCAAGCCATTAACTTCTAAACAAGGCTTCACTTCTACGTTTTCGGGACGATTCGGATAAAGCTGGGATAAGCGCTCGCCAAGCATAAGCTCCGCAATATATTCCGAATCCACATGCCCGTTCTGAATATCCTCATGGCAGACAACCTTACCGTTTCTAAAAATGGAAAAGCTGTCGCAAACCTGTTCAACTTCATTTAAGTGGTGTGTGATATAAATGATTGAAACGCCTTGCTTTTTTAATATATGAATAAATTCAAACAGAATGTATTTTTCTTTTTCAGTCAGAATAGAAGTCGGTTCATCCAGAATGAGAATTTTGCAGCTTTTAGACAGCGCACGCAGAATCGCAATAATCTCGCGTTCCACGGGGCTCATGAGATAAATCGGCTTTTCTACATCAATGTCAAACGGATACTTTTTAACTAATTCCAATGCTTTTTTGCGCAATTTGCTACGGTTAATGGGCGAAAGAAGCAGCTTGCTGTTTCCCTCACTGCCTAAATAAATATTTTCATATCCTGTGTAGCTTTCAATCATTTGGGGGTCTTGATAGACGGCGGAAATGCCGAATGAAATGGCATCCTTAGGCGAATGAATGTCACACTTTTTCCCGTCAATCCATATTTCTCCCGCATCCTTAGAATACACGCCGGAAAGAATTTTGATCATGGTGGACTTACCGGCACCATTGATTCCTAATAGCGCTCGCGCCTCTCCCTCTTTAAGCATCAGACCGGCATCATCCAGCGCCTTCATGCCGGCAAAGCTTTTGTTGATGCCCTTCATTTCTAATACATAGTGCATAGCATTTCCTCCATGATTGGAAATTGCGGGGGACTGGCCGTTTGGCTCATCCCCCGCAAAAACCATATGTGCTTAGATGCTGGGAACCCAGAGCTGATCCGTTAAGCCGTTTTCAGTCAGAGCCTGATTCAGCAGGTCTACATTGCCGGCCAAGTCGTAGTTGAGCAGCAGTTCCCAAGCCGTCATATCGCCGACCTTGTAGTCACGGATGCTGTCAACAGCCTGAATCATCTTGCTGGTCACGGCGTAGCCGGGAACAAGCACCAGACGCGGCACAGTCTTGCCTTCGTTGTAGTTCGCGGCATAGTTGACCAGAGAACGCGGCATATCGTAGATGTTCTCACCGGCAGACATAATGAAGGAATCCGGATAGTTCAGCATGTAAGTCCAGCATTCTTCACCGCCGTCGCAGCCGGTATAGAGGATTTCAGGACGAGTTTCGCCGGTCAGCACCAAGCCTTCAAAGGCAGCACCGTCCCAAGCGCACCAGATGGCCTTGAGTTCCTTGTTCGTATCGGCAGCCAGCCAAGTGGAAATGGTCGCAGAGGGCGTTACAGCGCCGGTGGAGTCCCAAGACCAGCGATAGGCAACCTCAATGTTGCTGTACTTTTCAAGCGCCAACACATCGTCGGAGCCGAGGTCACGCTGATGCCAGCTTTCATTGGAGGGCAGTTCAATCTTGCCAATTTTGATGGTCTCTTCCGTGCCGTAGATGGACTGCAAGGTATCCAGCAGATAGGTCATCGTGGTTTTACCGCAGGCGTAGTTGTCAAACAGCACTGTGCTGACAGCGTCTGCGCCGGAGATGAAGCCATCGGACAGATAGACGGGAATGCCTTCATCGCACGCCTCACGAACAGCCTCGGCAATGCCGGTGGGGTCAGAAGCTGTGATAAACAGAGCGTCAGGATGCTGAGCGATGAAAGAGCGAATCTGGTCGGTCTGGGTTACAGGGTCGTAGTTCGCATCAACGATGGAGTAGTTTGTCCAGCCGTACTTCTCAAAGGACTCGATGAAGCCTGTCTTCTGACGCTGACCGGAGGCATTTTCTGCCCAGCCGAGCGAGACGGCATAGAAGCCTTCGGCCAAGGTGGTTGCCATAGCGCCGAACAGAATGACCGCCGCTAAAAGGATTGCCAGAGTTTTTTTCATGATAGGGATCCTCCTTGTATTATTTTTGACCGCATTGCGCGGTTTCAAACATTGAGTTCTTGCAGCATATCACCAATGTCACACTGTATATCGGCAATTTTTGCATATACAGGCAACATTTTTTCGTAAACGCTGCGAGCAGCGGCATCAGGATGAATTTCACCCAAACGATGATGGATGTTACGGACGCGGTCATAAGAATCCCAAAGCCCTGCGCCGACCGCAGCTACTGCTGCCGCACCGAGAGATCCTGCATCCTGACCGATATTGGTTTCAATAATGGTCTTGTTGTAGATGCTCGCAAACAGGCTGCGCCAGAATTGGCTCTTTCCTCCGCCGCCCACAATGAGCATTTCATCGGAAAGCGGCGTGTGTTCAGCCAGCACATCCATTGCAATGCGCAGACCCATGCAGATTCCCTCTAAGGTTGAGCGGACAACATCATTGGTTGTATGGCTGAGTGTAAGACCTGTAAAGCAGCCGCGAATGTACTGTGACTTGTCAAGACCGGAGCCACCTGCCAAGGTGGGGTTAAAAATCAGCTTATGGCTTCCTGCGGGTGCTTGAGCTGCCATCTCCGTCAGCAAATCGTAAACATCTCGTCCTTCTGCGTCTGCTTTTGTCTCAAGATACTTAAACAGCGTATTTTTTAGCCATCTGAAAGAATTACCTGCTGAAAAGATGCTTGTAGCCGAGGCAAACATGCCGGGAATGCAGTGCGCAAACACATAAGAATGCTTCTGCGCATTAACAACCGGTTCATGAGAAGCAACGGCAATCCATGCGGAAGTACCAAGGGAGGTGTAGCTGTCGCCATCATGCGTACAGCCCGCGCCTAAGCACATACACGCATTATCTACGCCGCCTGCGGCAACCTGAACCGTTTCGGGAAGCCCCATCAGCTTGGCTGCTTGCGGGGTTAATGTTCCGATGATGTCCGCAGATTCCATAATGCGCGGCAGCTTGCTCCGTTCGATTTTGGAGGCTTCAATGTATTCTTCAACATAGCAGCGCTTTTTCAGGTCATACACGCCGCTGCCCGAAGCATAGCTGTGATCGGTGCACATGATGCCGGTCATACGGAGATTCACATAATCCTTTGTGCCAAGAAAACAGGCGGCTTTTTCGTAGACCTCAGGCATTTCATCCCGTGTCCACATGATTTTGAAAATACCGTAATTCGCAGCAGGAAAGCCATTGCCGGTCGTCAGATACCATTTTTCTTCATCAATGGTTTCAAAAAAGCGCTTCGCTTGCACAACGGCACGGCTGTCAGACCAAATTGGCGTATACTCCGTGAGCAGCTTTCCATCCTTATCCACGGGAACGACGCCGAGACTGTGACCCGAAACCGCTAAGCAGACAATTTCCTGACGATTCACCGGCGCTTTGTCTAACAGCTCCTGCGTACTCTTCACGACAGACTGCCACCAATCATCCGGTCGCTGCTCATGAAACAGCTCCCGCGGATAAAAGGTATCACAGGAAACAAAAGCCGCAGCCAGCGAGTTGCCTTGGTCGTCAAACAGTGACGCTTTTGTTCCGCCCGTTCCTAAGTCATAGGAAAGAATGTATGCCATGAGAACGCCGCCTTTCGATTACACGGATGTATAGCCGCCGTCAACAATCAGGTCACTGCCCGTTGCAAACTTGGATGCATCAGACACAAAGTAAACATACGCGCCAATCAAGTCTTCTGGATAACCGAGGCGAGAGCCTTCCGGCATTTTGCTTAACCAAATGGGCAACATATCTGTCATGGTTGCAATCAAGTCAGTCTGAATGTAGCCGGGGCTTACGCAGTTAACGCGGATATTGTGCTTAGCAAGCTCAACGCTCATGGCCTTTGTTAGAGTAATAACACCTGCTTTAGCAGCACAATAGTTTGCAATCGTTTGCGGCTGGTTAATGACATGACCTGACATGGAGGCTGTGCTGACAATGCTTCCGCCATGTCCCTGCTTGACCATCTGACGAGCAGCAGCCTGAGCAGTGTAAAATACACCATTCAAGTCAACATCAATGACCGACTCAAACCGCTCCGGAGAGATATCCAGAACACCTTCGCCGGTAAAGATGCCGGCATTGTTTACAGCAAAATTGATTTCACCAAAGTCAGCAACCACTGCGTCAATCATCTTCTGCACTTGCTCCGGCTTCGTCACATCGCATGAATAAGCCTTCACCTTCCGGCCTGTCTCATCGGCAATCTTGTTAGCAGATTTTTCTGCCAATTCGTAATTCAGGTCAACAACGGCCACTTCAGCACCCATAACTGCGAAAGCATGAGCCAAACAATAGCCAATTCCCTGTGCTGCACCGGTGATGAAACCTTTCTTACCTTCCAGACTAAAAAGATTCTTGATATCCATGTTGTTGTCTCCTTTCATGTTTTGACTTTTTTGAATGCATTAAAGTTGATATATTTTCCTCCTAACAAAGACGATAGGAGAATAATACCGAGAACAAAGTTTGTCCATGCGCTTGAAACGCCAAGCATATTGATGCCCGTATTAATCATGGTAATTAAAATGGCGACCAGCGTAATACCATGCGCCTGAAAGCGTCCGAAAATAACATTGCTAAACACTGCGATGGTCATTGCATTAAATAACCAACCATCTCCGATGTTAATGGTAGCGCTGGTCAAGCGGCTAAATTGAAGCACACCAACAATTCCGCAAATCAAGCCGCTGAGCAAAAACGCTAAGAAAGTGTATAACTTGGTCGGTACACCGTTATATGTACTGCCGACAATATTGCTACCGACAAATTGCATTTTACGGCCAAAGGGTGTCTTTTGCATAACAAGGCCGACAACAATTATCATGACGCAGGAAAGAAGAATTAAATTTGAAACTCCAAAGATATCGCCTTGTGTTATGCCTTTAATAATCTTGTTGGCGCGGTAGCTGTCGCCATGACTAATCCACTGCCGAATTCCGACCAGAATAAATTGCATACCCAATGTTGCGATAAACGATGAAATACCCATGCGGGCAACAACAAAACCATTGATTGCGCCGATAAGGGCAGCTAACAAAATACTTAAGATGATGGCTAAATAAGCATTCATGCCCGCCACACGGAGAAAATAGCCGCAAATCAAAGCAGAAAAGCCGGCCGTATGTCCAAGACACAGGTCAAAGCCTCCGGCAGAAATAACAATACCCATTGCTAATGCTAATACGGCGGGCATTGTAGCATTGAGCAGCATCGAATAGAGATTGTCAAGTTGAATGAAAGCCGGTGTTAGCAATGTGAAAACAATCATACACACAGCAATCAGCACAAGGAATGAAAGCGTTTTTGAAGATAAGCCCCATGCTTTGTTTTTCATCTTCACTCCTCCTTAAACCTTGACCTGCTGGATAATGTGGCGTGTGCGGAAAACAGAAATACCGACGGCTATCAGCAATGTTACGCCCTGCACAAGCGGAGGAAAATAATAAGGCAGTGAAAGAAGCTGCATAAAATTGGTGATTATCGTCATGAACAGCGACCCAACTAAACTACCGAAAATATTGACTCGACCGGGTGTAAACATGGTGGAGCCCAAATAACAAGCTGCTAAAGCAGGCAGCATCTGGCTCTGTCCGGCGCTTACGATGGAACCGCCCATACGAATCGGCTCGATACTGCTGGCAATGGCAAACATCGCACCGGCAATCAGGAATGCAGCTATACGAATGGCTGGCGTATTCACACCGGCTTCGTTTCCCGCTTGAACATTTTCACCAATAATGCGTAGCTGAAAACCGAATCGAGTTTTACGCACAACAAAATGTGCAAACAGATAGAGAATAAGCAGTACCCATGTAAATAAATACAAACCCGCAAATTGAGTCTGTCCGAGTCCCAGTACTTCTGAGGATGTCATCCATATGGTGATGCCTTCATTGAAGGAACGCTCAACTCCAAGCCCCATGAACATAAAAGAAATGGAAATGATAAAGCCGGAAAAACCGCACTTCGTCACCAGCAATGAAATCAACAGTCCAATCATCATGCCAATCGGAATGATGACAAACAACGCCGATAAATAACTGAATCCGCTGTTGACCAGCATAGTAAAGGTGGCACTCATCATACCCAATGTTCCAGCGAAAGATATGTCGCTTTCACCGGCAATCATAACGAAGCTCAATCCCAAGGATAGGAAACCAAGAACGCTGGTTTGTAAAAGAACTGTTTTTAAATTACTCCGGCCTAACAATTCGGTCTGGGGATTACAAATTTGAAGCAACAGAATCAATGCCAATAGCACCAATGGCATTCCGTACTTTGCGATAAAAAGATTTTTCTTACGCACTGGCTTCACCTCCCATAATGTAGGAAAGAAGCTGTTCCTTACTGGTTCTCGCAGGTGTTGTTTCCAAGATAACCTTTCCTTTAAATAATACTAAGATTCGGTCAGAAATGCCGAGCGCTTCTTCTATATCGCCGGTGCTATTCAGAACAGCACCGCCTTTTTTTACGATATCGCCCATGATTGTATAAATGGCGGCCTTTGCTTCAATATCCACGCCGCTTGTGACTTCATCCATCAAATAAACATCATATTCATTCGTGAGCCACTTGCCGATGACGACCTTCTGTTGATTTCCTCCACTCAAGCCTGTCATGGGATAATAGGCATCGGCTGGGCGAACATCTAACATACGAATCATTTTATCAGCCAAAGAATTTTCTTTTTTCGTATTCAGAATACCGTGAACGGCGGCTTGGGACATATCAATACTGGAAATATTTTCTCGGACTGTATATGCTCCGATCATCCCCTGCTGGGCGCGATCCTCTGGAACAAGAGCAATACCGGTATTAATTGCTTTGCAGGGCGTATGATGATGTCCCAGCTCCTGTTTTTTTAAATGAATTTCACCTTTTTCAGTAGCTTGAATACCAAAGACACTATTCAAAATTTCCGTCTTACCCGCGCCGACTGCGCCTACTAAAGAAACGATTTCCCCGCTATGTACCGTAATATCCACGCCGTTTACACGTCCTGCACAGTGCAGGTCATGAATTTCAAGAAGAGGATCTCCAATTGATACGGCCGCTTTGGGAAAGAAAGCATTGAGCGTTTTGCCAAGCATAGCACAGACCAATTCATCTTCTGAAAAGCCTGCTGCTTCTCTTGTACACACCAGACAACCATTACGGAAGACACTGATTCTGTCTGAAATGGTATATATTTCTTCCATGCGGTGGCTAATATATAAAACGGTTGTTCCTTGCTCTTTTAAGCGATGAATTAAAGCAAAAAGTTTGTTTGTCTCTTCCAAGCCTAAACGAGCAGTCGGCTCATCAAGAATCAATACCTTTGCACCGTTGACAATCGCACGGGCAAGAATGATGAATTGCTGCTCCGATACGCTTAACTGATCAGCGGTAATTTTCAAATCTAAAGGGAAATTGATTTGTTCAAGCGTTTGAGTAACCTTGCTCATTCCATCACGCCACTTGAGCATTCCGTTCCGAACAGGCGGCTTCGCCAGAAGGATATTTTCGAGAACCGTCATGCTGCCAACAATGTTTAATGTCTGATGAACAGTCTGAATTCCAACACGCTGCATCTCTAACGGATGATGACCGGCAATGTTCATTCCTTCATATTCAATGCTACCATCATCCGGCGTATATAAGCCGGACAGCACTTTCATCAATGTGGATTTTCCTGCGCCGTTAGAGCCAACAATGGCATGAACTTCACCCTTTAAGATATCCAGACTCACATTGCTCAGCGCTTTTGTTGCCCCGAAGCTCTTTGAAATGCCACGAATCTTCAAGATGGGTGGGGAATTATTCTGCATACTCAATTCGACCGCCTTTCTTATCGTTAAAAGGAGATTTGGTCGCATGGATTTGCGCTCCCTTGCTCAAAGCGAGCGCAAATCCATACAATCAAAATAAGGTGGGAATGAGGGGCGTGCTTCGTACACGCCCCTTTGAAACTGTATTAGTCCATGTAATCAGTCAGAGAACCCAAGACAGGCTCCAATACTTCCGCCCAATGCTCTTCGGGAGTTTGAATTTTCACAGTCTTGATATCGCCTTCGACATACCCATCGTTGGAGACAAAGTAGGTCGTGCCGATTTGAGCAAACGGAACTTCGCCGCCAGCGGCATGTGTAATGATAGAATTAGCAGCCAGAGTACCCAGCTCATAGCTGTTCTGACCCATGAAGCCCCAATCGCCCGCTTCTTCTTCTAACATGGCGCTGATAACATCATCGCCGGTATCGGCGGAGATGATAGTCACCTGATCCACCTTGCCCAACTCACGCAATGCGTTGTATACGCCGATAGCAGGCATATTCCAAGTGACAAAGACGGCTTTGATGTCAGGATCGGCAGTCAACGCGGCCTTGGTGATTTCGTAGCCCTGAGTTACGGGGTCAGCCGCAGACACTTCACGAGTTTCGCCAACCTTGGTGATGTTCTTGAAGCTGCTCAGAACGCTTTCTGCGCCTTCGCCGCGGTCAAGCAATGTTGCCCAGCCGGATGTATCCAGCAAGATGTACTTGCCTTCGCCGCCCATCTTGTTGACAGCATAGATGCCCATCTGAACACCGCCGGACCAGTTGTCACACATAATGCCGGTGATGCCGCCATCAACGAACATATCGATCGCAATCACGGGGATGCCGGCTTCTTTTGCTTTGACAGACACTTCGTTGAAAGCGCCGCCCTCACCGCCGCTGATAACGATGTAGTCAACCTTCTGAGTAATGAAGTTTTCAACAGCAGCCACCTGATTTGCTGTTACGCCGCCGCCATCCTGATGGTTGATGGTATAGCCGAGAGGTTCAAGGACGTCTTTGAGTGCCTGCACGGCATTTTTGTTCCAGGCGTTGCCCATGTGCTGTGTGGCGATACCCACGGTTTCCGCCATGGCAGCAGTTGCCGCGAATACCATGACCAGTACCAGAGCAAGAGTGAGGAATTTTTTCATCTGAGAAACCTCCTTTTTATTTCCATTCTGCTTTCCCGCAGAAAGGTTTACACAATTAATAGGTATCATTCGCATGACCGTCCAGAGAAAAATCATCCGTGCGGTCAAGATGCGCATCCACATCCTTCATAATACTCATGATGGAGCGAAGACCGATTCCGAAGCGGTCACAGCCGGCATCAATCATTTGGAGCATGGTGTCCAAGGTACGTACACCGCCGGCAGCTTTGATTTTAGCCGAATCGCCGATGGTCGCTTTGATGAGCTTAATGGTATCCACCGTGGTCGGTTTTCCGGCCCAGCCGGTTCCCGTTTTGACATATGTAACACCTGCGCGGACAGCGGCTTCGCTGGCACGCTTGATTTCGTCATCCGTCAAATAAGCAATTTCTAAAATGCTCTTGACAGGATAGCGCCCATCAGCAACCTCTACCACAGAGCGGATGTCCTGTTCAACGATATCAAAGCGGCCGCTTTTGGCAGCACCTATGTTGATGACCATATCCAGCTCATCAACGCCCATTGCGATTTGCTCTTTCGCACTGGCCATCTTTAGAAAGGTTGTTTCTGCGCCGGAGGGGAAACCAATGGTTGCTCCGACATGAACATTTGGCTCATCCTTCAGCAGCCGAAGCAGATACGGTGTGAAGCAAGGCAGAGCAAAAGCACAAATAAATTGGTAATGTTTTGCTGCCTTTGCTATGTTCTCCAGCTCCTGCAAACTGACATCGGCTCGCACACCGCTAATATCAATTCTGCGATGAATGTTTTGCAGGATCTCCTTGGTGTCCAATACCCCCACCTCCAAATGCATCTCACTTAGTAGTTCAGTTGGTATCTTCGTTATAACATAATTATGTTTGTCTGTCAATACATTTTCAAAAATTTTTAATATGGAATTTTTTGTGCCAAATTGCAATGTATAAACATAAATGGACCGCTTTTAACAATCCATTTAATCATAAGGTTATGCTTTTCTGCGACGACCACTCATATAAATTTCAAAATCATAACGGCTGCCAAGTATGCGGCAATGATCCAGTTCAACAATTCGATCTCCGCTGCTACATATGCGAACCAAATAAATCAGTGCAGTCCCGACAGGAACATCCAGCATGGAGGCTTCCTCGAAGGTTGCGGAACGGGCGGAGATTCTGTCGCGTGCGGCATCAATCAGCAACCCATAATGTTCCTCCAAGAAATCATATAAATGAGCAAATTTTCCTACATAGTTCTGAATATCCGGAACCATTTCGGGAATCAGATAATTCTTAAAAATCGCAATCGGCTTATCGTCGGCAATCTGCAAACGCTGAATCCGAATAACAGGCGTGCCAATCTCAATCTGAAATTCATTGGCAACTCGCGCAGAAGCCGGTATCGTGTCGATAGACATATTTTTACAATAGACCTTACTGCCCTTTTGCTCCAATGTTTCGGAAAGCGAAGTGACCTGATTGATGTTTTGCGTCGTATGATAGTCCAATACGGTTGTCCCACGTCCCTGTTTAGCAGCAACAAGCCCTTCACGCGACAGCATTTCCACAGCCTTGCGTACAGTCGTCCTGCTAACTAAAAATAACTTTTCAAGCTCAGGCTCAGGCGGCAAAAGCTCCCCGATGGCATAATCCCCGTCAAGAATTTTGCTTCTTAACACATTGTACACCCGAACGTAAGCCGGTGATTTATCAAGAGCCACTTTCGTCCCCTCCATCAAGCATTGCTAAAGGATATTACGATATATTGATTATATCATGTACGGGTAAATAAAGCAAGGTAAACATTATAAAATTCATCTTCATAAATGTGAACGACTCCATGTTCACTTCTTCATTCTGTTTTTGTGCGTGTCTTTTGTACGGCCATTTCAAGGTGCTTTTCAATTCAAGCCTTATTTTGCAGGGCAAACAGGCTAATCTATCCGTTCGTTGACGTGAGCGATGCGCGGACAATCAATGTATTTTTTTCAATCTCCGGCGCAGCCATACATTTTGAAACAATCTTGCCTCATTTCAAAAACACCTCAATAACCGGAACAAGGATATTCGGCTTAATTGCAGGCAGAT
>CAVJHY010000062.1:0-11108 GCA_963649405.1 bacterium
AGTTAGAACAGGCTGAAAAGGATGCGGAGGCGAAGCAGAGCAGCCATGCGGACGATTTGTCCAAGGCCAAGCAGACTCTGCTGAATGCGCAGGAGGAGCTGACCAAGGCGCAGGCCGAATGCACCGCCATCAAAGAAAGTCTCGCCGCCAAGGAAGCGGAATTGACCACCGCGAAGAATGATCTTGCCGCCAAGGAAGCGGAGCTGGCTACGGCAAACGAAAGCCTAACCACCTCCAGCGAAGCCCTTGTCGCACAAGAGACGGAATTGACCATTACCAAGAATGACCTTGCTGCAAAGGAAGCAGAGCTGGCCGCTGCCAATGCAGCGTTTGAAGCGGCAAAAGTAGAGCTGACCACAGCCAATGAAAACCTGACTGCCGCCAATGAAACGCTGGCTGCCAAAGAAGCAGAATTAACCGCCGCCAAAGAAGCGCTGACCGCGAAGGAAGCAGAATTGACAACGGCGAACACAGCACTTGACGCGGCAAAGGCCGAGCTGTCCACATCGAACGAAAACCTGACCGCAGCGAATGAAATGCTGATTGCTAAAGAAACGGAGCTAACCGCAACCAAAGAAAATCTTGCCGCGAAGGAAGCAGAATTGACCGAAATCAACGCGTCCCTTGACGCAACGAAGACAGAGCTGGCCACGACGAATGAAGCGCTAACCACCGCGAATAATAATCTGAACGCAACCAACGAAGCGCTTGCCGCGAAAGAAGCGGAATTGACCGCGGTCAATGCAACACTGACTGCGACGAACGAAGCACTGGCCGCCAAGCAGGAAGAGCTTGACAAGGTGAACAGTGAGCTGGCAGATAAGACAGCGTCCTTGGCCAATGTCAATGAAATTCTCACTGCCAAGTCAACGGAGCTGCAGCAGATGAAAGAAAACTATGTGACTTTGAGCACCCAGTACAGCACCTTGTTCACTTCCGTCAGCGATACGATTGAAAACTATAACTATCTCAAAACCAAAAAAACCGAGACCCTGCTTCAGCAAGTGCTTACTCCCCTGTTCAACTATTGGGCTTCAAATAACGCAGAATAAAGCATAACACATCAAAAAAACTGCCCGCGTGGAGGCGCTTCCTGTTGATTTCACTCAGCAGAAGCGCTTCTATGCGGGCTTTTTATTCTATTGGTTATACAATCTTCAGCAGCTCTCCGAATGACTTCAAGCTATAAGTTCCTTTCCCGCTTTGGGCAGCGGGGCCGAGGGCGGCGCTGTCAAAGCCGCCGGATGCGGCTGCCTGAAGACCGGCCAGAGCGTCCTCGACCACGAGGCATTGGGAGGGGGCTAAATGCAGCATTTCCGCCGCCATTGCGAAAACCTGCGGGTCAGGCTTGGAACGCTGGATGTTGTTGCCATCGGACACGGCATCGAAGAAATCAGCAAGACCGATGCGCTCCAAAATGAGGGGCGTATTTTTGCTGGAAGAGCCAATGGCCAGCTTGAGTCCCTTTGCCCGCAGCGCGTTGAGCGTCTCCCCCACCTCATCGGGTAGGTCGTTCGGGGTCATGGTCTGCAAAAATTCGCGGTAAAGCGCGTTCTTTTTGTCCGCCAGCGCCGTTTTTTCTTTATCAGAAAGGGGCGCACCGCGGTAGCCCTCCAAGATGATTTCAAGGCTGTCCATGCGGCTCACCCCGCGCAGACGGTCGTTTTTCTTCTCATCGAAGTCAATGCCAAGCGAATCCGCCAGCGCCTTCCACGCCAGATAATGGTAGTGATCCGTAAAACAAATCACGCCGTCCAAATCAAAAATGATGCCTTCGTACTTGTTCATAGCTTCTCCACCGTCCCTTTTTCGTGGGTTATGTTGACGCGGTAGGGTGTGCCGCCGACCAGAATGGTAAAGGAAATACGCTTCCATTGCTCCGGCAGATTGGGATGCAGGACGGGCTTTCCATCTTCGATGTCCAAGCCTGCGAAGCCCTGCGCAAAAACCTTCCATGCGCCGCCGGCGGCTGCGGGATGTGTGCCGCCGATGTAGACAAGCCCTGCCCACTGCTTGCCGCCGCCGTCCCAATCCGCCCGTGCGGACTTCAGGAAGAAGGGCAGAGCCGCCTCCGCGCCGCCCCAGCGACAGGCCGCCAGAGCATACATACAGGCGCTCAGGGACGAGCCATGCTCCGTGCGCGGGCTGTAATAGTCCCAGTTGGCCTTCAAAATCTCTTGGCTGTAATCCTTGTGGCACAGCTCCAGCATGGTGATGACATCCGCTTGCTTGATGATTTGCGTCTGCGAGGCCACGCCGTATGCGCCGCCCCAATATTCCTTGGGATTCAGCAAGCGGCTGCGCACAGCGTCCACCGTAGTGTCCTCTAAATCAAAATAACCGTCAAACTGCTCGATGATGCCCGCCTCGTTGGGCTTTGGGACATAGAGCTTTTCAGCCGCGTCTGCAAGGACGCTGAGGAGCTTTTCCGCATCGGTCTTTTTCACAAACGCGGCATAGGCGTTTTTGTCCGTTTCTTTTAGGCTGCGGGCAGCCTCAGCAGACCACAGCATGGTCTTTTTCGCCATTGCGTTGGTGTAGGCGTTGTTGTTCACCCGCTCGTGATACTCATCAGGGCCGATGACATCATGAATTTCCCATCTGTCCCTATCCGCATATCGAAGGAGCAGGGAATAATAGAAGCGGGCGCATTCCAGCACCGTCTCCGCGCCGCCTTGGACAAGGACGCTCTTGTCCCCCGTGACCTCCACATAGGTCATAATGGCGCGGGCAATGGCAGCGGAAATATGCACCTGCTTGTCCTTGAAAAATGTCCGCAATGGGCGACCCGTGAACACATCCGTCACATTGTAATCAGAGCAAGCGTCAAAGCCGCCCTCCTGGCTTTCCCAAGCGTAAAACGCGCCCTGCCAGCCGTATTGCTTGGCCTTTTCAAGAGCGCCCTTCAGGGTGTCGATGCGATACATGACCATCGACCGCGCCACTTCCGGCTGGGTGCAGAGAAAATAGTCAAGGATGAACATTTCGCTGTCCCAGAAGATTGCGCCCTTGTAGGTCTGTCCCGATAGACCGCGAGCCGGAATGGAAAGAGGCTTGCCGCTGCGCGGAGCGATGGAATTTAAGTGATAGAGGGAGTAATTCAGGCAGTCCTGCGCTGCTTCATCTCCTTCGATACTCACAGCGCCCACCGTCCAAATTTTCTCCCATGCGGCGATATGGCTTTCCAAAAGGCTGTCATAGTCGGCATCAGACAAAACCGCTTTCACAGTCTCTTTCGGGTCTGTGCAATCATGCGTCGTATAAACAGCGCAGACAGAGCGCAGTTCAACGGCTTGCCCAGCCTTCAGCTTCAGCCGAAAAACAAGCCTGTTTTCCTCCTGACGCACTTCGACGGGGAGATTGAGAAGGCATTTTCTTCCGACAGCCACTGTGTCCGTGCCGTTCTGCACATGGGCTGTGCAAAGCAAGGCTGCATCGTTAAGTTCTTCATCAAAGCGGACATAGTGCGGACCGTAAATTTCCCAGATGTCCGTGTCAATTCCGGCGATAATTTCCAGCGCCGTGTCCTTGTCCGTCGTCACGGAAAAAGAGGACAGAATCAAATGTTCCTGCCCCATGTGCGCAGCGTGTGTGCCGTGGACACTTATGCCGCATTGCCTCCAATAAGTTGTCCTGCTATAAATGCCATGCCGGAAATCAAGCGCTTGGGTGTGCCTGTCCGCCGAGCCGTCCAGTGCTGTCAGCAGTCTACCGTCTACGCGGACGCGGGTATACAAGGGATTGGGGGCGTTCAGCGGCTCGCGCCAGCCCTCCCCGACCTTGTCATAAATGCCCGCCAGATTGACGGCTGCAAGCTGCGCCTTTCCTGCCTCCTCCAGCGTGCCGCGAATGCCTAAATAGCCGTTGCCCGTTAATAGCCGGTTGCCGTTATCGGGGATGGAATCCGGCGAAATCCAATCATTTTTAATCTGCCAGCTCATTGTGCTGCCTCTGCATCAAAGGTTGTGGGCGTTTCCGTAATCAAAATTACTTTTCCGTACAGCACGGCAGGGACATTTTTTCCCTCCTGCACGGTGAGCGTCACCTTGTCTTGCGTAACCTCCGCACGGACAATGCTGCCGCCTGTGCATATGCGGAAGGAATAGCCCGTCCAGCCCTTGGGAATAATGGGCGCAAGAGTCAGCGTAGATGCCTCCGTCTGCAAACCGCCGAAGCCGCTGACAATGTTCATCCACGCACCGGCGATGGAGGTGGTGTGCAGTCCTTCCTTGGTGTTGCGGTTATAATTGTCCAAATCCATGCGGGTGGCAAAGTCAAAGAGCTGCTCCGCCTTGTCCAGCCTGCCCAGACGACAGGCCAAAATGGAATGGATGGCGGGCGACAGGCTGCTTTCATGGATGCAGCGCGGCTCATAAAAATCAAAGTTTGCCTTTAACTGTTCCTTGGTAAAATCCGAATAATAGAGCAGGAAGAACATCAGCACATCCGGCTGCTTCACCATGTCGTTGCGGTAAATGCGCTCATACGACCAGTGCGAATACAGGGGGAATTGCTCGGCGGGAATGGCGTTGATGTCCACATGCGGCAGATGGAAATAGCCCATGTGCTGCTCAAAGAGCTTGGTTTTTTCGTCATAGGGCAGATACATTTGGTCAGCCTTGTGGTGCCAATCCGCCTTTTCTGCGTCCGTGACATCCAAGCCACTGAGCTTTTCAGGGGCAGCGGAAGCCATTTCCGCCAGCGTTTTTAGGGTGAACAGAAGGGTCTTTTTGCCCATAAAATTGGTGTAGGCGTTGTGATGCACCATCATCTGAAATTCGTCCGGTCCCATGACGCAGTAATAGCCGTATTTGCCCGTCACCGCATCCCAATCGCCCCGACTGGCCAGCATCCGGCTGATTTCCACCAGCATTTTCGCGCCGTAATCAAACAGAAAAGCCTTGTCGCCCGTTTGGTTGACATAATTCCACAGCCCGTAGGCCACGCCCGTGGAGGCTTGGAGCTGCAAGCTCGCGTGCTGCCACAAATCGCAGCATTCACGGCCGCTGATGGTGGCAATGGGGTAGAATGCGCCCTTGCAGTCCAGTGCCTGAGCGCGTTCCATCGCTTCCGGCAGGGTGTCATAGCGGAATTTCAAAAAGCTCTTCGCAGCATCGGGGTTATTAAACAGGTAGAAGGGCAGACAGCAGACCTCGCTGTCCCAGAAGGTGTTTCCGTTGTAGGCTTCGCCCGTCAGCCCCTTCGCGCCGAAAACAGCGCCGTATTTGGCGGTGTGCAATGTCTGATGAAGCTGGAAAATGCAGAAGCGAATGCCC
Organism: bacterium; assembly: GCA_963649405.1. Classification (GTDB taxonomy): domain Bacteria; phylum Bacillota; class Clostridia; order Christensenellales; family Aristaeellaceae; genus CAVDRM01. Next base: position 5,277 of record CAVJHY010000062.1, read on the forward strand.
TGCTGGTTTTCGGGGTCGCCCTGAATTTCAATGTCGGACACCTGCCACTGCTTTTCCCACCAAGCGGCGGACTGCTGCTTGAGGGCTTCGTAATCTGCTTGATGCAACATGGCTTTAGCCTCTGCGCAGCGAGCATCTAAGGAAGCCTTCTGCTCGTCCGTTTTGGCTGTTAGCAAGCACACCACGCGCTCGATGCGCTTTTCTTCGCCTTGTTTCAAAGAAAAGACGGTTTCCAGCGCGGTCATGCCGTCAGCACTTGCATCTGTTTCATTTTCAAGTCCGCAGAAGATGACCCCCGCCCAAACCTGCTGCTTGGAGGTGCGGGTTTCTGCCAAAATTTCCGCTTGATGTTTCTCGGTATGCTGGTGCAAGGTATCAAACAAAGCACTGCCTATCGACATATGCGGACAGGTGAAATCAAGCCCCACACGGACGCAGAGGGTGGGATTGCCCTTCACCGCCTTGAAGCTGATTTTCTGCCCGACAAGCTGCTCCTTGACCATCGAGGTGAAGCGTTCAAAGCAGATTTGCACAGCATTTTCCGCATCAATTTCCCAAACAAAGCGCCTTGTCAGCACACCTGAGCGCAAGTCCAGTTCCCGCTCAAAATCGGAAAATTTGCTCTTAGCAAGGTCAAGCGTTTGCCCGCCGCAGGAAATGCGGGTGTAGACCCAATCCACAGTATTGACCATAAATTCCGTGAAAGGGAGCATTCCCTTATAGCCGGATTTGGGCAAAAGGCGGCGCTCATAAACCCCGTTTAAGTAGCTGCCCTGAAGCCTTGCACCGGAATAGCCCTCATCGAAATAGCCGCGCAAGCCGGTGTATTCATTGCCAAGGGAGAAAATGGACTCAGCCACCTCGCCGTAAGCGGGGTCTAAGCCCTCCTCCATAATTTTCCAAGGATGCACCTTGAAGTAACGATCCGCATATTTTCCCATATGTTTTACTCCTTAATGCCGCCGGACATGACACCGCCCATAATCTGCTTCTGGAACACCGCGAAGAGGATTGTCGGCGGAATGATGGAGTACAGCACAGCGCGAATGATGTCAATCTGATTGGTCTTAATCGAATTTTGGAAGGAGAACAGCTTCACCATGACGGTTTCCTTATCCGTGCCGGAAAGCAGGAGATAAGGCATCAGGAAATCGCTCCAAGAAGCACAGATGGCGAAAATCGCAATAACCACCAAAATGGGCTTGGACAGCGGCAGGATGATGCTTGTGAACACCTTGAAATCCCCGCAGCCGTCCAAATGCGCGGCCTCAATAAAGTCCTTGGGCAGGCTCTCAAAATAGTTCTTCAGCAAAATGACCCAATAGGCGTTTGCGCCCATGCTGAGCCAGAGCGGGATAAAGCTGTTGGTCAGGCCGATTTTTTTGATATTGACAAACAGCGCCACAAAGCTCGTAGTCGGCGGAATCAACAGACACCACATGACCAGCGCCAGCACGACCTTATGACCGACAGGCTTTAGAATGGCCAGCACATAGGCAAGCAGCCCGTTAAAGAACACAGCGCAAAGCACACCGCCCAATACAGTGATGCCGGAATTGATGTAGTATTTTGTAAAGCCAAAGTCGTTCCATGTTTTCAGCCAGCCCGCCCAATCGGGATTTTTCGGCAGAATCTGGGTGGTGGAAAGGTACTCCGTCAAATTCTTTAATGAGCTGCAAATCAGCCAGAACACGGGAAATAAGGCAATCAGCGCCATCAGACAGCAGGCGACGAAAATAACGACAATCCAGCCCTTTGTCTTCTTGGATTTAACATCGTAGAAGCGAATCACGCCGTCTTCTTTTTTCTGATAATTGTCAAAAAAACGCATGGTCTTTCCCTCCCTCATTCCTTGTCCGCTCTGTTGGCGACGGCATAGTAGATGACGGTCAGGAAAATCAAGATGATGCAGACTTCCACGCTGAGCGCGGCCGCCTGAGAGAATTTCATCTGGTTGAAGGCCAGCTCATACACCAATTCCATGATGGAAATGCTCGCGTTGTTCGGCCCGCCGTGCGTCATGAGCATCGGCTCATAAAGAATCTGGAACACCGCTAAAATCTGCAAAATCAGCATAGTTTTGCCGGTGTGCAGGATGGTGGGCATGGTGATGGAGAAATAGCGGCGAATGGGCGATGCGCCGTCAATGGTGGCGGCTTCATACAGGTCAGGCGAGATGCCGGAAATACTGGACATATAGACCAGCGCGGTCGAGCCGGCGGCCTTCCATGTCATGGACACCACAATCCAGAAAATGACCATTTTCTGATTGGTGAGAAAATTGACCGGCGCAATGCCGAGTTTGGCAAGCAGGATGTTGAGAACGCCGCTGTTGCCTGTGCCGAAAAAGAAGGTGGCAATCATCACGCCCGCGATGGAGGGAATGACATTGGGGTAGTAGGTCGCAATGCGGAAAAAGCCGCGGCAGCTGGAGACCTCTGTAATCAGCGAGGCGAAGATGACCGGCACGGCCAGCCCTACAAACAGGGAGCAAACCGTGTATTTCACCGTGTTCATCCACGCAATCTTGAAAGCCGGCTGTACCAACAGCTTCGTGTAATTCTTGAAGCCCACAAATTTGGTAATTTGGATGCCCTTCGTATCGAAGAAGGACATTTTCACCGTATCCAGCAGGGGTGTCCACACAAAAAACGCAAACAAAATCAGGGTCGGAAGCATCAGCATCCATGCGCTGACATTCCGCCGAATGACGGCGCTTTGCACCCTTAGGGCGTTTCTTTGTTTCATTATCCTCACCTCGCAGAAAATTTAGGGAAGATTCCTTATGAAAAAACGAGCGCAGGCTTTGACACAAACAGCGGAAAGGGAAGGCAAATCTTGCTGTCAAAGTTCACGCCCGATGATAACATAACGGGAGCAGAATTGTCTACGGCGGCACCGCGCAAATCGGCGCAAAAGGCGCATTTTGCGGGGATGTCCTATCCGAAGCACTTTCGGGAAAGTCAGTGTTTATTCAAGACGCTCCCGAAAATGTTTCGGAGCGCCGCCACCTAAGCAGCGGCGCTCCGTTGATTGCTTTGATGATATCAATTACAGCGCGTTCAGAACAGCCTGATAATCGTTATTCGCCTGTTCCATCAGAGCGGGGATGTCCACATTCACGGGGTCAGCGCAGATGGCCTGCAGCACGCCGTTCAGAATGTTGTACATCGTCTGGGTGTCGCCGGGTTCTTCGGTGCGCAGAGCGCCCTCTTCCTTGGAGAAGTCAAAGTAGGGCTGCCAGAGGGTCATGTCAATATTGCTGTATTCTTCGATGACCTTGTTCTGCTCGTCAACCACAGCGCCAACCCAAGCCGGGAAGTAGGGGATCACGGGGATGCCGGCGTTCTGACGATATTCCGCGTCAGCAACCCAGCCAGCCTTGGCCGCGTCAGTGACTTCGGGGGACTTGCCCATGATTTCCAGATAATCCAGTGCCCAACGAACCTGATCATCGGTGGCATCCGGAGAGAAGAAGTACGGCGTGCCGCCCATCAGGGTGTAATGACCGCCGGGGCCGGCAGGCATCGGGGCGAGGAAGAATTCATCGGACTTCATGCCGCGATAGCTGGGCTGGTCAACGGCATCGTTCGCAGCGATGTACATGGCAGCGGTGTTGGTGCCGATGCGGTCAAAGCCAGTGCCCCAGTTTTCCTGCGTGGGGTCATCGGTCACGCACTTGTCCTGCACCATCTTCTGCACCCATTCCATGGCAGCGATGGCTTCGGGAGTATTCAGGTTGGAGGTGTAAGTGCCGTCTTCGTTGGCGATGCACAGCGTCGCGCCGAAGTTCCAAGCGATGTTGGACCAGTGCCAGCCGCCGCCGCCATCGGAAGCCTGCATGCAGAAGCCCGCAACGCCGGTCTTTTCGCGGATAATCTTGGAGTATTCATAGACTTCATCCCAAGTGGTGGGATACTTGACAGAGCCGTCTTCATTGACGAGACCGGCCTGCTTGAAGAGGCTCACATTGATCATCAGACCAAGGGAGTAAGCGTCACGCGGGATGCCGTAGACATGACCATCTTCGTCAGACAGCAGGTCGCGGATCGCGGGGCTCATGGAGTCCAGCCAGCCTTTTTCTTCGAGGATGGCGGTGATGTCCTTCACCAGACCGTTGCGAATCAGCTTCTCCGGCTCGGTGTACCAGGACTCGAACACGGTGGGGGCGTTGCCGGCGGTCGCCAGAGCAACATAAGTGTCAGGAGAATACTTGTAGTAGGCGGGAATGGCCTCTACATTGGGATGCAGGGCGTTGAAAGCGGGGACATAGGTGTCCGTGTGGAGGGCGATGGCTTCGGTCTGGGTGTCTTCCGGCCAAATGCCCAAGGTGAAGGAGCCGCTCTCCTCCGCGGAGGCGAAGGTGCAGCCGGTCAGCATGGTCAGAGCCATGACAGCAGCGAGGAGCAGACTGAGCAGATTACGGGTTTTCATTTTCTCATCCTTCCTTTGTGGTAGTTTTACGTTAAACCTAACATACAAAATGGGTTTTCTCTCCCAGTTCGTTCGCCCATCAGGTTTATCGTTCAACCGAATTATAACAAACATCTCTATTTTTGTAAATAGTTATTTTGCACAAATTTCAATTATATTTTTTGTTTATATCGCGCCTTTCACAATGGCCATTATTTTGCCAATTCATATAAGAAGGAAATATTCAAAACGGGCGGAAAAAGGCAGTGCAATTATCAGAAAAAAACTTGCAGCGGCTGTATTTTTCCCGCTGCAAGTCAAAATAGCTGAATACGCTCAATCGAAATTTCAGTCAGAAGGCGCTCCCACGCTATTGCGAATGACCAAATGCACAGGCATTGCCCGATTTTGCAAAGGTACGCTTTTCCCTTCTAAAAGCTCCACCATGCACTCCGCCGCGATGCGTCCCTTTTCCTCGGCATCCTGATGGACAGTCGTCAGCATGGGCATGGTCATCCGCGCCCAGTTAATATCATCAAAGCCCATGACGGAAATATCCTTCGGCACCATCCGCCCCGCCTGCTGCAAGCCGGACATAATACCGGCAGCCAATATATCCGCCGTGGCAAAGACCGCCGTAATATCCTTGCGTGCGGCCAATTCCCCACCCAGTACCATCATTTTGCTGGTGGAAAATTCGCAGTCAAAGACCAAGGAAGGGTCAAAATCGATGCCGTTTTCCTCAAGCGCGTGTCGATACCCCAAGATCCGCTGCTCCACAACGCCGCCGGATTTCACGGTCGGCCCTGCAAAGACGATGCGCTTATGCCCCTGCTTGGCCAGATAATCCACAGCCAGCCGCGCCCCTTCAAAATCCTCCAAGCCGATGTTGACCATATCGCCCAAATCCGAAATATAACTGTCCGTCAGCACCACAGGCAGCTTCAGACCGCGCAGGGTCTCATAAAACGGCTCGTTTTCAAACAGCCCCGGCATAAACAGCCCTTCCACATTCCAGTTGCGCAAGAACGCAGTCAGCTCCGCAGGGTCTGAAATGGCGCGAATCATCAAAAAATATCCCCGCTCCCGCAGCGCCTTTTCCACCGCGCCGGTCAAATCCATAAAAAACGGGTCCGACATGAATTTCTGCTGGTCTCTGGATTCCAAGTGGTTAATCAGCGCAACCACCTTCGAGGAGTGCGTCTTCATGGCTCTGGCGGAAAGGTTCGGCACATACCCGCGCTTCCTTATAATCTCGTTGATTAAGTTCACCGTGGTGCCGGACACCTTGTTGGCTCGCCCGTGAATGACATTGCTGACCGTGGTCGCACTGACCCCCGCCTCCCGCGCAATGTCCTCAATGGTCACCATAAACGCACCTCCCGCCATTTTCTCATTGCATTGTACGTTAAACCTGAG
>CAVJHY010000063.1:0-11037 GCA_963649405.1 bacterium
ATGCGATTGCAAAAATCGATGGTTTACTTTCTGTAAATCGAGATTTTTGCAAGATGCAGATGGCGCAAAAGGCACATTTTTGCGAGTCGCCGAATTGTGCGGTGATGCCTTAGCTAATTGTTTTCTCAGTCATCAAATAATGCTTTATATTTCAGCACTTCATCCTCATTGCCGCATTTTTCCTTTTGCTGGTTTCGGCGGATGTTCTCAAGCTGTTCGGGGGTGTTCATCAGCGTTTCAATGTCCTGTGCCACAGCCTCGGCATTCATATCCACAATCCAGCCGTTTACACCGCTCAAAATCTGATCCTTCGCCGTAGAATATGCCGTAATCAACACTGGCGTAGACAAAATCTTGGCTTCATCTACCACGATGGACTTTCCTTCAAACCGAGAAGGCTGCACCAAAAGGTCAGCGTTTTTGATATACGGATATGGATTTGTGCGGATGCCCAGCAATTTCATGCACTCAGACACACCGCTCTCATCTATCTGCTTTTGCAGGCTGTCTCTCAGCTCACCCTGACCGACAATAAACCATTCAAAATCAGCGCCGCGTTTTTTGAGCAGCGTGGCGGCTTGAACAGCTATATCAAAGCCCTTTGCCTCAGTCAAGCGCCCCACGGACACGATGGTAAATTTATCCTTGTGGTATTCCTTGGGTGCTTCTCCTTCTGCTAATTTTCGCACAGCGGCAGCGGAGGTAATATTTTCTAAGACGCATACCCTGTCCTTGATAGAAGAAAAACTCTCCTTCAGCACATTCGCGCAGTGGGCTGAGATGGTGACAACATGATCCGCCTTTTCAAAATATGACAAATCCTCGCTTGCCCGCTGCCCCAACTTGCTGTAATCGCTGTGAATCCAGACAAGGCGCTTGGCGGCATCCACAAAATCGCAAATATAATACGCAGACTCGCCCTCCAAATAGGCGATGGCAACATCATATTTCTGCGGAAGCGGCGAAATCACCTTGGAATAAAATTTCTTCCATCGGAGCATCATATGTCCCTCACTGGGTTTGCCGTCAAAAATCCGTCCGATGGACGAGCCAAACAGCTTGACGAGCGCGAATTTTCCCGCCTTGGAAAGTGAACCGTACAGCCGCTTCATGTCCTCTGGTGTATCAAGAATATTGACATAATCGGGAACAAGGAGTAAAAAGTCTCCTTCCTTGCGGAATAGGAGCAAATCCATGCTGTACTCCTTTGGTGAAAGTTCGTTCAGCAGATTGATTAAGCTGCGCTCCGCCCCGCCGCAGACCAAGGCCGGCATGACAAACAGCAGTCTTTTCATCGCTCATTTCCTCCGATCACGCGCCGATTTTTTGCCCGTCTTTTCCTTTGGCGGGGTCAGGGATTCCCATGTATTGTCAATCTCTTCGTCCTCTGCCTTCTTGCTCTTCTTGCCGCCATTCTCACCTTTTTGAGGCTTTATGTCGGTGTTCTCTGCCATTGCATTCCACTTTTTCAGCTCCGCCGTGACGCTTTCCTCACTAATCGGCTTGAGCAACCGCTCGTTCATGCCAGCATTCTGGATGCTGATGAGATCTTCGGGAAAGCTGTTGGTTGTCATGGCGATAATCGGCAGCCGCTCACTGTCACTGCGGTAGGAACGACGAATTTCCCGCGCCGTGTCGTAGCCGTTCATGCCCTTCAGCACGATATCCATGAAAATGAAGGAATAATAGCCTTCGGGTGAATGCAGAAACATGGTCTTGGCCTCTTCCCCGCTTTCCGCCCGCTCGACACGATAGCCCTTGCCCTCCAAAATGCGTGCCAGCGCCGCACCGGTGCTTTTATTGTCATCCACAATCAGCACGCGTTTGTCTGCGCTTCGGCTGACAGTCGTGCTGTCCGACAAGCCCTCAGTCGTTTTATTCCAAGGCAGATCGGCACGGCTGTTCACGCCCATGCTGCTTACCATCGCATCTGCCAAGGCTGCAAAATCGCCGTCAAGCCTCTGCCGCTGCGTTTTATCGATGGGCTTACTTTCTCGATAAATCTTCAATAGTCTGTCCGTCATGCGCTCAAAATTCTTCTGCATTTCCTCCTTCTGTGGGCGCTCGGCGATGATTTCACGCTGCTTTTGATTTTCCTGCCAGAGATAAACAATGACCTTGCGGAGCTTCAAAATTTTGCTTTTCCGAGCCTCCACACGCTCCATTTGATGTGAAAGACGCATACGCAGTTCCTCATTGCTCCTTTTTAAGCGGATATATCGAACAAGCAGCACAATGAACGCAATGGCGAACGCCAGCACAGCGCCGCCCGCGAATAGGAGCTTCTTGTGGCTCAAAAGCTGAGCCAATATATCCTTTAGAACACTCATTGTTTATCCTTTCCGCCGATGCGAAACGGGCGCTTCTTCGGCTGATTTGGCGCTCCCGTGATGCTTGACCCAGACATAACTCACCATAATACCGCAGATGACACCGAAGCAGTCCAAGAGGACATCCAAGGTGCTTGCGGTACGGTTGTCGGCATAAATTTGCAGCATCTCACTGAGCATAGCAATGGCCGCACAAAGATAGAAGGCTAAAAAAGCGCTTTTGACGGGCTGATAGGGCTTTCGTCCCTTCCTGTTTTTCAGAATTTCGTGCAGTGAAAAGAACGCCAGCGCGCCAAGCAGGGCAAATTCGGAAAAGTGTGCGAGCTTACGAATCAGCGATTCAATGCCGCTGACCCAATCCGTCTGCACACTCAGGCTCCACGAGCTGAAATCAGGATGCAGAATGCTGCCGATCAACCATGTGACATTGTAGCTCAGGGAATGCGAGTCTTCTCCGCCCTGCGCGGCCAGCCCTAAAATCACCGCAATCCAAATGATGCACAGCAAAATCAAAAATCCGCCCTTACCATGCTTCACGCTGTTCATTCCTCCGTCTTAAAAATCGTCTCCGTCCAAATCATCGCTTGTAAGACAAGTGACCATCGGCTCTTCGCCGTCCCAATCGTCATCAGGTAAGGAAATCGGCTCTTCATTTTTCTTTATCATCATATTATCCGCTTTCTTGCTCTTGTCTTTGTTCTTTCCTTTTTCCTTGGTCTTTTTCTTGGTCTCCGGCGGTTTTGTTTCGATAGGCGCAGGGTCTTCCTCATCCTCAAATTCATCATCATGTAGCATGGATTGGTCGCGGCGCTTGCTTGGCACAGCGCTTGCTCCATGCTCCATCTGGCTCAGAATCTGGTTGAGCAAATCATCGTCTTTCAGGTCGCTGTCGTCATCTTCCTGCACCAAAGTCTCCGATGCTTGGCTTGTCACTTTCAAATATGCCTGTCCACCGCGTTTGCTCTTCGCACCGGCGTTTTCCGTTTCTTTCTTCGGTTTTTCGCCCTTTATTTTGACAAAAAGCTCCTTCACACTGCCATCCTTCTTGTCATTATCCTTACCGCCGGTGCGCCCAAGCCCCAAGCGGGCGACACGGTTGACCACAGCGCCATGAATGGTCGTGTTCGTCTTTTGCAGCCTTTCCACGCTGCTTTCAATCTGGTCGCAGGGTGTGTAGTCATAGCGAATAACAAAGAGCGCCGAATCGGAAACACTGGAAAAATAGAGCATTTCGGAGCTTTCGCCGACAGGCTCAGTGTCCAGCAGAACGATGTCGTATTCTTCCTGCATCTGCGCCACTAACTTTTTGGCAAAGCGGTTGATGCCCATGTGCCGCTTATCCAGCTTGGCAGGCAAAATATCAAGGTTTTCATTGATTTTAATGATAGCTTCCCGTGCGGATGCCTCGTCGAAATACACCGCATTGACCGTGTGCATATCGTCGATTTCATCCAAGAAGCAACCGCCTAAAGCGGGCGAGGACAAATCAAAGTCAATCAGCAAAACGCGCTTGTCCAGCGCAGCCAAAGCCAATCCCAAATTGGAAACGACCGTTGTCTTGCCCTCTCCACGGGCGGCAGAAGTCACAAAGAGACAGAAATGATCCTCCTCCATTTGGTGCAGGGTGATATGCGCCAGCGCCGTATAGCTTTCCTTGAAGCCGATGGGCAGATCATCGCGGTTTGTAATCAAATTTTCATTTAAATAAGTCGGAAAATCCGGCTCTTCAGGAATGTCGGACAACAGGTTGATACCGAACAGCTCGTTGACATCCTTAATTTCAATCAAGGTCGGATGGAGATAGAGCTGGGAGAAGCAGTAAAGCAATCCAATTAGGAAGCCAACGCCCGTCAGCATCACGATGATGGACTTTTTCACGGTGACGGTGATGTCGGTGGTAATCGGCGGCTCAATCATCTGAATTTCGCCGACCTTCAAAACCTCTTGGACGGCACTCGGCAGGACCTCCAAGATTGTCTGAAGAAGCAGCTCGCCCTCCTCTTTATCGCCCCAGCGCAGGGTAATTTCGACCACGGAGGTATCCCCCTGCTGAGAAAGGGACAGGGCGTTCTGCACGGATTTTGTCTGGATACCGAGTAACCCCGTGCGCTTGATGGCCTCCTCACAGACCTTCTGACTTCTGCAAATGTATGCCACGGCGGGAATCAGCTCATCCGCAAGCTGGAAATCTCCCAAGTTCGGCGAATCCGTCCCATTGGTGAAAACGCCCGCATAATTGCTCGTTGACACTGAAAAGGAGGCAAACACCTGATAGCTGACTGTGTTGGAGGAGGAATAGGACTGCAAAACGAACAGCATGATGCCGATGATGAGGCCACCTAGGGTCATGCCGACAATGACCGACAGATGCTTTCGGATGCCGTAGAATATGTCCTTCAGCCGAAAAATCTGGCTCATATCCGAATTTTCCTCCCTTTATCCGCGCTTCCTTTTGCGAAGAATCAGCACCATGATAAACAGTGCAATCACAACAAGACCCACGCCGCCGAGTGCGGCAAATTCCAATGTCTGCCATTCACGAAGCTCAAACGCCTGTGTATCCGAGGTGTTTTCGACGATGATTTCTGTCGTCTTGCCGGACACATTGAGCGTGTATGTTCCTGGCTGAATCCCGCTGATGGTCTCCGCTTCCGCCGAGGATGTCCATTCTTTGATGTTTTTGCCCTCCGCATTGATGAGCTGCATATTTTGTCCCGAGGCGACAATCGGCAGCAGCTTGCCTCGCAGGGCGAAGGTGCAAATCGTTCTGTTCTCCGTGAGCGAAAGGTTAAGCGATGCTTTTCCGTCAATTAAGCCCTTCTCGTCCACGGTGAAGGTGATAGGCGAAGGATTATACTGATAATCCAAATAGCTCTCCGTCTGCGTTACGGAATATTCAGCGTTCTTTTCAAGGTTGATGAGGGTAATTTCGCCGTTCGCATCCGTGACGCATTCGGTTAAGCCAGAACTGCTCCTGACAAGGAATTTAACGCCCTGCAGCCTTGTATATGCCGCTCCGTCCCGCACAGTCAAAACGACCTTGGTACGGCTGACCTTCATCTGCACTTCTGTTGTGTCAGTCAGGCTCTGACGGCGTACAAGGGTCACGCTGACGCTTTCACCCGTATCGGCATAGCCGAAGGCCGGCTCTCGCTGCGATACGCGGTAAGCGCCCAAATACAGCTCCGCACTTTCCGCCGTGCCGTCCTCAGCGCCGTATAAGGTGTCTGCCGTTTCATCAAACGCATATCGAATTGTGCCGTCACCGCCCACGATGGTTTCATCGGCGGTCACAAGGTACTGCCCGCCGGAAACAGGCTCTCCCGTTTCGGCATCCAACACGGTCAAATGAATCACATTCCGGCAGGGAACGGCATCCACACGGACGATGAAGGGGTCATCCCAATCATGGTCGCCTTCTAACGCAAATTCAATACTGTCCGGCAAGTCGTAGTCATCAAGCAATAAGACGCTCTTTAAGGTATAGGCATCCGGTACCAATTTTTCTGGTAGGAAAAAGCTACCTCTGTCGTTTGTAGAGAAGGTAGAATAGCCCTTGACCTCCGGATAGCGGATATATAATGTTAATTTTTTATCATTTTGATACAGGTTAAAGGATGCGCTTTTTTCCGTCAAAAGCTGTTCACTTTCGCTGTCGTAGACCATCACTCGCACGGCGGACTTATCATAATCATAGACCTTTGGTGTCGCCGTCGATGTTGGTGAAGGGGTTGAGGACGGCGTAGGCGTATAGCCTGAGCCGCCACCGCCCCATACCTCATAGGGCGTTGGCGATGGTGTGGGTGTCGGTGTGGGCGAAGGACTTGGGGTCAAGGTTGCGGTGGGCGAAGGCTCAACCTCCGTGTATTCCGTTTCTCCATCCTTTTTGTCCAGCAGCCCCAGCACCATCAACGACATCACAAGAAGAATCACCAATAACAGCCCAATGATCATATCGACCATTGACTTCCAATAGTCAACATCATCCAACACAAAAGGCCGTTTGTTTTTATTCATCTTGGCTGTCCTCTACGCGGTGCATGGAAACAAGCTCGTTCAAATCCCTCAAGATTTCCCGCGCATTCGCATTGCGCACCAGCTTATCGCGCACTTCAGCTGGATCGCTGACATACATATGATAATCGTGATAGAAAGTGTCCATGTTTTGCAGCATCAGGCTCCACATAATTCTGGACACAATGGTATAAATAATGGACAAAACAACGCCGCCGACGGAGGTATAGAACGCCGTGCTGATGCCCGCCAGCAGGGATTGAATGCTGACAACTGCCACATCCACGGAGCTGAAACGAATGTCCGAAATACCGTCAATGAGGCCGATGAATGTGCCCAAAATGCCCAAGGCGGTCAGGGTATTCGGAATTTGCGAAGTCACACGCTGCCATGTTTTGACCTCCAGCGCCTGTTCATTAATTACATCGCTCAAATCATAGAGTGAGCGGGACGATTCCTGCGCCCTGCGCTTAATTTTTTCTTTATAATCGTTGAACATCCTGTCCAGCGTTTCATTCATGAACAGGGCATCCGTGCGGGCAATGGTAATCCACATATTCTGCGACTGAATGCGGCGCTTTTCGTCAATCAGCTTAGACGCATGGCGAAAGCCCGCGCTGTAATGCGAACTGGGCAGCACCGAGGCAAAATATCCGAGCAGCATCAATACGCCCATGACGGCAATGACAATCATGGTCAGCTTGTCAGGCGCCAAAGCCAGCAGCAGTGCCGAACTGACAAGCAGAATGACAGCGGAAATCACATCCCCTTTTTTCATGCGGATGACCTCCTTCATGCAGCAGCATTTATGCGCCGTATATCTTCATGAGCTGATTGTAATAGCTTTCTGCGGTTTCAAAATCAGCATCTGAACAGCTTGCGCTGTACTTTTCAGAAGCATCGCTGATTTTTTCGATGGTGCGCACCATATCGTCCACATCTCCGGCCTCAAACAGCTCCCCTGTTTTTCCTTCCGTGATGAGTTCGGGAATACCGCCGATGCGAGCGCCCGCCACGGGTGTTCCCAGAGAAATGGCCTCGATAACCGAAAACGGGCAGTTTTCATACCATTCGGACGGGCAAACGGTTAATTTTGCCTCTGCAATCAGCCGATACAGCACTTCTCCGCTTTGAAAACCGACATAGCGAATGTTGGGGGTGCTTTTTGTCTTTTCTGCGGACGGTCCTTCGCCGGCGAACACAAATTTCTTTTCCGGCATCCGCTTGGCGGCTTCGATGAGGGTGTCCACACCCTTGATGGCATCCATCCGCCCGAAATAAAGGATATAGTTTTTCTTCTCAATGCCGTTCAGCCTCGGCACAAAGTCAAAGTTGTGCAGCACCACGGTTTTTCCTCGGTACTGGGGCTGTGTGTCCAGCTTTTCCTTCAAAAAGCGGCTGCAACAGATGAATGTATCGACCAACCGATACACATTTTTGTGCTTCCAGTAAAAAGCATCAGCCGCGCCGAGCGCACTCTTCAATGTTGAATTTTTGAGGCACTTGGTCTGAATGCAGTGTGTATAATGCCCGTCCAAGCACTTTTCGCAGGGCTTTTGGTCAGCTCCAATCATCGTATGGTTTGGACAGACAAGCTGATAATCGTGTGTGGTATACACGATGCGGCATTTCTTTTCACTTTCTTTCCGCCACTTGTCAATTTCCAACAAAATGGACGGTGTTAAATGAAATTCGATGTTGTTGATATGCACGACATCCGGCTGAAAATCGTCCAGCACAAGCCGAATATCCTTCCGTGCCTTGCCGTTATAGATGATGCGAAAAGGGGCTTTCAGATTTTTCTTGATGCCGTCGGCAAATTCCATGCTGTCCACCAAAGAATTTACACGATTGCCGACCGTGTTTCTTTCATCCTTGAGACCGAAAAACTGCACCTCATGACCATGTTCTTCAAGGAGCTTGCCCAAGGAGAAAATATAGGTCTCCGACCCACCCTTTGGATACAGAAACTTGTTCACCATCAAAACCTTCATCATGTTCCCCACCTTTTCATCATGATAGGAACGCGCCGCCATTTTTCCCTAACGGCTAACCGCTAACAGCTTTTTTAGCTCCCATGCTTGCCCAGCATGGAAGGAATAGTCTTTAAGATAATCTTGATATCCAGCAGGATGGAACGTGCCGCAATATAGCTGGTGTCCATATCCATCCATGTTTCAAACTCGATGCTGTCGCGCTTGGGCTGGATCTGCCATGTGCAGGTGATACCGGGTGTAACGCTCAGACGAATTTCATGATAGCGGGAATAGTTCGCCACCTCGTTGGGCAGTGGCGGACGCGGCCCGACAATTGACATATCGCCCTTTAAGACATTCAAAAACTGCGGCAGCTCGTCCAGACTGGTCTTGCGCAAAAGCCGCCCGATCCTTGTGATGCGCGGGTCTTTGGCAATCTTGAACACAGGACCACTTTTTTCGTTCAGCGCCATCAGCTCGTCCTGCATCTTGTCCGCATTCTTGCACATGGTGCGGAACTTGTACATATAAAATTCCTTGCGATGTCTGCCAAGACGAACTTGCTTGTAGAACGGTCCCGCGGACGGATCATCAATCACGATGACCAGCATAATGAGCAGGAACAGGGGCGACAGCACCGTCAACACCAGCGCAGAAAACACAATGTCCATTGCGCGCTTGCACTTCCAATATTTGGAGCGGCGGGTGATGTCCATGCGCTGAAGAATGGCCAGACGCGCCCCGTCGTCCTTCACGCACAGGGCATTTGCCAAATCCTTTTCGGCAGCCAAGAGGCACTCAATCATGATGGGATTGAACGCCCCGCAGCGGCCGGAGGTGATTTCCGCAATCGCCTGTTCATGCGTCATGGCAGCGCGGTAGTTTTCCTCGGTCAGCGCGGAATACACTTCGGCAACAGACACAATCTGCGCGGAGAACGGAATGGCATCACCCTGCAAGCCTTCGGGATAGCCGCTGCCGTCATAGCGTTCATGGTGATAACGGCAGATGTTTTCCATAATCTGTCCGGCCTCGCCCAGCTTGTAAATTTCAGCCATGCTCTGGATGATGCTGGCGCCATTCGTGGTGTGCTGCTTGATTTTTTCGTATTCCTCGTCCGTCAAAGCGCCTTTTCTGTTCAAAATCTTATCAGCAATGGAAATTTTGCCGATGTCATGCAGACCGGCACCCAGCAGAATTGCTTCAAACTTGTCCTTAGAAACCGCATTTTCGGGGTACAGGCGGTTGTAATAAATCAGCAGCACCTTGGTGTAAGTAATCACCTGCTCAAAGTGCAGTATCGAGTCGTCTGTATGATAGGACAAAAGCACCTGCGCAAAGTCAATGACTTTATTCAGGTTGTCCCTGTCCTTTCTGTGTGTGACCTTTGACCATTCACCTTCGATGCCGCTGATAGCCTGACTGACATGCTTCAGCGTTTCATCATTGATTCGGCGGTTCTTTTGCTGCTCGTCCATCTTTTTCACCCTATCATTTTGATGTCGGTCTATGGGATATGTATATTATACATGCCTTGCGGCTATATATTCTTTGAGCGTCAGTCTTGCAATGTTGTCCCAATCATAATCCTTCAGCATTTCGCTGACCTCCTCCTCGGTAAAGCGTTTCACCGGCTCGGAGAGCAAGCGTTCAAGCTGAATTTTCAAATCCGCCGTGTCCTTGCTGTGGAAAAGTGTCGGATAGCCGGGAACAACATCCCTGTTTTCGGGAATGTCGCTGACGAGGCAGGGCGCTCTAAAGCTCATGGCCTCCAGCAAGCTCATCGGCATGCCCTCAATCTCGCTGGGCAACACATACAGCCGACAGTTGGAGTACAGCTCTTCCAGCAACTCACCCTGCACAAAGCCTGTGAAGATGATTTTCGGGGTATCCTTCGCCATCTTTTGAACATTCTTAACATAGGCATTCCCGTCCGAAATATCGCCCGCAATGACCAGCGGAATGTCCGTGTCAATCTGCAAATAAGCGTCAATCAAATAATGGAGCCCTTTTTCCGGCGTGATTCGCGCCAGAAAGAGGATGTAGCCATCTTTCTTTAGACCGAACTGCTTGTCAATCAAATCCGGCGCACAGTACGGCAGACGGGTGATGCCGTTTGGAATCAGCGTTGTCTTGCGGTGATATTTTTCAAGGAAGTATTCCTGAACGCCCTTGGACAGAACAATGATGCGGTCAGCATACTTGGCGGCCATCAGCTCGCCAAAGCGGATATACAAGGACGCATAACGCCCCCACTTAGAACGCTTCCAGTCCAGCCCGTGGATGGTGGCGACACACGCCTTGTGATGCAGCTTCGCCAGTGGAATCATCGCGCAGGTGCCTTCCGCGTGGAAATGCAGCACATCATAATTCTGGCGGCACGCCTTTTGTGTCGCCCGAATGGTGTAGGAAAGCGCACTGGACTTTTTCTCCCATGATGGTGTCGGAATCTCCGTGACCTTGCAGTCCTCCCACTCGCTGAGCTGAT
Organism: bacterium; assembly: GCA_963649405.1. GTDB lineage: Bacteria > Bacillota > Clostridia > Christensenellales > Aristaeellaceae > CAVDRM01. Next base: position 10,809 of record CAVJHY010000063.1, read on the forward strand.
CCCCGCCGTAATAGCGGTTATAAATCATCAGCGAATGACCCCACTGAGCCATTCTTTTGGACAGCTCTGTAACGACAACCTCGACTCCCCCGCTTCTTGATGGTACCCGCTTGTGGCCAATCATCGCAATTCTCATTTTCTCACTCTCCAATGGCTGGAATCGCTTTTTTATTATACCAAGTAACTTCAGATTTATCAACTCCTAAATCGCCCTGTAACCAAGAAAAAA
>CAVJHY010000064.1:0-11012 GCA_963649405.1 bacterium
GGCTAATATAGCCTGAGGTCTATATTTAAAATGAAGGAATCTAAAAAAATAATTTTTCTTAAATTTTAAATATTTTTCTCGACAATTTGGCACGAATTTTGCATAATATAATTTGTAAATATTCCAAGAATTGGAGGAGTAGCCATATGTCATTCAAAAAATGTCGTGATCTGATATTGGGCTGTTTTACACTGGCTTTCAGTGCGTTCTACCTGTACTACACCCAGCAGATCAAAGTCCGCCCCAAGTTGACACCTTCGTATGCCAACGCTCAAATCGTGCCGACGATGCTCGGCATACTGCTCGCCTTCCTTTCTGTGCTGTTGATTATTGGCGGCATTAAAAAGATGAAGGAACACAAGGAAACGGCGAAAGCCGAAAAAACGGATGTTGCCGCCGTTGCGCTGACCTTCGCGGTCATCATCCTCTACACCATCATTTTGCCGGAGCTTGGCTTCTGCCTCTCCACGATGATTTATCTGTTCCTGCAGATGGTTGTCCTTGCCCCCAAGGAAAAGCGTAACTACCTTCTGTTTGCCATCATCGCCGTGGGGTTCTCCATGATTGCGTTCGTTGCCTTCCGCATCCTGCTGACTCAGATGCTTCCCCGCGGAATCATCGAGAGCTTGCTCGGCTTCTAATTCATACCAGATTATTTGAAAGGAGCTTGTCCTCATGTCAACCATGCAATTGATTTTCGGCGGCTTCGCTACCGTGCTGACGCCAATCGGCATCTTCCTGATGATTGCCGGTGTGGCTGTCGGCATCGTGTTCGGTGCTCTGCCCGGTCTGTCCGCGACAATGGCTGTCGCCCTGTGTCTGCCTATTACCTATGGCATGTCCGACTCAAACTCCATGACCCTGCTCATGGCGCTGTTCATTGGCGGTATTTCCGGCGGTCTGATTTCCGCCATCCTGCTGCACATCCCCGGCACGCCTTCCAGCGTGGCGACCTGCTTTGACGGCCACCCGCTGGCCAAGAAAGGTCAGGCTGCCAAGGCACTGGGTATCGGCGTTGTGTTCAGCTTCCTGGGCACGATATTTTCCACCTTCCTGCTCATGTTCCTCGCTCCGCAGATTGCCAAGGTTGCCATCAACTTCGGTGCCTACGAATTTTTCTCCATCGCTATCTTCTCCCTCACCATGATCGCGACGCTGTCCAGCGGCAACATGGTCAAAGGTATCATCGCCGGTGTCCTCGGCTTCATGTTCTCTACAGTTGGTCATGATACCATCGAAGGTTCGCCCCGCTTCACCTTCGGTTCTTCCGCGCTTCAGGGCGGCTTTGATATGCTCGCCGTGATGGTTGGTCTTTTCGCCGTTGGCGAAATCATCTCCGCTGCCGAAACCAGCCGCATCAGCAAGGAAGAAATGATTGCCCAGCCCAGCATGAAGGGCATCAAGGGCTTCGGCTTCTCCATGAAGGAATTTAAAGGCCAGTGGTGGAACGCCCTGCGCTCTGCTTTAATCGGCATGGGCATCGGCATTCTGCCCGGCATCGGCGGCGGCACCAGCAATGTGCTGGCGTACACCGTAGCCAAGAACTATGACAAGCACCCCGAAGAATTCGGCACAGGCCGCATCGATGGTGTTGTCGCTTCCGAAACTGCCAATAACGCCACCATCGGCGGCGCCATGGTGCCTCTTCTGACGCTGGGTATCCCCGGCGATACCACCACCGCCATGCTGCTGGGCGCTCTCACTCTGCATGGTCTCACACCCGGACCGCTGCTGTTCCAGAATCAGGCTGACTTCGTGTACGGCATCTTCGCCGCCATGCTCGTTTGCTCGGTTATTATGCTGGTCATGGAATTCTTCGGTCTGCGCATCTTCGTCAAGCTCCTGAACATACCGAAGTACATTCTGCTTCCCTGCGTGTTCGTGCTTTGCGTCATCGGCGCTTACGCCCTCAAGAACAACATGAGCCAGGTTATCGCCTGCTTGCTGTTCGGTGCCTGCGGCTTTGCGTTTAAGAAATTCGGTGTACCGACCACGCCCTTTATCCTTGGCTTCATCTTAGGACCGCTGGCCGAGGTCAACTATCGCCGCGGTATGATCCGCAGCAGTGGCAGCTTCTCTGCGTTCCTGACTTCCCCCATCAGCCTTGCGTTCTTAATCATCGCCGCGCTGGTCATCATCGCCTATGCGACCAAGCCGATGCGCTTGAAGCACAAGGCACAGAAGGCAGCACAAAAGGCCGCTCAGTGACCATGAAAATCTTGCCGCGCTTGCTTTTTCGGTAGGCGCGGCAAGAGCATTTCAGAAATGAAGGGATTGTATGCCTGAAACCAGGCTGGAACTAAGGCAAACTCTAAAATTGTCCCAAAGTCTGCAAACGGTCATCCACCTATTGTCAATGGATTTGGATGGCCTGAGTGACTATATGCTCAAAGCGATGACGGACAACCCTGCCTTGGAATATGTGCCGCCGCAGAAGTCCGCACAGGACTATGCCATGCATGTTAAAACCTATTTTCGGGGCGGCAGGGGAGAAAGCACGGGCATGGAGCTGGCAGCAGCGCCGGTGAGTGCTTTGGATGAGTTAGAGGAACAGCTTCGGTTTTGCAATCTGGACAAGCAAACAGCATTTGCCGCCCGACAAATGCTGATGGGCCTTTCAGCAAAGGGCTATTTTACGCAGAGCTTAGAGGATTTTGCACGGGAAACACGGGTATCTTTGGAGACAGCCAAGGCCGCGCTGAAGGTCATCCAGTCTTTAGAACCTGCGGGCATCGGCGCACGGTCGCTGGAAGAGTGTCTCCTTTTGCAGTTGAAAGAACGTCAGCAGACAGATGCCTTCTGCGAAGAGCTGGTGAAGCACTATCTGCCGGAAATCGGCAAAGGCAATTACAAAAAAATCGCTTCCGAGACCGGCACTTCCGTTGCCAAGATTCGCCGCTGCGTGGAGGTCATCCGCACCTTAAACCCCACGCCTTGCTCGCTCGATACGCAGGAAGTGCGCTACATCATGCCGGAATTTTCCGTGGAAAAGGATGCAGACGGCAAGCTGACGCTTCTGTTCCACAACGATTACTATCCTACTTTCCGGCAGGATGCCAGCTTCAACCGTTTGGCGGGTATGCTGACCGATGACGAACGGACATATGCGAAAAAAATGGTCTCTTCTGCCAACCAGCTCATCCGCGCCATTGAGATGCGGCAAAGTACCATGGAAAAGGTGGCGCGAGTGATTGTCAGGGAGCAGGAAGCCTTCTTTTTAGGACAATATAGCCTCGTTCCGCTGCGCATTGATGAAATTGCCGAGGAAATCGGAATGCACGAGACAACCGTTTACCGTGCTATTCAAGATAAGTACCTGTATTGCAGCAGAGGCACCTTCCCGCTGAATTATTTCTTCCAGCGCAAGCTGACGGGCGGCGAAAGCCCCGAACATGTCAAGGAAATGATTCGTGCGCTGTGTGCAGAAAGAGGCAAGGTCAGCGACAGAGAACTCGCGGAAGCGCTTTTAGAGCAAGGTGTGCAGGTTTCCCGCCGCACTGTTGCAAAATACCGTTCGCAAATGGATATTGACTCCAGCTTTTATCGAGAAGCGAAATAAGGAGCAATCAGAAATGAAGATCAGAAACGATGGCACGGTATCGCGTCTCTTGCGTGATGTGCCGATTCCCCGTATGTTTCATGCGGCGCAGAAATTCCCCGATGCGCACATTGAACGGGAAGACATCGAAAAGGCAATTTTCGATGAAATCAATCGTTCTGGTATGGCACAAAGAATCAAGCCCGATATGCGCATTGCCATTACAGCAGGCAGTCGCGGTATCCGCAATGTGGATGAAATTACCAGAAGCGTTGTCGCCTTTGTCAAATCACGCGGCGCAAAGCCCTTCATCATTCCGGCGATGGGCAGTCACGGCGGAGCAACTGCCGAAGGACAAAAGGAGCTGCTGGCAGGCTACAGCATCACCGAGGAAAAAATGGGCTGTCCCATTCTTTCCAGTATGGAAACCGTCCTGCTGGGCTATTCCGAACTTGGTAAGCCTGTCTACATGGATAAAAATGCCTACGAATCGGACGGCGTAATCCTATCTTGCCGCTTAAAGCCGCACAATGCGTTCAGGGGGCCGATTGAAAGCGGTCCTTGCAAAATGATGACCGTGGGGCTTGGCAAGCAAAAGGGCGCAGAGCAGGTGCATTCCGATGGCATGGACATCATTGCCCGCAACATCCCGACAATGGCCAAGGTGACACTGTCAACGGGCAAAATCCTGTTCGCCATTCCCTGCCTTGAAAACGCCTATGACCAAACAATGATGTTTGAAGCCATTCCTGCGGAACGCATTTTGGAGCGTGAGCCGGAGCTGCTGAAAATCGCCTTTCAGAATATGCCTTCCATCCTTGTGGGAGCAGGCGATGCCCTGATTGTCGATTACATCGGGAAAAATTTCAGCGGCACAGGCGTTGACCCCAACATCACCGGCACATTCTCAACGCCTTACGCCACCGGCGGTGTGCAAGTGCAGCGCACGGGTTTTCTAAACCTGACGAAGGAAAGCCATGGCAATTCACTGGGTGTCGGCCTGGCAAGCGCCATCACAAAACGCATTTTCGACGAGATTGATGCGGATGCTATGTACACCAACTGCATCACCAGCACAGTCATTCGTTCTGCCATGGTGCCCTGCGTCCTCAGCACGGACAAAGAGGTCATGCAGTTCTGTATCCGAACGGCGAACCGCATTGATTACGCGAATCCCAAGCTCATCCGCATTCAAAACAGTCTGCACATTGGACAGATTATGCTGTCCGAAGCCTATTACGAAGATGTATGCGCCGGAAAATATTCCGGCTTAACAGCCATCGACGAGCCGCAAAATCTCCTATTTGACCATGAAGACGCGCTCGCGACCCCGTGGCTGAATGAAGAAAGGAGAGAAGCAAAATGAGCTTCACGCCCAAAGGTATCGTTGTCCCCGTCGTTACTCCCATCACAGAGGATGGAAAACTGAACGAAAAGGCTTATCGCGGTCTTATCGACTATCTGGCAAATAATGGCATTCACGGCGTTTTCCCCTTCGGAACAACCGGCGAATTCTATGCCTTCGATGAGGGCTTCTACAAAGAACTGCTGGAAATCACAAAGGATGCCGTGCATGGTCGCATGGACATCTATGCAGGTGCAAATCACATCACCACGGCAGGTGCTGTACGGCTTGCCAAGATGGTTGAAAAGGTTGGCGGCATTGATGCTTTAAGCGTGTTGACTCCGATGTTCATCAGTCAAACGCAGCATGAGGTCTATGAATACTACAAAGAAATCGCTTCAGAGACCAGCCTGCCGATTATCATCTACAATAACAAGCCCAAGACGAATGTGACTGTCGAGCCTGCCACAGTTGCCAAGCTCGCGGAGATTGACAATATCGTCGGTGTGAAGGATTCAACAGGCGACATGACGAATACTGAAGAGTACCTCCGTCTAACCCGCGGCGCAAAGAACTTCCATGTCATGATGGGACGCGATACGCTGATTTTTGCGGCGCTTTGCTACGGCGCGACTGGTGCAATCGCAAGCTGCGCCAATGTTGCTCCTCGCATTGCGGCAGACATCTATGACAAGTTCATGGCCGGTGATCGCGAAGGAGCATTGGAAGCCCAGTTCACCTTCTCCTCTCTGCGTATTGCCACCAACATGGGCACCTTCCCCGTTGTTCTGAAGGAAGCGCTGAAGATGATTGGTCATGACTGCGGCGATTGTGTGAAGCCCATTCAGCCTCTTTCGGAAGAACAAAGAGAAAAGCTCCGCAGGGTGCTTTCCGAGATGGGGCTTCTGTGAGCGACCTTGTCACCCGCATGATAGATACGCAGCTATTGCTGTTTCTCTACATGATCTGCGGGTTCGTCATCAGCAAAATCAACATTCTCCGTGAGGACAATCGTGGTGTGCTGGTGCGGCTGCTCATGGATGTGGCTATGCCCATGATGGTGCTGGCTGCCTTTAACAAGCCAACGACGATGGACGAAATTAAGTCTTCATTTCTTGTTATGTTCATCGCCCTGGTTGGCTGTGTGGTAACCGGCTGTCTTGGTCTTTTCTTCTGGCGAAACGAGCCTGAAAACAAGCGCAAGGTACTGATGTATGCTTCGATGTTTTCTAATTCAGGCAATGCAGGGCTGCCCATCATCAGCCTTGTGTTCGGTGCAGAAGGCGTATTTTACACCAGCATGTACCTGATTCCGCCGCGTATTCTGCAATGGACTGTTGGTTTGGGTATGTTTGTCAAGCCCGAAAAGGGCAGTTGGGTCAAGAATGTCCTGCTGAATCCGATGGTGGTGGCTGTGTACATCGGCGTGATCCTCATGCTGACCAACTGGCAGATACCGGGCGTTTTCGGAACGGCTATCAGCAATTTGGGCAGTATGACAGCGCCACTGTCCATGATTTTGATTGGCGCAACGCTGGCGCACATGGATGTACGGATGCTGCTGGACAAATCCGTGCTGCTGGTCAGTGCGCTTCGCCTTCTGATTTTCCCGCTGCTGTTCGCCATCCCGCTGAAGCTGCTGGGTGTAGACGATTTGACTGTTAATGTCTGCGTCATTCTGCTGGCAATGCCGGCGGCTTCGAACACAGCGGCTATGTCTGAGCGCTACGGTGGAGACTATGTATTTGCCTCCGCCTGCGTGAGCGTTTCCACGCTTCTTAGTGTGGTAACGGTTCCTTTTATCACTTGGCTTATTCAACTATTTTAATTTGAGGAGGAGTTTACAATGAAAATCGCATTTATCGGTCTGGGAATCATGGGCAAGCCTATGGCAAAGAATCTGCTGAAGGCAGGTCATGAACTGCGCGTGTTTGACTTTAACAAGGCTGCTGTTGATGAAGTAGCTGCCGTCGGTGCTACTCCCTGCGCGTCTGCCTCTGAAACCGTTGAAGGCGTGGACATCGTGATGACGATGCTGCCCAACAGCCCCCATGTGAAGTCCGTTATGCTGGAAAAAGACAAGCTGGCTGAAAAAATGCCGACCAGCGCTGTGTTCATCGATTGCACATCCCTGAATCCCGTTGCTTCTCGCGAAATCGCTGCGGAACTGGCAAAACGCGGCATTGATATGCTGGATGCGCCTGTGTCCGGCGGTCAGCCGAAGGCGATTGACGGCACGCTGTCCTTCATGGTCGGCGGCAAAGAAGAAATTTTCAATAAGTATAAGCCGGTTTTGGAAGCGATGGGTTCCAGCGTTGTGCTGTGCGGCGATGTGGGCGCGGGCAATGTGACCAAACTGTGCAACCAGACCATCGTGGCTGTGAACATTGCTGCTCTGGCCGAGGCAATGCAAATGGGTCAGATGTGCGGCGTTGAGCCTCAGAAAATTTTTGAAGCCATTCGCGGCGGCTTGGCCGGCTCGACCGTTATGAACGCAAAAGCGCCTATGATGATGGATCAGAATTTCCAGCCCGGTTTCCGCATCGATTTGCACATCAAGGATTTGAATAATGTTGTGGACGCCGCCAAAAATGTGGATGCTCCGATTCCGCTGACGCAGCAGGTGCTGGAAATGATGAAAGTTCTGCATCATGATGGCGACGGCAGTTGCGACCACAGCGCCCTCCTCAAATACTATCAGAAGCTCACAGGGGAAACTCTGCATCATTGATGTTTGAAGGAGGAAGCCACGAATGATTCCGAAGATTGTCTCTATGGATGTCTACCCCGTTGCGGGGCATGACAGCATGGAATTGAATCTCTCCGGCGCGCATGCTCCCTTCTTTACCCGCAATATTGTGGTGCTGAAGGACAGCACGGGTAACCTCGGTGTTGGCGAAGTCCCCGGCGGACAAAAAATTACTCGCGCCTTGGAAGCTGTGAAGGACTTGGTGCTGGGTACATCGATTGCCAACTATAAGGCAACGCTCAATAAGGTGCGAGAATGGCTGAACAGCAACATTCAGGACGATGTGCGCGGCTTGCAGACATTTGATTTACGCACGGGCGTTCATGTTGTGACGGCCATTGAAGCCCCTATGCTGGACTTGTTGGGCAAGTTTCTGGAAGTCCCCGCTGCTGCACTGATGGGAGACGGTATCCAGCGCAATCGGGTGCGCTTCTTGAGCTATCTGTTCTATATCGGCGACAGAAAAAAGACGGATTTGCCGTACATGAGCGAGGAAACGAGCAATTGTACATGGTATCGTCTGCGCAATGAGGAAGCACTCACGCCGGAGGCCATTGTTGAACTGGCGAAAGCTACTGTTGAAAAATACGGCTTTGAGGACTTCAAACTCAAGGGCGGTGTGTTGGCACCTAAGGAAGAAGTCAAGGCTGTTCAGGCTTTGAAAAAAGCCTTCCCGAATGCACGGGTAGACCTTGATCCCAACGGCGCATGGAGCTTAAAAGAAGCGTTGGAAATCGCGCCTGAGTTGAAGGAATGCTTGGCCTATTGTGAAGACCCGGTAGGCGCGGAAGCTGGTTTCAGTGGACGTGAGATCATGGCTGAATTCCGTAAGGCAACCATGATGCCGACTGCCACCAATATGATTAATACCGATTGGCGGCAAATGTGCCATACAATCGCCCTGCAGAGCGTGGATATTCCCTTGGCTGACCCGCATTTCTGGACGATGAATGGCTCTGTGCGTGTCGGTCAGCTCTGCAACGACTTTGGCTTGATGTGGGGCTGCCACAGCAACAATCACTTTGATATCAGCTTGGCCATGGTCGTCCAGTGTGCTGCGGCAATTCCGGGGAAAATGAACGGAATCGACACCCACTGGATTTGGCAGGAAGGTCGTGAGCGCCTGACCAAAGAACCCTTGCAAATTGTCGATGGCTGCATTGACCTGCCGAATAAGCCCGGTCTTGGCATTGATGTGGATTTGGATCAAGTGCTCAAAGGCAACAAGCTGTACATGGAACATGCTTTGGGCGCACGCGATGATGCCATTGGTATGCAGTATCTGATTCCGGGCTGGAAATTTGACAATAAAAAGCCCTGCCTTGTCAGATAAGATAAGATTTCGTGGCCGGCTGGTGTGTGCCAGTCGGTCTTTTTAAAAGGAGAAAAGCCATGCGTACCTACATTCAAATCAACCCCAAAGACAATGTTGCCATTGCCGTGCAGGAGATAAAAAGCGGAACAAAGCTGATGCCCGGTGTGGTGACCCTGAGTGATATCCCGCAAGGCCATAAAATCGCCCTGCAAGATATTCCGAAGGATGGTTCTATCATCCGTTACGGCGTTATTTTAGGATATGCTATTGACCCAATCCCGTGTGGTGCTTGGATTAACGAGCATATGCTTCGCTTGCCTACACCGCCGGATCTTGAAAATATGCCGTGGGGCGAAAAAATCAATGAAGATCTGCCGAAAGCGCCGGTGCAGACTTGGTGGGGCTATCGCAATCCGGAAGGTGGCTATGGCGGCACCAGAAACATTTTAGGCATCCAGACGACTGTACAGTGTGTGCAGGGCGTATTGGATGTCGCAGTTGAACGCATCCGCCGCGAGCTACTGCCGCGTTTTCCTCATGTTGATGATGTTGTTGCTGTCAACCATGCCTATGGGTGCGGCGTTGCCATCAATGCGCCGGAGGCCAAGGTGCCAATTCGCGCTCTTCAAAATTTGTGCCATCATCCGAATTTCGGCGGGCAGCTTATGGTGGTTGCCTTGGGCTGCGAAAAGTTGACGGTGGATATGCTGGTTGGCTCTGAAAATAACACGCCGGAAAATGTCATTGTTTTGCAGGAGCATAAGGGCTTTGAAGCCGGCATACGAGCCATTATGGAAATGGCTGAGCGTAAGCTGACCGTATTGGAGCAGCGTAGGCGCGAAGAGTTACCACTGAGTCAACTGCTTGTTGGTATGCAGTGCGGCGGAAGCGATGCGTTTTCAGGCGTGACTGCAAATCCTTCTGCCGGGTATGCAGCGGATATGTTGGTGCAGGCTGGCGCAACTGTTCTTTTCAGTGAAGTTACAGAAGTACGCGATGGTGTGCATTTGATTGCTCAACGTTGCATCAGCGCCGATGTACGCGACCGGTTGGCAGAGGAAATGCGTTGGTATGATCATTATTTGTTGGAAGGTCAGGTGGACAGAAGCGCAAATCCGACACCCGGAAACAAAAAAGGTGGCCTGTCCAACATCGTCGAAAAGGCCATGGGCAGCATTGCTAAATCCGGCTCTTCGCCGATTGTTGAGGTGCTTTCTCCGGCGGAACGCCCAACGAAGCATGGCATGATTTTTGCCGCAACACCAGCGAGTGATATTGTATGCGGTCCTTGTCAGCTTGCCAGCGGTATTGGTCTTCAGGTGTTTATGACAGGCAGAGGAACGCCGTATGGCTTGGCTGCCGCACCGGTTATTAAGGTGTGCAGCCGAAATGAAATGAAGGAACAGTGGCCGGATTTGATAGATGTGTGTGCTGGCTCCATTGCGACAGGCGAAAAGACAATCCGTGAGGTTGGTGAAGAACTGTTTGCAAAAATCATCAATGTTGCCAACGGCGAAGAAAAGCCTTTTGCCGAAAAATTCCATCTGCATAATTACTTGTGCATTTTTAATCCAGCACCGATTACCTAATGCAATGCGTCTGTGTAAGAGTAATAAAGTAAAACACGAGCTGTGCCTTTTGAACAGCTCGTGTTTTTTATATGAACAAATTGCAAATGAAGGAAACAGATATTTATTCGCATAGCGCGATATTTGAAATAATCTCCTTCGTAAGGTGATTGTATGTTGCATAGAGAAGAAAAGCAATCTTTATTAATGGGTGAAAGACTTCACTTTTAATCCATTTTCGTCTGAAGAGTTTCGCATTTGCATTATTAATTTTTTTAAAAGCATTAAGCATTCTTGTCTAATTTGACAATATAATGTGTCTATCATATCATGCGCTTCTGGTAAAAAACGATTGAAATTTAGTGATTTTTTAATTTTTGAGTTTTGCTCTGATGTAAAATTCACATTCGATTTTACACTACATTTGAGCGACGCTGTCTTAAGGCAGCACCGCACAAATGAGGCAGCGCGATAAATCGTGAATTTTGTGTCAGATG
>CAVJHY010000065.1:0-10925 GCA_963649405.1 bacterium
GCTATTTTAATGATTGTAAATTTCCAAGAGGCTGTCCGAAAGGGCAGCCTTTTCTATTTTTACGCCTTGTTTTATGACTTGTATAAGGCGGGGATTTTTGATATAATAGCAAATGGGTTTTTATACCCATTGTGGAATGAATGCAAGGCACGAGTAGTTTTAAGGAGGAAACACCCTTTGAACGATGATTATATGAGCCAGCCGGAGCAGCAGCCGACCCGTCACCGCCGTTCCGCCCGTTATCAGACAGAGAATTCGCAAAGCAATGCGCAGGGGAATGCGCAGAATAGTACGCAGTCCAACCCAAATAGCGGTTGGACGACTGCACAAGGAAATACGCAGACCGGCACATGGAATGTGGCGCAGGGGAATGCTTCGTCCGCTTCGCAAGGCGTTCGCGTTCAGAGCGGCGCTGCACAAACGAGCGGCACACAGAATGGGAATGCGCAGACAAGCCCTGCACAGCCAACCGCGCAGAATGGGTATCAGCCTGTCATTGGGCAGATGGGGGATGTGCCGGATGCGCAGGGCAGCGCATCGGTCTATACTAAGGACAATGTGAGCGACCAGCGGCGGCGTTCCTTACAGCAGCCGCAGCAGACGGGCATATACACCCGCATGACGCAGACGGGCTATCAGCAGACCGTGCGTCAGCAGCCGCGCACCTATGCCCAGCCAGCGACTGCCAAGCCCGCCGCGCAGTATAATACGGATGGGCAGCCGCGCTCTGTAAGCAACGGCAATACCACCATTTATACCCCTGCCGCGCAGGATTCGCAGCGTCAGCGTTCTGTAAACAGCGGGAACACTGCCAATTATACGCGCACCGGCGGCGAAGAAGAGCAGCCGCGTCCGCGCTTTGCGAGCAACGGGAATGCGGCCTCTGTCACGCGCAGCAACGTTCGTCCCGAACAGCGCGATGAGGAGTACGAGCGCCGCATGGAGCAGCGCCGTGATTTGGATGACGACTACGATGATGAGGACGATGAGCCGCGCCGTTCTGTCGGCAAGATGATTTTGATTGTCGTTTTGTTCCTTTTGGTGCTGCTCATCGGCGTTTATTTCCTCCTGCCGGAGGGCAATACCGGCGTTATAGGCAAGCTCAATGAGGTAAAGTCCGGCATCAACGGGATGTTCACGCAGGTGAAGGGCATGATCAGCCCCACCGAGCAGCCCGCGCAGGCGTATGAGTTCAAGTCCGCTACGCTGAACGGCACGGTCGGCACACGCTCCCTCTTTAACCTGACCACCTCCCAGAATGTGAACAATGTCCGCCTGATGGATGAGGACGGGAACGAGATTGTCAGCTCTGTGTCCAAGACCAACGGCGAGGGCGAGACCAACCGCGTGTGGGAAATCACCGTTATTTTTGACACACCTTACACGGGCAATGTCTTCGCCTCCTTAAAGCAGGGCGATGAATGGGTGACGACGGACAAATCCCTTTTTATCTCCTTCACGGAAGCAACCGCCACGCCCGCACCCACGGAGACCCCGACCGCGATTCCGACCGAGCCCCCCATTCCCTCAACGGAAACGCCGATTCCCGTGACCGATGCGCCTGTTTCCGAGTCCGCGCCGCTGGTTGTCATGGGCAGCACGGTCATTTCTCAGTCCGCAGCGCCTGTCGTTACTGATGCGCCGGAGACGATGGCCGAGGAGCTTTCCGGCTCGAATGACAGCACCGAGGATTATACGGACGATACCGCTGACGAATATGTCGAGGAAGCGGTCGATGAATTTACTGATGAAGAAGGCGCAGGCTTAACGCCGGACGACACCGCTGACGATTATGCCGAAGAAGCCGTTGATGAATTTACCGATGAAGAAGGCGCTGGCTTAACGCCGGACGATACTTCCGCTGACGATTGGACGGAAGAAATCACGGACGATGCGGAGGCTTTGAGCGAGGCAAACGGCGGGAAAGCCGTGGCCGAAGAAACAGCCGAGCCGACCGCCGTGCCGACTCCCACCATTGCGCCCACTGAAGTGGTCGTGACGGCGACCCCGATGCCGCTGTTGACCGCGAGCAGCGAAAACAGCAGTCTCAAAATCACGGACACGGTGTTTATCGGCGCCAAGGCGCAGAACGATTATCAGCGCGAGCCTGAATTGACCGCCGTCAACCCCGACAATTACACCTATTGGGCGGGCGGTGTGCTGACCTTCCGCAGCGATTCCTTCCGCCGGAATGCGGCCTTCGGCACGGCTGAAATTTCCGAGGACAAGATGAGCATCCTCTGGCAGAGTGAAATCGGCTCTCTGAAGACGGCGGACGGCACTTTGTACGGTGTCGGCTGGACGGGTCAGCCTGCCATCGTCAAGTGGAGCCGTGATGTCCGTGAAATCATGAACATCAGCGATGAAAAGAAGGCTGTGACCGCACTCAAGGAGGTCATTTTCAGCGCTCAGGACGGCAAGGTGTACTTCCTTGATTTGAACGATGGGCAGCAGACCCGTGACCCCATCAGCGTGGGTTATCCGCTCAAGGGCAGCGTTTCCGTGGATACATCGGGCAAGCCGATGATTTCCTTCGGTCAGGGCGTGTCCAAGATGGCGGGCGGCAAGACGGGTGCCATCGGCTTCTACTTGTACAACCTGATTGACTGCAAGCAGCTCATGTTCATCAACGGGCGCAAGGGAGACAATCAAAAACAGTACGGCAGCAACGGCGCGTTTGACGGCTCTTCGCTGATGCTCTGGAATGCGGATGCGATGGTCATTGCCGGTGAAAACGGTCTGTTCTATACCGTGAAATTGAACACGGACTTTGCCTATGAGAGTGACCCTGCGACCTTGACCGTCAACCCCAGCACCGTGTACTTGCGCAGCAAGGCGGAAAAGGCGAAGGATTCTCAGGTCAGCATTGAAAGCAGCATTGCGATGTACGACCATTATGTGTACATGGCAGACAATTACGGCGCACTTCGGTGCGTGGATGTCAACACCATGAGCACTGTGTGGGCGGCTGATATGGGCGACAATACCGATGCTGCCATTGCCTTGGACTTTGACGATGAGGGCAGTCTCTGGCTCTACACGGGCAACACGAATGCTTCCCGCTTGGGGTCGAAGAAGAATGTTTCGGCACGGCGCATCAACGCCATGACCGGCGAAATCGATTGGACCTTTGAAATCAAGTGCAAGCAGGACAAGAAGACCGAGCAGAGCGGCTTCAAGGCCAGCCCCGTCATCGGCGAAAATTCCATTGACCATTTGGTCATCTTCACCGCCAATAAGGTGGATGAGGGCGGCAGCACCATCGTGGCGCTCAACAAGGAGACCGGCGAAGTCGCTTGGCAGTACCATTTGAACGCCGAAGCCATTTCCTCTCCCGTTGCCGTGTATAACGAGGCGGGCGATGCGTGGCTCATTCAGGCGGACAAGGAAGGCACATTGCATATGCTGGATGCCCAGTCCGGCGCGTACCTGTCCTCTCTGGACTTGGGCGGCGAGATTCAAGGCTCTCCGGCTGTGTATAAGGATACCTTGGTCATCGGCACCTGCTCCAAGGGCAATTCTTATATGTACGGTATTAAATTGGAATAAATTCCAATTTCAAATGAAATCGCATTAAAATGCGCTTTCATTTGGGCATCAATTTCTTGTAAAATGGGCATCAAAGATGCCTCATTTTACGGTCAGAAATTGATAGAGGAAGCGGTATTCCAACCGCTCCTCGCGGCGTACACGCCGCCGCTGCGGAATTAAGTGAAGGGGTTACGACTTCTTCACTCATCCCCACGGGGTTTGATTGCATCCCCCAAGGGTATTTGAAAAGTTGAAACGGGCAAGGGTGAAACGCCTTTGCCCGTTTTTTGAAAAAGAATAGTGAAAGGAGATATTTTGTGAATAAGCGTTATTTAGTCGCTCTGGATCAGGGAACAACCAGCTCACGCGCCGTGATTTTCAATTTGGAGGGGCAGATGCTCGCCTCCGCTGCGTTTGAATTTGCGCAGCATTATCCGCAGCCCGGCTGGGTGGAGCATGATCCGGCGGACATTCTGTCCACGCAGATTGAGGCTCTGCGGGCAGCCGTGCGCAAGGCCGAGATTGCCCCCAAGGAAATCGCCGCCATCGGCGTGACCAACCAGCGCGAGACCACGCTTTTGTGGGATAGGAAAACGGGAAAGTGCGTGCATAACGCCATCGTCTGGCAGTGCCGGAGAACTGCGCCCCTTGTCGAGCAGCTTGTCAAGGACGGTCACGCGGACATGATCCGTGAAAAGACGGGGCTTGTGCCGGATGCTTATTTTTCTGGCACAAAGCTCAAGTGGCTGCTTGATACGCTGAATCTGCACGACCGCGCCGAAAAGGGCGAGCTGTGCTTCGGCACGGTGGATTCCTTCCTGTGCTGGCATATGGTGGCGGGACACCCGCACGTGACGGATGCGACCAATGCGGGGCGCACGATGCTGTTTAATCTGCATACGCAGGAATGGGATGACGAGCTGCTTAAATTGCTTGACATTCCCCGCGCTGTGCTGCCGAAAGTCTTGGACTCCGCGCAGATGATTGGGTATCTGGACGAGGACATCTTAGGCGCGGCCATCCCTGTTGCCGCCATTGCGGGCGACCAGCACGCGGCGCTGTTCGGACAGGCATGCTTTGAAAAGGGCATGGTCAAAAATACCTACGGCACGGGCTGCTTCATGCTGATGAATATCGGTGAGGAATTTCGGCTGTCGGAAAGCGGGCTGCTGACCACGATGGCGTGGCGCTTGAACGGCAAGCCGACCTATGCGCTGGAGGGCAGTGTGTTCATCGGCGGCGCGGCAGTGCAGTGGCTGCGCGATGAAATGAAACTGGTGGAGAGCGCGAAGGACACCGAGTCCGTCGCCATGTCCGTCTCCGATAACGGCGGCGTGTACCTTGTCCCCGCGTTCACGGGCTTGGGCGCTCCGCATTGGGATATGTACGCCCGCGGCACGGTTGTTGGGCTGACTCGCGGCACGGGCAGGAAACATATGGTGCGGGCGGCGCTCGAATCCATTGCCTACCAGTCTGCTGACCTGCTGACCGCCATGAGCCGCGACTGCAGGCAAACGCCCACCGCCCTGCGCGTGGACGGCGGTGCGAGCGCGAACAGATTTTTGATGCAGTTCCAAGCGGACATCATGCAGACTGAGGTGCAGCGTCCTGCTGTGCTGGAAACGACGGCCCTCGGCGCGGCACTGCTCGCAGGACTGGGCGTTGGTCTTTTCCGCGACCTCAAGGAAACGGCAGCGGGCTGGCATATCAACGATACCTTCGAGCCGAGCATGGAGGATGCGGAACGGGAAAAGCTCTTGAAGGGCTGGCATAAAGCGGTTAAGACAGCTATATTCTGGGGAAAGGACGAGTAAACTGCCGCTTTAATTATTTGCGGGGGAACCATTCTTTATGCGATAAAGAATGGTTTCCCCAAAAAGAAATTCTCCAAAAAGAAAAAAGGGAGGTTTTCACATGGAAGAGAAAAAAGAGTCACTGATGCAAGCGGTGAAATTCACGCTGTTTTCCATTTCGGCGGGGCTGATTCAGGTCGGGTCGTTCACATTGCTGCAAATCATCACAGGGCAGCAGACGCAAGAAACATCATCCCCAACTTACTGGTATTGCTATTTGCCGTCATTGCTGCTGAGTATCATTTGGAATTTTACTTTCAACCGTAAATTTACCTTCAAGTCTGCCGTCAATGTCCCCAAAGCAATGGCTCTCGCTCTGCTCTTCTATGTCCCTTTCACTCCGCTCAGCACTTGGTGGGGCAATGCACTCGAAAAAGCGGGTTGGAATGAATACCTCATTTTGGCGCTCACAATGGTCATTAACTTCGTGCTGGAATTTCTCTGGCAAAAACTGGTTGTATTCAAAGAAGAAAAGAAATAAGACGGTTAGGCGGGGAGCCTTTTCTTTTGAAAAAGAAAAGGCTCCCCGTACCCCACAAAAGAAAACTTTACTTCATAATATAAAACGAAAACGATTAAACGGAAACTCTTTTCTTTTGAAAAAGAAAAGAGTTTCCGTACCTTCCGAAAAGAAAACTTTATTTCACATTGTAGGGCTGAAACGAAAAAGAGGTTTCTGTGTGGAGCTTAAATATTGCACCACTTAGAAGCTGCTCTTTCGCTGCAACAATAAATATTAAGTATACGCTTTCTTGGAAAGGGGTTTGGGGGAAACCGTTCTTTATCGCATAAAGAACGGTTTCCCCCAAAATTAAATAATTCGTATAGCCACCATCACCACAACAGTCCCCAAGATGATGCTCAGGAAGGTGTTGTGCTTCCATTTGTAGGAGAGGACGACGGCCGGCACGCCTAAGAATTGCGGGATGCCGGTTTGCACGGGGTCAAAGATCGCGTCCTTGAGGCAATAAATGACAAGCACAGCCATGATTGCGGACGGCAGCATCGCGCCCAGCCTGTTCAACCACGCGGGCATCACGCGGCTTTTTCCAAAGAAGAGAAACGGCAGTGCGCGTAAAAACAGCGTGCATAAAGCGGAAATCAGGATGGCAAGAAACACATAGCTCGTCATGCAATGTCCGCCCCTTTCCGCTTGAGCAATAACGCCGCAGAAGTCAGGAGCAGCGCAGGCAGCATGAAACTCTTGCCCCCGAAAATTAAAAGACAGACGAACGCAATCCCGCCGCCTAAAAGGATTGGCGTTTTGTCGCGGGAATGCTCCCACTGGTCAATCAGAATGATGACGAATAAAGCCGTCATGCAAAAATCAATGCCCTCTAAATCCCACGGGATGAGCTGTCCTAAAACGCCCCCGACCAAAGTCCCCAAGAGCCAGTAAAGGTAGCTCAAAATCGCAGCGTAAAACATCACATCGGCTCGATTGCCCATCGCGGCGGGCAGGCTGCAATTCACCGCGTAGGTCTCGTCCGTCATGCTGAACACCATGTACGGCATCCGCCGTCCCATGCGCCGAAAATCGTCCAGAAAAGTCAGGCTGTAAAAGGTCTGCCGGCTGTTCATTAAAAGCGCAGTCACCGCAATCACGCCCAGCCCAGCCCCGCTCGATAACAGCGACACCAGCATGAACTGGAACGCGCCTGTGTACAGCACAGCACTCGTGAACAGCGATATGTACCACGGATACCCCGCACTCGTCATTAAAATGCCATACGCCGTACCGATGAATAAATAACTGCAAAAAATCGGAAGAGTACGAGTCAATGCTTCGTTGAATGCGCTCTTCTTCAAAAGAATACCCCCTAAAAAGTGGATAGTGATTAGTGAATAGTGGATAGACGGATGGTCAGCGCAGATAATAAAGAGGTCAGCATTTGCCGAAATCCTGTTTCATCAGTGCCGTACTAAACGCTGCTTGACGACAAACCGTCTATTCACTACCCACTATCCACGAATCACTCGCCTTCCGTCTTTAACTTCTTCAGCAGTCCCTTGGTCAAAAAAACCGTCATCACAAAAGTAATCGCATCGGCGATAGGCTGTGCCAGCTCGATACCGAGCAGACCGAACAGGCTCGGCAGCACCAGAATCAGCGGGAGGAAGAACAGTCCCTGCCGTCCCAGCGCCACAATGGAGGCGCGGAAGGTCTGCGCGGTCGTCTGCATCATCATGTTGGAGATGGTGATAAAGCCCGTCAGCGGCAGGGTGATGCATTGCAGCCTGAGCGCCGTCGCGCCGATGTCCATGGTTGTGGTATTGCCCGGCTGAACACGGGCAATGAGCTGCGGCGCAAAAATGCCCATCAGCACGGAGCAGAACGCCAAGAACAGCATGCCGTACTTCACGCAGAAGAAATAGCCCTCGCGCACACGCCCGTACTTTTTCGCGCCGTAATTGAAGCCGCACACGGGCTGGAAGCCTTGACCAAAGCCGATGACGGCAGAGGCGGCAATCATCATCACACGGGAAACAATGCTCATGGCGGCCACAGCCGCGTCACCATACACACCGGCGGCAAGGTTTAGGCAGGAGGTCGCCACGCTGCTGATGCCCTGCCTAAACAGGGACGGCAAGCCGCCCTTGAACATCTCGCTCAGGAAGTATTTGTTGGGCGTAAAATTGCGTATGTGAATGTTCACATTGTCCGAGCGGCGCGTCCCGATGAACAGCAGGACAAAGGAGAAAAACTGGCTCAGAATGGTCGCCAGCGCCGCACCCGCCACGCCCATATCCAAGACGAAAATGAACACGGGGTCGAGCGCCATGTTGAGCAGACCGCCGGAGGTGATGCCAATCATCGCAAAGAGCGCATTGCCCTGAAAGCGGAGCTGGTTGTTGAGGACAAGAGACGAGGCCATCCACGGCGTGCCGATTAAAATCCAGCGCACATAGTCGATGGAAAACACTTCGCTGGTGTCGGTCGCGCCAAGAATGCGCACGAGGGGTTTTAGGAAAATCAGCCCCAGCCCCATAATCACAAGCCCTGCCAAGAACGCGGAGACAAAGCCGGTGGCTGCCATGCGTTCGGCTTCGTCATTTTTCTGACGACCCAAGGCGCGGGAGATAAAGTTGCCGCTGCCCTGCCCGAACAGGAAACCGAATGCCTGAATGACCGCCATCAGCGGATAGCCGACACCGACCGCCGCCGTCGCGCTGACATTTTCAAGCTGGCCGACAAAATAGGTGTCCGCCGCGTTATAAATGGAGGTAATCATCATGGAAATGATGGTGGGAATGGCCAGACGGATAATCAGCCGCTTCACCGGCGTTTCCGTCATGGTTTGATATTTCTCTTCGGATGTCTGAACAATCTTGCGCATTGCCCTGCTCCCATTGTTATATTTTACCGCAATATTATAGCCCCAAACGGGCGAAAAAACAAGTTTTTTAGTGGATAGTGAATAGTGATTAGACATATAGTTTTCAAGTCGAAGTTTGGATATGAATAAAGTGATTTATGAATGACCGCAAACATTCACCGCGCAGAATATTAAGCTAACTGCTAACCGCTCTTCACACTATTTAACTATCCACTATCCACTATTCACTAAAAATACTTGACATTTGTCCCAAATCGGACTATAATGCACAACCGTCCGATTTCGGACAGAAAAGGAGGAGCTATGGACGAGCAAGCCTATCAGATGCTGGCGGAATACAACAGCAGCACGAAGCAGCTTGACGAGGTGTATCGCCAAGCCACCAAGCGTTTCACCCTGCCGGAATGCGCGTTCTGGATTCTGTACACCCTGCGCATCGAGCCGCGGAGCTTCACTCAGACGGAAATCTGCGATTTTTTGTATGCGCCCAAGCAGACGGTCAATTCCGCGCTCAAAAAGTTGGAGCGCGAGCAGTACATCGTGTTCAGCGCAGGCGACGACCAGCGGAGCAAGAAAATCAGCCTGACGGAGCAGGGGAAGGCGCTGGCGGCTGAGACCGTTGATAAGATTATTAACGCGGAGGCAACAGCCCTTCGGCAAATGCCGCAAAGCGACCGCGAAGCGCTCATGCGCACCACGAGCCAATACTGCACTTTAGTAAAAACCCAGCTTCAAACGCTGGAAAGAAAAGGATAAACATTTTATGAAAACACAAATTCAGCTTTCCGACCACTTTACTTATAAGAAACTCCTGCGCTTTGTCCTGCCGTCCATCGTGATGATGGTGTTCACCTCCATTTACGGCGTGGTGGACGGTCTGTTTGTCTCGAATTACGCGGGCAAGACGGCGTTTGCCGCCATCAACTTGGTCATGCCCTTCATCATGGTGCTGGGCGGGCTTGGCTTCATGGTCGGCACAGGCGGCACGGCCCTGGTGTCCAAGGTGCTGGGCGAGGGCGACAGGGAAAAGGCCAACCGCTATTTTTCTATGATGATTTTGTTCACCCTGCTGCTTGGCATCGTATTGACCGTGTTTGGCGTGGTGTTCATGGAGCCTGTCGCGCTCTTTTTGCAGGCGACACCTGAAATGCTGCCGGACTGCGTGCTGTATGGACGCATCGTCATCGCCTTCACCACCGCGTTCATGCTGCAAAATGTGTTCCAGAGCTTCCTGATTGCCGCCGAAAAGCCGAATTTAGGGCTTGTGGCGACAGTCGCGGCGGGCGTGACGAACATGGTGCTGGACGCGCTGTTTGTCGCCGTGTTCCACTGGGGCGTGGCAGGCGCGGCCGTTGCGACGGGCATCAGCCAGTGCGTGGGCGGTCTGTTTCCGCTGATTTATTTCCTGCGCCCGAACACGAGCCTGCTTCGTCTGACGCACACCAAGCTGGAAGCAAAGCCCATCCTGCAAGCGTGCGGCAACGGCTCTTCCGAGCTGATGAGCAACATTTCCTCTTCCATCGTGAGTATGCTCTATAACTTCCAGCTCCTCAAGTACATCGGCGAGGACGGCGTGTCCGCGTATGGCGTGCTGATGTATGTGCAGTTCGTTTTTGTCGCTATTTATATCGGCTATTCCATCGGCTGTGCGCCGATTGTGGGCTACCATTACGGCGCTCAAAACCATGCAGAGCTAAAGAATATGCTCAAAAAGAGCGTGCGTCTGATGAGCTGCGCTGGGGTCGTCATGTCTGTTGCCGCGTACCTTTTGGCATGGCCGCTTGCCAAAATCTTTGTCGGCTATGATGAAACGCTGCTCAATTTGACCAGCCACGCCTTCCGCCTGTTCTCGTTCGCCTTCCTGTTCGCGGGCTTTAACATCTACGCTTCCTCGTTCTTCACCGCGCTGAACAACGGCGCAGTCTCCGCCGCCATTTCCTTCCTGCGCACGCTGCTTTTCCAGACCTCGTCCGTCATGCTCCTGCCGCTCATTTTCGGCGTGGACGGCATCTGGTACGCCATCAGCGCGGCGGAAGTGTTCGCGTTTGTCATCTCGACCATATTCTTGTTCGCCAAGAAAAATAAATACCATTATATGTGATGCCGTAAACACCATGCAGAAAACCTTGGGCAACACCGCACAAATGAAGCGGCGCGATAAATAGTGAATTTTGTGTCAGATGCGATTGCAAAAATCGATGGT
>CAVJHY010000066.1:0-10880 GCA_963649405.1 bacterium
AAATAAACCCCTTAAAGGTATACCTTAAAGGTACACCTTGAAGTCATGCCTTTGAGGTCTTCGGAGACTTCCCCCGCTTTCTTCTGGGTCTCGCTCTTACGCTGGGGTCATCCTCCTTCGGTATGAGCTGGTCCAAAGGAAGTTCCAGGGCGGAAGCGACCTTCCGAAGCTTTTCCGTTGGGATTACGCTCAATCCCTTTTCCCATCTTCCGACGGTATAGCTTGCCAGTGATGGCTGATACCCCGCTAAGATTCCGAGCTTATACCGAGATATCCCCAGCAGCCCACGCCTATAGGCTATTAGCTCTCCAACATACATACTTTGCTCCTATATATTATTAATGCTTAGTCTAATGGTGTATTTTGGAGTACATAAGAGGTACACGAAATTTTAGCCCTTTTATTGTAGGTAAATTCAAAAATTTGAATTGTATTATACGGGTTTAGGGCTATGTGTTCGGCTCTCTTATGATTGACCATACTCCCCACCTTACACCCCACAAAAAGCACCCCTTAAAGCCCTTAAAACCTTTATATTATAAGGCTTCTAAGGTGTTCCCTTCAGTGCGGTTTAAGGTGCTGCATCAGCCGTTCAATACTATTCGCGAAAGAGTTCTTTTGCGAATAGTATTTTGCATACAATGGATATATATGCCATATCCTGTATACCTATGCGATATTGCTTATCTTTTTCCCTTGCTTGCCGGTGCTTTTGCCGGTGCTGATGATGCATCAGAAGGGGAAGAGAAGCAATATTCATTTATTCATTTCTTTTTTTCTCTCCTTTTCTCCTGCAAAACGGCTGGGTTTTCTGGGTATATTTTCAAGACCCACCCCCCTATGTAGAAGCCGGGGGGCTATCCGAAGGCTGGGACTCCGCACCCGCCGAACCAAGGTGGAAATACCTCACCACTCCCCTTCCTCATCTCCCCCCACTCAATTTTAACCTCAACATTTCAAATTTCAATTTTTTCAGAAAGGAGCAGCCTCATGAACAAATGTGGTCTTGACCGATACCAAGCGGCGGTAGCCCGTTGCCTTGCTGATGGGCTTACATACAGGGACACGGCGATTGCGGTGTACAAGTGCATTGGCAAGGATGGTTTGACGGACGAAGCACTTGTCAAAAAGAGCATGGAGAAGATTAGCAACCTTGTCCACACGAAACAATTCAAAGAATGCTACAAGTCCATCATGGCAGACTATCACCTTCCGCGTATTGGCACGGCATTCAAGGTGCTTGAGAAGCAGATGGGGTCAGAGAACGAATGGGTCGCAAATAAAGCATCCAACGACATTCTGACACGCTGTACGCCTGCGGTATTCGGCGATGACGAAAAGCAGATTGTTGTCCGTGTCGAAGGGATGCCCGAATTGGGTGTGCCTGAAGCGGATGACACAGAAGAATGATTTCCATAAGCTACAAGCCCACACCGAAGCAGGCGTTCTTTCATGCGTCCAAGGCTGATGAGATACTATATGGCGGGGCGGCCGGGGGCGGGAAAACGAAAGCGCTTGTTATGGACGCGCTTTTCCGCTGCCTAACATGGCCGGGGACGACTGCGGCGATATTCCGGCGCACCTTCCGAGAGCTTGAAGACACGGACATCAAAGAGGCGTTGGCGAGCTACCCTAAAGAGCTGGCACGGTATAACTCCGGCAGGCATGAGTTCACTCTGGTGAATGGCTCAAAGATACTGTTCAGGCACTGTGAACGCGAAGCCGACCGATTCACTTACTCCGGTCTTGAAGTCCAGTTCATGTACTTTGACGAGCTGACGAGCTTTGAGCAGACGATATATGACTTTCTCAAAACTCGTAAACGCGCCAAGAAGTCGCTGGGTGTGCGCCCGATAATCCGCAGCGCGTCAAACCCCGGCAACATCGGGCACGGCTGGGTGAAAAAGCAGTTTGTTGATGCCGGCCCTTATATGAGCATCCAAGAGCAGCAGCTCTACTCTGCCACGCTGCATAAAACGCGCACGGTGCGAACACAGTACATTCCGGCGCTTGCTTCGGAGAACCCGTTCATTACGGACGACTACATTTTCGAGCTTGAGCAAAAGCCGGAAGCGTTAAAACGAGCGCTGCTCAATGGCGACTGGGATTCGTTTGAGGGCCAGGTGTTCACCGAGTTTGTGAACGACCCGAACCATTACGATGACCGCATTCGCACCCATGTCATCAACCCGTTCCCGATACCGCTGAATTGGCCGCGCTATATGAGCTTTGACCATGGCTACTCTAAGCCGTTCTCTGTTGGCTGGTGGGCGATAGACCCCGAGGGCAGGGCGTACAGATACCGCGAATGGTATGGCTGTGAACCTACGCAAGCGAATGTTGGCGTTAAGATAACACCTGTTGCGATTGCCGAGGGCATTGTAAAGCGTGAAACCGAGGAGCAGGAGAACAATCTGCCGATTGACCGCATTGCTGACCCTGCAATCTTCGACAAGAGCCGTGGTGATTCCGTTGCCGACCAGATGGAACCGTGCGCCGCACACAAGGGCGTGTTCTTCCGCAAGGGCGACAATACGCGCCTTGCCGGGAAGATGCAGCTCCATGAGCGGCTTCGCTTTGACGAAACAGATAGACCGAAGCTGTATGTGTTCAACACCTGCGCCGACTGGATACGAACGGTGCCTAACTTGCCCTACTCACCTACCAAGCCGGAGGACATTGACACGAATGCGGAAGACCATTGCTTCGACGAAAGCAGGTACTTCCTAATGAGCCAACCTGTAACACCGATTAAGAAACCGCCGCGCAAGCAGAGACTGATTGCCGACCCGTTTAGGAGTGATGAAGATGACGAAGAATAAGATGGCAGGGGCGCAGAAACCCGCGCCGCCCGCTGACATGCAGCAGCCTTTAAGCGAGGAACAGCAGGAGCTTGTGCACGAGGTGTACGGGCGCTTGCGGGTGTTCTGGCAGGGTTGCCGCGAAATGCACACAAGAGCGCGTGAGTCAAGGCTGATTTATATGTG
This sequence comes from bacterium, assembly GCA_963649405.1. Lineage (GTDB taxonomy): Bacteria > Bacillota > Clostridia > Christensenellales > Aristaeellaceae > CAVDRM01. The sequence goes on from CAVJHY010000066.1 coordinate 2,988, forward strand.
CCAAGACCCCAGACAGGACGAAAAGGGCGTTCGCGGGCGTACAATTCAGCTCCAGACCTTAAAAAGCACCATTAACAACAGCATTGCTGACCAGATGGACAATATGCCGGAGGCAATGCTGCTTCCCGAAACCCCCGAGCTTCAGGAAGTGGCCGATGATGCCACAGATGCCGTCCGCTATGTGATGCAAGCGAACGACTACCCTGCCGTCCACAGGCGGCTGACCGAGGACTTCTATGTGACTGGCACATCGCTGGTGCAGGTCACATGGGACAAGACAATGGACTACGGCAAGGGCAATGTAGCGCTTATCCGCTGGCCGATTGATGCGTTCTTGTGGGACCCGCAATGCGAAGACCTTCAAGATTCCCGCGCCGTGTTTAAGCTCTGCTGGAAACCACGGAGTTGGTTCGCGGCACACTACCCGGAGCAAGCGCCGTTTGTCGGTGCCGAGGAATACGAGGACGGTATGGCAGAGCGGCTATCGCAAGCCGATTATGACCGTGCTGCTGACGAAGACCGCGCCTTGATGATTGAATACTGGTACAGGCTGTTTGATGCGGATGCAGGGCGATACACCATCAATGTGGCGTATTGCGCCGGCGGTGCTTTGCTGGATGAGCAGCACGATGTGTACGCGCACGGGTTGTACCCGTTCGTCATGGCGACCTACAACCACATTGACGGTATGCCTGCCGGAGACGGCATGGCGCAGGAGCTTGCGCCAATGATGCGGTACATTAACCGCTATCACCGCTATGTGGATATGAACCTCAAGATGTCCAGCAAGGCAAGAATGCTGACCAAGCGCAACGCGAACATTAACCGTGCCGATTTGGTCGATTGGAGTAAGGATGTCATTGAGGGCGACCAGATTAATGAGGACAGTATCCGCTGGCTGCAGCACGCGCCGCTGAACGGCATGATTGTCCAAATGATGCTGCAAATGCAGACGGACATGAAACAAGACAGCGGTCAGAGCGAGTTTGCCCGCGGTGAAACCGCCGGCTCTGTCAGCGCCGCATCTGCTATCTCCATGCTGCAGGAAGCCGGAAGCAAGATAACCCGCTTGCGGACGAAAGACTTGAACGATGCCTACAAGAAGGTTGTCGAGCAAGTCTTGTGGCTCATGGCAGAGTTCTACGATGACAAGCGGAAAATGCTTATCACGGGCGCAACCGGCGAACAACGCGAGGTTGCAATGGGCGCGAAGTACTTGTTCGGACATTCTACGCGCCTTAAAGGGGCTATACAACCGCCTCCGTATGCGGTGCAGGTGAATGTATACCGCAGCAATCCAGCCAATGTAACGGCGCAAAATGAGCTGTTTATCAAGGCTTACAGCATGGCTGCTGAGGCACAACAGTCGTTCCCGCTGAGTGCTTTATTCGGTATGCTGAATGTTGACGGCAAAGACCGCATTCTGCCCATTCTCCGAGAAATCGAAGCGCAGAACAGCCAAATGAAACAGCTTGCGCAGCAGAACGAACAGCTTGCCCAGCAGAACGGCGAGCTGTCCAAGCAAGCCGAGAAACTGTCACAGCTCAATAACCGCTATGCAGCGGCGATGACTGGCACACAGGTTTCTGCCGAGGGCTTGCAATACTAAGGTGTCTACGGGGTGCGCGTTTTCACGCACTCCGTTTTCATACAACTGCCGCCGCGTTTTCACGGTGGCGATGAAAGGAGTTCATGATTCATGAACGATATGGTCGAAAATAACACTGGCACTACCGTTGCGCCGGACGACACGGCGTTAGAAACGGCAGAAGTACACGAAACCGAGCCCCAAGGCGAATCTTTAGACACATTCATCCAAGAAGATGCTGCACGCGATGAGACGGCAGCAGAACAGACGGGGCAGCAGGGAAGCGCTCCTGCCAGTGAGCCCGGTTGGATGAAAAAGCGGCTTGCCGATTATGCGGCTAAAGAGGTTGCTAAGGCGCAGGCACAGTGGGCAGCAGAGCAGGAAGCGCGGCTTGCTCCGCTGTACGAGCAGTTTTACGCGCAACAGGCTGACCAGCTCGTGGCAAGCGGCGAGTTCAAGAACCGTGATACGGCGCTTGAGTATGTCCGTTTGAAGAACGGCGTGGTCGCGACCACCAAGCAACCCGAAGCAAAACCGGCTGAACAGCCGAGGGATGCGAACGGGCGCTTTACTTCCACACAGAACACCCAACCAGCTGCCGATGTGCAAGCGAGAGCTGCACAGCTTGTCGCACAGGCTAAGGCGATTAAAGCAGCTAACGGCATTGATGTCATGAAACTGTACAACGAGAATCCAGAGGTGAAACAACGAGTTGTTTCGGGCGAATGGGACTTTGCTGATGTCGTTCAGAATGTGGGGCGTGGGAATTACATTCCTGCTCCGATGCGTTCTGCAAACGGCACAATTCAGCAGACCCGCATTGCCAATATGACGGATGAACAGTTTGCGCGTTTCGACCAAGCCGTAGCCTCCGGCAGAAGCTTTAGCTTCAAAAGATAATGCGTAAAGGAGAAAAACTATGGCCGTTTTTGATAACTTGAATTACACCTATTCCGCCGGCGTAGCCCCTGAGGTTATTGCCTATCATCATCGTAAACTTCTCGAGAACATGAAACCCGAGCTTGTCCACCTCCGCGATGCGCAGGTGCGCCAGCTCCCCGAGCACAACGGCAAGACCGTTCAGTTCCGGCGTTTCACCCCCTTCACTGCGGTCACTGCCCCGCTTGCTGAAGGCGTCACCCCCGAAGGCCAGACCCTCACCGTGACCGAGCTGACCGCGATGGTCAAGCCGTATGGTCGCCATGTTGAGCTGACCGATGAAATGAACTATTACATGATTGACGATGTGCAGCGCGAAACCGCCACGCTTCTGTCTGACCAGGCGGCGCTGACACTGGACACCGTAGCGGCCGAAGCCGAGAACGCTGGCATGAATGTCCAGTTCGCGGGCAATAAGACGCAGCGTTCCGAAATCACTGCCACCGACATTCTGACCTATGCCGACATTAAGAAGGCTGTGCGCACTTTGAAGCGCAAGAATGTCAAACCGTTCGCTGATGGTTTCTATCATGCCATCGTGCATCCCGATGTCGTTCATGACCTCACCTCTGACACCATGTGGGTCGATGTGGCGAAGTATCAGGACAAGCAGAAGACCGAAAAGTACGAGCTTGGCACGATTTACAAGGTCAAGTTCTATGAATCCACTAACGCCAAGGTGTTCAAGAACAAGACCTATCTGTACGGCACGAAAGCGCAGTTGACCGCTACCGCGTTTGACGCGGCTACCAAGTGCATGACCGTTTCCGATGCTATCAATGCTGACGAAGCGCGTGAGCTGACCGGCCAGCTTGTGTCCGTAAAGTACACCAAGAGCAGCACTGCTTACAACACCCTCATGTGCGTTGAGCGCGTGGACTACACCGCGAAGAAGGTTTACTTCCGCTGGGTACCTGCCACGACCACCGACTGGACGGCCGGCAACGCCCTGTGCATTGTTCCGACCGGCGGTGGCGCTGCCAATGCTGATGTGTACTCCACGCTGATTTACGGTCAGGATGCGTTCGGCACCGTTGACCTTGACAGCAATGGCCGCAACATCCGCGTTATCATCAACCCGCCCGGAAGCTCCGGCGCGGCCGACCCGCTCGAACAGCGCGGTACTATCGCGTGGAAGGTCAAGGGCTTCTGTGTGATTGTCCTTCAGGACGACTTTGTTGTGCGTCTTGAATCCGGCGCTACTGCCTAACTAACCTAAAGGGGCGTTCCTATCCGGAGGGAGCGCCCCTCTTGTTTTGAAAGGAGTTTACTTATGGCTTCTAAATTGACTGTCGCTACCCCTGTTGAAACTGTTGCCGAAGAACCTCGTGTGAGCATTATTATTCCGCTGAAAGAGGAAGACGGAACAGGCTCCCATGTTGACCCGTATGAGCATGTGACTGTGAACGGCGAGACCACGCTGGTGCGGCGCGGCGAGCGCGTGAGCGTGACTATTCCCGTGTTTGAGCAGCTTAGAAATAAATTCCCGACCATTTGAGGTGAAAAGCAATGACGGTTGCTGAAATCAAAAAGCTGGTAATGTTCCAGACGAACAATGACGAAAGCGATGTAGCCTTGTTTGAACCGCACTTGAATGTGTACATCAATGAGGGCTATGAAAAGCTCGTCTGGGCATGGGCTGAAAAGCATTTGGGTGATGAGGGCTATCCGAGACTAACACAGGCAATGGATGAGCCTAAAGTGCCTGAAAGAGCGCACAAAGCGATTGCGGACTATGCAAGCTGGATGATTTTAAGAACCGGCAATGCTGCAAAACAGTCACGCGGTGCGCAATTCTTGAGAGACTTTGGAGAGGCAGAATATTTACTACGGTGCGATGGCGGTATTTCAGGGGAAGACCTGAAACGCTTCCACAACATACCCGATTGAGGTGAGATGAATGGCAAGCCAGAATACGCTGAACACTTACGATGCTTATTCCCGCATTACTGAATTTAAGGGCTTAAACCAATACGGAGACGGCATCAATTCAGATGCGCGATACGCGACTGAGTGCGAGAACATGGAAACGCCCGGTGGCGTGCTTCAACCGGCGGCGGCTTGCGTTCTTTTGCCCCCGCAGTTAGAGCAGCCAATCGAAACACTAATGCGCTTGTATCGCCGCTGGTACACCGGTGGCGAGGACAAAACCTATCTGGTTGCCGCTTCTGGTGGCAAGCTGTACGCGATGCATCCGAACGATACGGCATGGACGGAGATTGAAATGCCGGAGGGCGTAGCGGCGTTTGCGAGCAATGTGTGGAGCTGGGTCACTTACGAGGTGAACGATGTCGGGTCGGAAGCACCGACTGATGTGCTGCTCATTTCCAATGCGGTTGATGGAATGTTCCTCGTGCGTGGTGATACGCTGAAAGTAACGGTTGTGGATGCGCCGAAGAAGTTTGGCGTGATTGAACGATACGCAGAGCGCATTTGGGGCGGTGCAAGCCCTGATGACCCCGACATTCTGACCTATTCTGCACCGTTCGACCCTACGGACTGGATAGCTGTTGCAGACGACCCTGCTGCCGGAGCCGGCGATGTTCAGCAGCCGAGCTGGGACGGCGACAGCTTTACTGCGTTGAAATCGTTTGGGCAACAGCTCATCGCATTCAAAAAGACCCGTGTGTGGCGCGTGTCGAACACTGACCCAAGTGAGTATGTGTTCAAAGAGCAATATGGCGGCGGTACTCCGTTTCCGAACACGATTGCGGTTGATGTAGAGCGCATTTTCATGCTCGACAGGCGCGGTGTATCAGTGTATGACGGGTTGTCCGTAACGGAGTATCAGCACGACTGGGCGCAGAAAGTCTATGCGCGAATGAACCAAAACGCTTTAGACCAAGCGTGCGCTTGCTTGTGGCATAGCAAGTATTATCTGGCAATCCCGATTGACGGCAGCGAAACGAACAATGCCGTACTGATTTACGACCAGAGCGAGGCAACATGGCTGCTAAGAACGGATGCTTGTGTGGAATCGTTCCTGCCGACCGATGAATGCCTGTACTTCACCAGCACGCAAACACCGGGTAAGGTGTGGAAATGGAACGAGGATTCATGGGTTTCCGGCAGCGTGAGCGGTGCCAAAACACTTTGGGCTACACCGTGGAATGATTTAAGATACAAGAATGTGCTGTGTGGTAACTTCGCCGTGTATCTTCTGGCTGAAACACAGGCGAGCGGTGCTGAAATCCGTATAACATTACAGACGGAGCGAAGAAAGGTTACTAAAGCCATTCGGCTGATGCAGGAAAACCGTAACGGTAAAGAGCCGAAACAAATCGTTGTTCCGTTCCCGATATACGGGCGGCGTTTCCGGCTGATTATCGAGAGCGAAAATTGCTTGTGGCGTATCAATTCGGGCGTCATGATAACTTCTGACATAGCGGAGGACTAAGGCTATGGCAAGAACATACAACACGATACAACAGCACGACCCGATTCGAGTGCCGTCTAACTGGACAGGACAGGAGCGAACATTCGTTGCACAGCTCGAACAGATTCTGGATGATATTTACAGGCGCTTCGGGCGGCTAACACTGGCAGACCTGTCCGAAGAAACAGCCGAATCGCTCAAGGACGGGAGCTTGCTTGAAGACGGCGCTGTTAAGGCATCACAGCTTGAAGCAAATGTAGGTGAAAAGTTAGAGCTTGCTTCCGCAACGGATTTAGGCGGTGTGACTGCCAAACTGAATGAGTACATTGCCAAGAGCAGCAAATATCTCGACTTTGGAGCGAGCCTGCAAATCAGAGGCAACAGCGACAGCAACTTTAAGCTATTGATTGATGCTGACAATCTGGGCTTTTATGAGAATGATACGCTGATAAGCTACCTGTCCAACAACACGCTGCACACAAAGAAAGCCGAGATAGAGAGCGAAATGGGCATCGGAAAGTATGTCGTCAGACCGAATGCAAACGGCGGCATGGGCTTTTTCTGGAGGGGTTGAGCATGGCAGCTATTGATACGAGCTATGTATACATAGCGGACAGCAATTATACTATCGGCGATGAGCTGACATTCAAACTCAAGTCTAAGCTCCTGTCGGGCATGACAAGCGGCGCAACTTATTCGCTTTCGCTGATAGGCAACACCACGATTGAAGTATGCAGCCTTGCAAAGCAGAGCGAAGATAAGACCGTCACGGTGGGCTTGAGCAAACCGGTTCTCCGTAAACTGCTATCAACGACCGACAACAGTAGAAAGGTCTATCTCCGTGTTCTAAAAGGAGAATCAACTTTTGCAACGCTTGCCACGCTGACGGTGAACATTGACGATTACAGTGCAGAGCTCGCTGATGCGTTCGTCTGTTCCGCATCCTCAACGGGCGTTTCACGCAAAGGGATACTGGAAACATACGAATATTTAGGCGGTGCGAATGGTCTCAAGTATGAGTTCTCCGCTAATACGGCTGATTTCAATTCAACCATTACGAGTACAGATTCTGTTTTTCTGACGCGCAAAGTGAGCCAAGACCTTCCCGAAATTATTGGTGAGGATGCGCTCACGGTCAACGGTTGGGAAGCTTCCGGCAGCGTGACCGTTTCAGCTCTTCCTGATGTAACATCAGGTGGTGGCAACTACTACCTCGATGTTTTGATAAGCGACTCGCGTGGGAAGAATATAGACCTTTATTATCCCAGCGAGACAGGCTATTTCAGGGTTGTGCCGTATTCAAAGCCGAGATGCTCAACACTAACGGTCAACCGTTGTTTGGAAAACGGTACGCTTGACGGGTTTGGAAAATACGCAAAGTTAGAGGTTTCGGCATCTTGTAGCCTTGTTAACAGTGAAAAAGACGAAAGCGGGTTAGTGACCACAAGAAACTATATCACCGCTATCACGGCTGCATGGCGGCAGAAAGGCACAACGGAATGGAGCACACCCGTTGAGGTTCTCGAAAACACCAAGGTGTTAGGTGATGGCGCTTTTGACATTGACAATTCGTTCGAGTTTCTGGTGTCAGTATCTGACAGGTTTACAACCGTCTCCCAAATTCTAACGCTTCCCACCGCATCGTGCGCGTTCATGCTTAGAGCGGGCGGAAAGGGTGCTTCCTTCGGCACGGCAGAGACGGCTGATAACTTGTTAAGGGTAGCATGGGACACGAAGATAGACGGCAATCTGACCGTTTTAGGGGCTATCAGTTCAGGCAAGTCTGAAAGCGTTACATACACATGGGGAAATAAAGCTGTTGCTGCCAACGAGAACATCTTCGACATCACATTGCCAGACTATATGAACGAGGCCGGCGGCGTGTGCGAAGTGACGATGCAGTTCAAGTTCGCAACGACCGTTTCTGCTGCTGGCATGAAGTCTGGCTATATGTTGCTCTCATTTGATGGCGATACTGCGAACGATAATT
>CAVJHY010000067.1:0-10853 GCA_963649405.1 bacterium
GTTTCCTCGCAAAAATCATTGTTTCCCGTATCTCCGTCTCCCTGCAAAATATCTCCGAATGGAGAAGGGGCGGAGGGTTTGGAGGGTACGGCAGGCGGTGAAGAAGGCGGCAGGGGAAATGCGTTTATGCCCGTAGAGAGCCGCTTCGTAGTCGGTGACGAGGCGGGTGAGGGGGATGGTCGGGTAGAAGGGCGCGGCTTGCGCGATGTAGGTAGACAGGGTGTCCGAGGCGGTGCGCCGGTGTCCGTCCGCAGCCAGCATGGACAGAATCGCGGCCATCAGAATTTCCGGCGCTCGGTCCGGGTGCCGACGGGCGCGGTTGATGGGATTCGTCCACCGCAAAAGGAAGATGATGAGGAGGACGAAAAGCGCAATGCCCAGCAGCCAAAGCCAGAAAGCGGAGCGGCTCTTCGGGCTGTCCGTCCCCTGCGCGTTCGGGTCGTCGGGATTGTCTGATTCACTGCCCGCGTTCGGGTCGTCTGATGATTCGCCATCGTCCGTGTCGTTCGATTCGTCGTTGTCGTCCTGCGATTCGTCCTCGTCATTGGAATTGTCTGTGTCGTTCTCGCCCTCTTCATCAGAGGATAGGCTTGGAGTGGGGGTCGGTGTATTCGTGCCGGATTGACTGCCGTCCTCGCCTTCCTCATCAGGTGACGGTGTATTCATGCCGTCCTGCCCGTCTTCGCCCTCTTCAGCGGGGGTCGGCGTGGGGGTCGGGGTATTTTCGGCGGAATTGCCGTCCGGATGATCCGCATCGCCCGCTGTGTTGCCGTTCTCGCCGTTCACGGCGGGGGTCGCGTCCAGCGTCACCCAGCCTACGCCGTTCAGGTAAATTTCCGTCCAAGCGTGCGCGTCTTCGCCGGTGACAATCGCTTTGCCGCTCTCGTCCGGCTCAACCAGAAAGCCCGTCACATACCGCGCCGGAACGCCAGCCATGCGGCACAAAATTGTGAACGCGGAAGCGAAATACGAGCAATAGCCCTGCTTTTCGCGCAAAAGAAACCAAGTCACAAAGTCTACATTGTCCGGCGGCGTGCTGACTTCCAATGAATAAGTATAGTTTTTACTCAAATAATCCCGTATGCTCAGCGCTTTTTGAAGCGCGGTTGCGGCATTGCCTGCCGCCGTGCGGGAGATGTCATAGACCTCGGTCTGCATATGCGAAGGCACGGATAAGTACTGCCCGCAGACCTCCTCATAGCGCGGATCATCGATCGTTTCATTCGCGGCAGCCAGCGCCTGCACGCTTTCGTCTTCGATGTCCGCATCCTTGTAGGTGAAAGTGTATACATCGCCAGCCGTTAAAAAACGGGTGATGAAAATCTCCGTGCCGCGGTTGAAGTACGGCACCATGCGCTCGCCCTGCAAATCCAAGGTCTGCACGCGCCAAGGCAGAAAAAGCGTGGTCGTGCAGTCGCGCAGGACATGGACGGTCGCCGTTTTGAGGGGTAAATCCGCGTTCGGCAGGCTCTCATCAAAGAGCGAATTTTTGAGATCCTTATAATACAGGGTTGACCAGTGATAGCGCTGGGCGGACAGGGTGTCCTTCCATGTCAGCCCGTTGTATTCGTTGTACGCCACGGCACGCAGATAGAGCATTTCGTCCGTGTCCACTTCCAGCACCGTGTGCGTTTCGGGCTGCACCGAGCCGCCCAAGCGGTCGGTGAGGGGCAGAAAGCCTTCCGTCGCCAAGGTAAAGCCCGCCCGCCCGTCAGTTCTGTAGAAATAATCGTTGATCGTCTCGCGCAAATCGTCCGCCGCGTCCGCCAAGGTTTGGCTGGTCACGCCCGAAGACGGGGTGATGAAAAACGCCGCCGCGGTCAGCGCCGCGCAGACGATCAGCGCCGGAACAAAAAACCAGTTTGTCTGAGACATGCTGAAGTGCATCATCAGCCCCGTCAGCACGGGAATCAGGAAAACATAATTGCCTTGCCCGCCGCTGAAAACATAGGTGACCAGGACGAGAAGGCAGCAAAGGCTCGAAAAAAAATAAGTTTCTTCGAGGTCGGATAAGTTAAACAGAATCAGGGAAAGGAAAACCGGCGCGGCGCGGAAGAGTACGCCGCGGTAGGGCAATAGAGCATTTTCCACGCCTTGAAGGGACAGATACACGGCGCGTCCCGCCTGATACAGGCTGTGACCCGGTTCCGTTCCAAAGACAGCCGTCAGCAAGAGCCCGATGCCGAGCGCCGCAAACGCCCAATGCCGCCACTTTGATGAAAGGCATTGGCTCAGGCAGAACAGGACGGAGGAAAGGGCGGCATAGAGGACGATGCTCCAAACGGGCATCGCGGCGGTGACGGCGGACAGCATGAACAGCGAAAGCCCCGCGCTGATCAGCGCCGTCGGCACCGAACAAAACAGGGCGTTTATCAAGCGGTCTTTACGCTGGTGTGACATAGCAAACCTCCACCAAATGATGCTGCAAGCGCGTCACAAACGGCATGTATTTTTCCGCGTTCGGCGTGTGCGTGACCAGATACAGCCGCGCACTCGGCCCCATTTTGCGGATGGAAATGACGGCATCGGTGACAGCATAATCAAGACGGGTGGTGACGATGATGGTCGCGCCCGTGCGCCGCATCCGCCTCAGCTCCGTGGTCAATACCCGCGCAAAGTCCTCGCCGCCTCGGAAACTCTGCAAAGCCAGCATTTCCTGCAGCACGGTCAGGGTATCGGCACGGTCGGAGCAAAATTCGTTCGCGTGTTCGCCGTACAGCGGCAGGCGGACGGGACTGCCATCCGCCATTTGCAGGGCAGCGGCTGCCACGGCGGTCTCGCACAGGGCATCCCGCACGGACGCGGCCTTTTCCGCGCTTTTCTGATTTTCGATTTCCGCGCAGTCCAGCAAAATCAGCGTATCGGGCGGCGCGGGCATTTCATATTTGCGGACGAGCAGCTCCCGCTTGCGGACGGACAGCTTCCAATGCACGCGCTTCATGGCATCGCCGGGGCGGTACGAGCGCAGGTCATCGGGCGAGGTATAATCCTCCTGACTGCGGTTGAGCGCTGCATTGCCCTCATCGCCCATGGAAAAATTCGGCTTGTCGATGGGAAAGGGGCGCGGCAGAGAAAGCACTGAACATCCTTCGCCGCTCTTGCGCTTCAAGCTGAAAAAGCCGAACAAATCGGCGGTGATAATTGTGTTAATTTTTACCTTATATAAGCCGACATGCTTGACGAAGCAGGATACCTCGTCATAGTTCCGAAAGGAAAACAGCTTTTGAAACGGCATTTCCTGCTCGATCCCGTCGAAGCTGTATTGGATGATGAGCGGCGCAACGGGCAGAATCGCCTTGCGCTGCGCCTCAATGCGGATAACGATGCCTTCTCCGCGCAAAACGCGGTCAGTGCTTAAACTGCACCCTGCGCGGGCGGTCAAATAGGCAGGCAGGGCGCTGATCAAGCCATAAAAAAGCAGCAAAAACAGCGCGATGGACACATAGAGATACACCGCGCTCGTAAACATCAGCGCCAGTACGCCCGCCATGACCGCAATCAGCAGGGTATAAAAGCCGCGGCGGGTCATGTGTGCCTCGCCACCGGCACGGGAAGACGGTTGACGATTTCCGTCAGCACCTGCGCTGCGCTTACGCCCTTCATCCGCGCTTCCGGCGTGACCACCAAGCGGTGGGTCAAAACCGGCAGCGCCATGCGGCGCACATCATCCGGCACGACATAATCCCGATTGGACAGCAGTGCCAAGGCTTGCGCGGCACGCAAAAGGGCAATCGACCCGCGCGGAGACGCGCCCAAGGAAAGGGCATTGTGATTTCGTGTCGCTGCGGAGAGCTGCGCCACATAGGAGCGCACTTCCGGCCCTGCATAGACCGTGCCCAAGGTGTCCTGCATCCGGACAATATCCTCCGCGCCGCAGACGGGCGTTAAGGTCTCCATGGGTTTGACCTGTCCCGTATACCGCTCCAGCACATCCATTTCCTCTTCCACGGACGGATAGCCGATGGACAGGCGCAGGAAAAATCTGTCCATCTGCGCTTCGGGCAGGGGGTATGTGCCGACAAAATCCACGGGGTTTTGCGTCGCCAAGACCATAAAGGGGCGCGGCAGATGGTGCGTCACGCCGTCCACCGTGACCTGCCCTTCCTCCATGACTTCGAGCAGGGAGGACTGCGTTTTCGGGCTGGTGCGGTTGATTTCGTCCGCCAGCACAATCTGGCTCATGACCGCGCCTTCCTTGAACTCCATTTCGCCGGTTTTGATGTTCATCATGCTAAAGCCTGTGACATCCGAGGGGGTGACATCGGGCGTGAACTGAATGCGGCGGAACGAGCATTGCAGGGACTTGGCGAGGGCGCTGGCGAGGGTGGTCTTGCCGACCCCCGGCACATCCTCTATCAGAACATGACCCTTGCACAGAAGGGCGATGAGTAAAAGCTCAATGGCGTTATCCTTGCCCACAACCACGCGGCGGATGTTCTGCTGCAACGCATAGATGAGCGGGCGGGGGGAATCTTGGTTCATTGTTTTATCCCCTTTCTTGAGTGGTAGCATTTCTATTATAGCATAAATGGGGTTGAAGGACAAACGGAGTGGATAGTGGATAGACGGTTAGTTTTGCGGAGGATCATTGTAGACGAAAAACAGATTGTAGTGCCTTGCGATACCATGAAGGACGGGACAACAAACGCTGCTGCACAGTATTCCTTCTATCCACTATCCACTATCCACTTGCCGGGGGCTGCAATGCCCAACAATCTAACGCGCCTCCCTTGCCGTTTCTTCCCGTTTCGGGTATAATAAAGGCATAGAAATTGTTTCACGTGAAACATTTTAGTCTGTCGATACCACGGAGGAAAGTGTATGCAATGGACGGCGGCACAGCAAGCGGCGATTGAGGCTACAAATGACACCGTGCTGGTCAGCGCGGCGGCAGGCAGCGGAAAAACGGCTGTCTTGGTCGAGCGTGTGACACGGCTGATTGCGGCAGGCGGCGATGTCACCCGTCTGCTCATCGTGACCTTCACCCGTGCTGCCGCGGCGGAAATGCGGGCGCGTCTGCAAGCCGCCTTGGAGACCGCCGGAGCGCATGATGCGCATATGCGCAGGCAAGCCCTGCGCGTCAGCCGCGCCCAGATTTCGACCTTGCACACCTTCTGCTTTTCCGTCTTGCAGCAGCACTTTCAGGTGCTGAAGATTGACCCCATGTCCCGCATTGCGGACAATTCCGTCTTGGACAGGTTTTTAACCCGCGCCACCGAGGACGCTTTGGAACAGGCGTGCGCAGAGCCGGACGAGGACATGGACACCCTCTTTCACTGCTATGACGAGGCGGAAATCACGGACATGGCGGAGCGCATCCGCCGCTTTGCCTTGTCCCTGCCGAACCCTTGGGACTGGACACGGGCGCAGGGTCAGCCCTATCATGGCGCTTTGGGCGATCACCCATGTTACAAGGTCATTGCGTCCGAGTGCCTTTTGCGCTTGGAGGCGGCGGAGGCCATGCTTTCCGAGTGCGAACGGGCGATGAATATGCCCGCCGGTCCTGTACGCTATGAAAAGACCTATCAGCAGGATTGTGCCTTGTTGGACGAGATGCGCATCGAGCTGAACGCCGGTCTTTTGCGCGGCGGAAAAATCTGCTTTGCGCGGCTGCCGTCCTCCAAGAAAACCGATGACGAGAGTCAGGAAGCCAGGCAAATCTACTCGAACGCCCGCGACCGCTTCAAGAAAACCGTGCAGGAGGCGCGCAACCTCTTGCCTACGGACGATGTTGCCGCGATTGCGGACATGAACGCCGCCGCCCCGTGTATCCGTGCCCTGTGCAGGCTGGCGGAGGACATTCAAAGCCGCTATGATGCCCTGAAGCGCCGCAAAAACGCCCTCGATTACAGCGACTTGGAGCAGCTCTGCCATCAGGCGCTTCAGGCGGAGAGCGTCCGCGCCGCCGTTGCCGCCCAGTTTGACGCGATTTTTGTCGATGAATATCAGGATGTCAGCGGCATTCAGGAAAGCATTGTGGCGGCGGTGCATGAAAACAATTCGCTGTTTCTGGTCGGCGATGTCAAACAGAGCATTTACCGCTTCCGCTTGGCCGACCCGACTTTGTTCCTGAGAAAATACAACACCTTTTCGGACGCGGAGGACGGCAAAGAGCGGCGCATTCTGCTCAACCAGAACTTCCGCTCGGACAAGAATGTCCTCTTCTGCGTGAACGGCGTGTTTGAAAACGCGATGCGTGCGAGGGTGACGGAAATCGACTATGATGAGAGCGCGTCCTTAAAGCCCGGCGACAGCGCGGCGGACGGCGCGGCAAGCGAACTGCACATCCTCTTCCGCCCGAATGTGCAGGGTGACGAAAAGAACAATTTAACGAACGGCTATCTATCCGAAGCGCGGCTTGCGGCGCAGCGCATTCATGAACTGATGGAAACCATGACCGTGCGCGGCAAGCAGGGCGAGCGGCGCTTGCAGTACCGCGACATTGTGATTCTTCTGCGCAAGGCGAAGGATCACGCGGCGGTCATCGCCAAGACACTGCTGGATGCCGGCATTCCCGTGTATTCCGACGCGGACGCGGAATATTTTGATTTGCCGGAGGTCGCCGACATCTTGAATCTCCTGCGCGTGCTGGACAACCCCTATCAGGATTTGCCGCTGCTGTCCGCCCTGCGCTGCCCGTGTTTCCGCTTTTCGGAGGTGGAGCTGGCGCGGATTCGGCTGGTCAATCGTCAGCCCGGCACGCCCTTTTATCAGGCGTTTTATCAGCTTCGGGATGAACAAACGAAGCTCGGCGAAAAGGTCACAAAAACGCTTTGCACGCTGGACAACTGGCGCTTTGCCTCCCGGCACATTGACACGGAAACCCTCGTGCGGCTTTTGCTGGACGAAAGCGGCGCATATATGCTGGCCGGTGCCATGCCGGACGGCGAGGCGCGGCAGGCAAACCTGCGCCTTCTCTGCGAACGCGCCAAGGCCGCGCAGAATCTGCATGACTTCTTGGAGACGGTCGAAAAAATGCGCTCTTCGGATGACGGCAAGTCCGCCAAGACCCTTTCCGACAGCGAGGATGTCGTGCGCATCATGACCATGCACAAGTCCAAGGGCTTGGAGTTTCCCGTGGTCATTCTGATGGAGCTGGCGCGGGCTTTCCGCGCTCAGACGGGTGAAGGCGTGTACACGGATGAGGCGCTCGGCATCGGGCTGCCGTTCATTGACGCGGAACAGCGCATCACCCGCCCGACCCTGCCGCAGCAAGCCCTGCTCTGCGCCCAGCAGCGCAAGAGCCGCTCCGAGGAGGCGCGGCTGCTCTATGTCGCCATGACCCGCGCCAAGAACAAGCTGATTTTGCTGGCATCCCCGCGCAATGTCCCGACCGCCGCGGCGCAGTGGGCACTTCCCAACGGCGATGTCGCCGCTGGCAGCGCGAACTGTATGCTGGATTGGGTCGGTCAGACGCTGTTTGAGGGACTGCGCGTGGGCGAAAACCAGACCTTCTATGCGGAAAACGGCGCGGTTTGGAACATCTGCTGGGAAGACGCGGACGCGCTGCTTTTGCAGACGGACGACACAACGCCCGTCCGCCCGCAGCTTGAAACGGGTGATGTGCCTGACCTCATCCGCACCATGTTTGAGCGCGAACTGCCGGAACGCCTGCCCGTCAAGACCTCCGTCTCCGCCATTGCGAAACATCCGCAGACTGTCCAAAATGTTTCACGTGAAACAATGGAGGATGGACGCCCGCTCGCCAACCAACTGAATCAAACAGCAGAAGGCAAAGAAACCTTGCAGACTGTCCAAAATGTTTCACGTGAAACATTGGACAGCGCCGCGCCGCCCGCCGTCAACCGGGTTTTTACCGAGGATGACGAAGAAGAAACGCCCAAGACCAAGCGCACCGTTCAGCGCGAGACATTGGAGGACAGACCGCGCTATATGCAGGAGCATACGCCGACCGCCACCGAGCGCGGCAGCGCCGTCCATAAGGCGCTGGGGTGCCTGCGATATGACGCGATTCGGGACGCCTCCATCCACAGCATCACCGCCGAGCTGGACGCGCTTGCGCAGCGCGGCATTCTGTCACCCGCCGAACGCAGTGCCGTCCGCGCCGCCGATTTGCAGCGCTTTTTCCAAAGCGACTTGGGGCAGCGCGTCCTCCGCGCCGAGACCGTCCGCCGCGAGTGGGCGTTCAACCTCCGCGCCGACAACGGGATCATCGTGCAGGGCGTGCTTGACCTCTGCTTCCTTGAAAACGGCGCGTGGACGCTCGTCGATTATAAAACCGATGCCGTCTCCGACCCCGCCGAACTTCTCCCGCGCTACACCGCCCAAATGCAGTGGTATGCCCGCGCCCTGCGCATTCTGACCGGCAAGACGGTTGGCGAGATTGAGCTGTACTCGATCAGACTGGGGAAAGAAATTAAAGTGGATAGTGATTAGTAATTAGTGATTAGTGATTAGTGGATAGTGGATAGCCCATCTTCGCATAGACGGCGCAACCGGATATGCGCAGATGGGCTATCCACTAAAAAATATTGACAGTTTTCTCATAAAATGATATGTTAAGCTCGTGCCTTTGGCACGGGAGCGCGGAGGACTGAAACCAAATTCCCTATGGAATATAGGAGGGAAGGAGGTGAAGCCGATGCGAAATGTTGATGCGAAAGTCATTACGATTCAAAAGACTGTTAAGGAATCGAACACAAATACGAGGACGGAAACGGTCAAAATCGAAGTAAAGCCTGTAAAGGCTCGAAAGATGACCAAAACAAAAGAAAATACCACAACGCCTTCTGAGACCGTTGTGGTATTTCATAGCAGAGGCTAAACACTACTAAAGTCCTCCGCGCTCTTTTATTGTAACATAAGAAGAATATAAAGTCAAATTATGTTGAAATTTTTGACGATTGCCGTTAGAGAACGGATGCAAAGTTGTTGCATCATCGCCTAACAGCTATCATCTACTCGCCAACTTAAGGCAGCACCGCACAACAAACCGTCTATCCACTATCCACTAATCACTCGTAAAGAGGTCGCCATGAACATCACCACCCAAGCCATCGTCCTGCATCACGCGGATTATCGCGAGAACGACCGCATGCTGACCCTCCTTACGCCCGACATGGGGCGCGTGGACGCGCTGGCGCGGGGCTGCAAAAAGCCCGGCAGTCCCCTGCTGGCGGGTGCGGAGCTGTTCGCCTTCGGCGAATATGTGCTGTTTCGCGGACGCGGCCGCGCCACGGTCGTCTCCTGCTCCATCATCGACAGCTTCTACGACCTGCGCACCGATTACGACCGCCTGCGCTACGCCTCCTATATGCTGCAGGTCATCAACGCGCAGGCGCTGCCCGCCGAGCGCCCCGGCCGCCTCTTCCTGCTGCTGCTGCGCTCCTTCAAGCGCCTCTGCTATATGGATTTGGATGCCCGCGCCGTCACCGCCGCCTTCCTGCTCATGGATGCCGCCCTTTCCGGCTATCGCCCGCGCCTGCACCATTGCGTGCGGTGCGGCAGGCGCATCGACACTTTCCTTGACACCGCCGCTGACGGCAGCGCAAATCACCCGACCAATAGCGCCTATGCCGTGAAAGAAAATACCTTGCGCAGGGGATTGCGCGAGGCGGCGGACGAACGCGGCGAACAAACAGAAGTTATCAACAATGACGGCGAATTTCACGGACAAACTGGGGATAACTGTACGGCAGAAATATTAAATATTAATGCAAATAACAAGCAAAGCGGCGAACAAGGTAACGCAGGAGTGACGAATATTGACGGCGAACGCCTTGCGGATGGTGGCTGTGGTGGACTGACGAATATTGGCGGCGAATGCAACGCCCACGGCGATTATATCCCCAAATTCAGCGAGGCACGCCTGTTCGACATCGAGGAGGGCGGGCTCGTCTGCCGCGATTGCGAACGCGCCGATTTGCCCGCTGTCCCCGTTTCGGCACGCGAAATCGCTTGGCTGCGCGATGTCCTGACCGTCGGCATCGAGAAAACCACGCGCCCGCCCGCCGAAGCCCCCCTTCCGCTTCTCATGCGCTATATGGAATCCCGCCTCGAAACCCACCTCCCCAGCGGAAAAGGGCTGAGATAGGAGTTTTACGGGGGTTTTTTGCGGGGAAACCATTCTTTATCGCATAAAGAATGGTTTCCCCGCACCCCTTCCAAGAAAGCGTATACATAATTCTTGTTATCGTAGCGAAAAAACAGCTTCTATGTGCGACAAATATACAGCACAATTCGGAGATTCGCTCAAATGTGCCTTTACGGTGCCTTGAAAGCTCATCTCCGGCTAAAATAAGATTATATCGCATATTGGACAATGGGCGTATTGTCTCGTCAAGTACTTTTAAGTTATCAAATCTGCATTTTTCCCACGGAAAAAGCCGCCGTTTGGCGGCTTTATTGCGCGTCCACGCTGTTTTATTCCTTCGCCCAGCCCCCACATCAAACAGGGTTGGGGCGTTGATTACTGCTGTTTCAGCGGGACGATGGCCAAGGTTTTGCCGAGCGGGGCTAACACCTTCAGAATGGTGTCAATCTGCGGGCTGGTCTGTCCCTTTTCCATTCGAGCGATGACCGGCTGTTTCACGCCGCTCAATTCTTCCAATTTTTTCTGGCTCAAGCCCTTTTCTTTGCGGGCTTTAATCAGTTCGCCGATGAGAGCGACGCGCAGATTGCTTTCCGCAATCTCCTCCGGCGTTAGCAAAGTGTCCATCAATTTTAATGCGTCTCCGCCAACTGCGCTATTCATCCTGCATACCCCTTTCCATCAAATCCGCAAGCTCGCGTTTTGCTTTTTCAATCTCCCTTGCGGGTGTTTTCTGCGTTTTTTTCATAAGGCATCACCGCACAATTCAGCAACGCGCAAAAAAGTGCCTTTTGTGCCATCT
>CAVJHY010000068.1:0-8833 GCA_963649405.1 bacterium
TTAGAAAAATTTGCAATATCTGGTACCGTATTTGATAAAGAAATTGTTGTTAATTTGTCGCTAATATCAATTTTTTTGAAATTTTATTTTTTAATATAAGTTTGGCACGGGATTCGCATATATTTAGTCAGATGCTGAAAAGCCTAAATAAAGAGGAGGAAGTTACCCTATGAAGAAACTCTTTGCTGCTCTCATGGTACTGGCGCTGCTGATGACCAGCGTCGCCGCTCTGGCTGAATGGCCGGAACGCGCTATCGAATTTATCGTCCCCGCTAATCCCGGCGGCGACACCGATGCCAATGCCCGTGCGCTGGCTGCTGCTCTGAACGAAGAAATGGGCTGGGATGTCATCGTCACCAATATGAACGGTGCTTCCGGCGGCGTTGCCTTCGGCGACCTCGTTACCAACCCCGATGACGGCTATCGCTTTGTGTTCTACCACAACGGCGGCAGCATTTCCTCTCTGATGGGCATTCTGGAATACAACATCGTTGACGACTTCAAACTGGTCGGCCTTCCCTTCCTTGATTATTCCAGCTCCTTCCTGATTAACTCTCAGAACGAGAAGTTCAATGACCTTCCTTCCATGATTGCTTACATGAAGGAACATCCCGGCGAGGTCACCTTCGGCACCGAAACCGGCTGCTTCACCCATCTGCAGGTTCTTGCTTTCCAGGATGCTGCCGGTGTTGAATTCTCCGTGCAGGATATCGGTACTGCCTCTCAGAAGATCGTTGAGCTGCAGGGCAACCGCATTGATGTTATCGGCACTCAGGCCGGCCTCGTCAATGACTATCTGGAAACCAACCAGTTCATCAGCCTTGGTATCGTGGCTGACGAACAGCTCGAAGGCCGTCCTGACCTGCTGACCATGAAGGAACAGGGCGTTGATGTCGTGTTCGCGAAGTACTTCTATCTGGCTGCTCCCAATTCCTGCGATGACAGCATCGTCAATGCGATGAACGAAGCGCTGACCAAGGTTCTGAGCAATGAGACCCTGATCAACTATGGCAAGACCCGTCTGGTTGAAATCACCAACAAGACCCCCGAAGAGACTGAGGCTTATGTTGCGGAGCAGACCGCGACCTATGCCGACTATCTGAAGGATTACATCGAATAATTCTAATTCGTTTCTTTCCCATCGCTTGCAATGCACCGTCTGTTGACGAAAACGCCTCCGTTTGCAAACGGTGCATTCAATTGCCCTTTTTGAAGTATTTTTGATTAAAAATACGAACATTTGAAAGAAAGAGAAGAAAAAAGTTCATGAAAAAGCTGACTGCTCTGTTCCTTGCTCTGCTGATGCTCGCCACCAGCATGACCGCCTTCGCAACCGAAGCGACTGAAGAAGTAAAGCCTTCCCAGAAGGAATCCTTCGGCGCTGATTGGGATCTGGTTGATGACGACAACCTCGTCGATTCTGCCGCCCTGTCTGAAAACAGCTCCACGCTCTCTCACAGCATCGTCTCCGCTATCCCGCTCAACACTGCTAAGACCAGCCCTGTGGCTTATCCCAAGCTGGTTGCTACGAGCGTAAGCTCCAGCACTACGGATGACCAGCTCCGTATGTACAAGCAGATGGGCATCAACCATGTTGAACTGTCCATCAGTGATGATGAGCTGACCTACGAAGCGCTGGCACCCATTGTGCAGCGTCTGCGCAATTTCGAAGAAGGCGGCTTCGACATCCTGCTGGCCTCCAACTACAAGTTCCAGAAGGACACCGCCATTCACCTTGCTTATGACAACCGTGACGAAGAAATCGAACGCTTCAAGGACTATCTGAAGCTGCTGGCCTCCGTCGGCATCGACACCTGCGCCATCGCTTGGCAGCCCTTCGGCATCTCCCGTTCTAACACCGAACCCAAATCCATCCACGGCGCGAATGCCGGTGCTTCCGACATGGAAGAAATCCTGAACTTCCCCATCAAGGGCGACCGCATCTACACCCGCGAAGAAATGTGGGAAACCTTTGAGTACTTCCTGAATGCCGTTCTGCCGACCTGCGAAGAGACCGGCGTGCGCATGGCTCTGCATCCCAATGACCCGCCCGTCCCCTATCTGGAGGGTGTCGGCAGCCTGATTATCAGTGCTGATGACTATCGTCGTGCTTTCGAACTGGCCAATGACAGCCCGTACCTCGGCATGAAGCTCTGCACTGGTTGCTGGCTGGAAGGCGGCACTCTGTTCACCGATGACATGCTGGGCGACATCGACGAATTCGTCCGCCGCGGCAAGGTGTTTGAAGTGCATTTCCGCAACGTTTCCGCTCCCCTCGATTCCGACTACTCCGGCTACTTTGAAGAAACCCTCGCTCAGGACGGCTATGCTGATATGTATGAAATCATGAAGCAGCTCATCAAGAGCGGCTACAACGGCGCTATCTTCTGCGACCACTCCCACAAGAGTGTCAACAGCGAAGAGCTGGGCTCCAAGACCAACATGGCCACCAGCAACGCCTTCATTCAGGGTCTGATTTTCGCAGCCCGCAACGAAGTCGGCAAGGAACTGATGGGTCTCAAGTAATTTTCGCTTCGTAGGACAATGCGGCAGGGTCGCCCCTGCCGCACTCCTCCGGCGATGTCAATATTTATGTGGTGTAGAATCTTCTCCGCATGAATGGACGAAAGTCAAGATGCCGCGCCGGTTATATGCCGGACGCGGCATTTTCTGTTATACGCCCGTTAATTATGCGTTAAGAAATCGAATCTTCTTGAGCTGCATCATATAGATAGGGCATTCCTAAAGCCAAAAAGGTTTAGTCTTATCTTGAATTATCCCCGAAAATTTTGTTATAATGGAGGTGGAAAACGAGGTGACAACGGTGGTACATATTGCCTTTGTTATGCCTGACCCAGCCATGGAAGCCGTAGTGCATGAAGCGTGGGCGCTCCATGAGAAAATTTTCGGGAAGAGCGATGATCTAAGCTATACCGTGGACTGCGAAATTCAGCCCGATGTGATTGTATCGCGGCACTACAATGCGGATGTCATCGTCAGCCGCGGCGGTACGGCTGCCAGTCTGAAGGAGCGTAATTATTTGGTGCCGGTGGTGGAAATTCCCGTTACCAGCAGCGATATTACCGCGTCCGTCCGCAAGGTCTTTGAAAAATACGGTGAACAACCCTTGGGCGTAGTTGGCACAGTGAATACTATTCGCGGTGTCCACTTTATGACACAAAAATTTTCCGTGCCGGTCCGCGCCTACACCACGGCGAGTATCAACGAGCGCGACCTTGTTGACGGTTTAGAACGCGCCGTGAAGGACGGCTGTAAACTCATTCTAACAGGTCACAACACCTGCCGCTACTGCGAGGAGCATCACATTCCCGCCGGACTTATCTATTCCTCAGTCGAGTCGGTCTTTTTGGCCATCACTGAGGCGAAACGCTGTGCGAATGTTTCCCACATCGAGCAGGAAAACAGCATTATTTTCCGCAGCATTATCAGCAATGTGTTTGAGGGCATTATCGCCGTTGACAAAAATAACCTGATTCGCACCTTTAACCCCGCCGCAGCCGAGCTGCTGGGGCGCAAATCCGAGGATTGCTTGGGGCAGCCAATCAGCACGGCGCTGCCGGAGGGCAGGATGAGCGCCATTCTGCGCAGCAGCGAGTCCTATACGAACGAAGTTGTGCGCGTCAACGGGAACAATTTTGTGCTGAATTCCGCGCCGATGAATCAGGACGGACAGCATCTGGGTACGCTTGTTACCTTTCAGGCAGCGCACACCATCACCAACGCTGAAAACCGTCTGCGCGACAGGCTGAGAGCAAGCGGACACTTAGCCAAGTACCATTTTGATAACATTCTGGGGACAAGCCCCGCCATCCGTCTTGCCATTCATCAGGCGCAGCGTTTTGCGCGGGTGGACAGCAACATTCTTTTGCAGGGCGAAACGGGTACAGGCAAGGAGCTGTTTGCGCAATCCATCCACAACGAGAGTGAGCGCTCCAGTGCGCCCTTTGTGGCGGTCAACTGTGCTGCCATTCCTGAAAATCTGATGGAGAGCGAGCTGTTCGGCTATGAGCCGGGCGCGTTCACCGGCGCAAGCAAGACAGGCAAGCCCGGTCTGTTTGAAATGGCACATGAAGGGACGATTTTCTTAGATGAGGTCAGTGAAATCCCGCTGACGCTCCAGAGCCGCCTGCTGCGCGTCATTCAGGAACGCGAGGTGCGGCGTATCGGCGCAAACAGGGTGATTCCCATCAATGTCCGCATCATCTGCGCCACCAACCGCGACTTAAAGGTCATGATTCAGCAGGGCAAGTTCCGCGAAGACCTGTATTACAGGCTCAAAGTGCTGTCCGTGCAGCTCCCGCCCCTGCGCGACCGTGAGGGCGATGTAGCGCTGATTATGCAGCACTATCTGACCTATTATGCGCATAAATTCAGCAAACCGGACATTCATTTGAGCCTGTCTGCCGCTGTTCTTGCCGCCAAATATGCATGGCCGGGCAATATCCGCGAAATCAGAAATGTCAGCGAACAGCTTGTGGTTTTAAGCGAGGGTAATGAGATTTCCGTGAAGGATGTCGAGGCTGTTTTGCCTGCCATCCAACGAGCTGCCGCGCCGCAATTTGTACCGCAAATCTCCAATGGCGAGCCGAACTTAAAAAAGCTGGAGCGCCGCCAAATCGAAGAAGTGCTGTCAAAGGCAAAGAGCAAAAAAGAAGCCGCTGAGATGCTTGGTCTCAGCAAAACGACACTTTGGCGCAAGTGCAAAGAGCTTGGGCTTGAATAGCCCTATTGAAGCGTGTCAAGCGTGATTTGACACGCTATTTATTTTCGCTCCTTTGCCTCCCAATACTTCTTGCATAGCGCCATATAATATTTTTCAGGTCGTCCCAAATAGCCGTCCTGACGGCTGCACAGGGTAATTTGCCATGTTGGGTGCTGTGGGAGATGGAAATAGACCACGCTATCATTCGGAATCGCATATACAGCCGGCAAAAGAGAACAGCCCATGCCAAGCTCCACCATGCGATACTTGCTTAGGCAGCTCGCCGTGGAAAAAAGCACCCTTGGCTCAAAGCCCGCCTGCTTAAATAATTCTTCCTCCAGGTTGAACATCGTGGAGCGCTGATAAATACGCACAAAAGGCTCATCGGCGAACAACGACAAATCAATCTCCGCATCGGCGTTTCTGTTCTGTGCCAAGGGATGCTCGGACGGGACAGCCAGCAAAATCTCTTCTTCCGCCATGAAATGATAGATATTTTCGTCCCGCTGCTTTTCTACAAGGGTCGCCAGTCCCAAATCAATCTGGCCGCTTGTAATCAGACGCTGCATTTCCGAAACAGCGCACTCCTGCGGCTCGACCTGCACATCCGGAAAGGCACTGTGAAACTCCGGATAAACCGCTGTGAACATCTCAATGCCGCGTTCAGGAATCAAGCCGACAGCCAAATGGTGTCGTGCCTTTTCCGCGTAATCCGCTATTCGCCGATATGTATCCCGCTTTAGCAGCAACATCTGTCTAGCCGCCGCCAGATAGGTCTCCCCGGCCTCCGTGGGCTGCCAGTTATTTCGGATGCGAATAAACAGCGGTGTCCCCAGCTCCTCCTCCAATTTTTGAAGTTGCTGGTTCAGCGCGCTTTGCGTGATAAAGCGCTTTTCTGCTGCCTTGGTAATACTCTTTTCATCGGCAATGCTCACGATGTTTTTCAGCAAGTGCAGATCCATACGGCTTTCCTCCAATGTTAGCGTAACTAACATATCTGTTATCAATGCGAAATTGACAATTGTTTTGTTCCTTCCTATAATAAAAGAAACCGCACAAAAATGCAACCCTGAATTTCTGAAAGGAGATGACCTTATGCAGCACTATGACATCATCATCATTGGCGGCGGCGTTGTCGGGAGCGCGATTGCCCGTGAATTAACGCGCTATCAACTGTCCGTCGCCGTGCTGGAAAAGGAATCGGATGTTTGCACGCACACCAGCGGACGGAATACCGGTATGCTGCACGCCGGTTTTCTGTATCAGCCCGGCTCTTTGAAGGCTCAGTGCGCCGTTGAAGGCAATGCTGAGTTTGACCGCGTTGCCAAGGAGCTGGATATTCCCTTCAAGCGCACAGGTAAGCTGATTATCGGCTTTACGGATGAACATAAGAAGCGGCTGGAATATTTCATCGAACGCGGAAAAATCAACGGTGTTCCAGGCATGGAACTGATTGATCGGAAACGAATGGATGAAATCGACCCCTCTGCGGGTGGAAATTTTGCAATTTACTGTCCCTCCAGCGGCATTCTTGATCCCTTCCTTTATACCATCGCCTTAGCAGAAAATGCCGTTCATAACGGTGCAAAATATCATCTGTATACAGAGGTCACTGGCAGTGAGGTTTTAAAAAACGGTGATCATCTGCTGCACACCTCCAAGGGTGATTTTACCTGCCGCTGGGTTATCAACAGTTCCGGTTTAAACAGTGCAAAAATCAGCGAAATGCTTGGCATTCCCGGCTATGTGATTCAGCCGGTGAAAGGCGAATATTTTGTACTGGACAAAAAGGCCGGTGCCTTTGCTAAAATTCCCGTTTACCCCGCGCCTACGGAACGAAACACCTTTGACACGCACGCTACCCCCACGGTAGATGGCAATGTGTTGGTTGGACCCAACAGCTTCAATGTTTCAAACGGTGAAGATTACAGTGTCTCTCAGTCCGGCATGGATGGCTTGCAGGAAAGCGGCGCTCGTATGTTCAAGCATATGAAACGAGCGTATTATATCCGTACCTTTGCAGGCTCACGGCCAAAGCGCATTGACCCCGCCACCGGCGCTATTCAGGATTTTCTGATTGAGTGCAGGGACGAAGTGCCGGGTGTCATCAATCTGGTCGGCATCGAATCTCCGGGACTGACCAGCGCGCTGCCCATTGCACGGCGCGTGGTCAATATGCTGAGTCGGCGCGAAACGCTTACACCTAATCCAGCCTTTGACCCGATTCATCATGGCATTCGGCGTTTTCATGATGCCGACCATGAGGAGCAACGCCGCCTGATTCAGGGAAATCCTGATTACGGAGAAATCATTTGCCGGTGTGAAACCATCACTCGTGCGGAAATCATCGCTGCCATTCATAACCCGCTGGGCGTATGCACGGTGAACGGCATCAAAGTGCGTACCCGTGCCAGCATGGGCCGCTGCCAGGGCGGCTATTGCGAAACGAGAATCACCGCGTTAATTCGGGAAGAGCTTCATAAGAACATCACCGATGTGCGTCTGACCAACGGCGAATCCGCCATGTTTACCGGCGTTGTCAAAGGAGGCGAACAGGCATGAAGCAGCATCAGGTTGTTATTATCGGCGGCGGTCCTGCCGGTCTTGCGGCGGCACTGCGCCTGAAAAAAAACGGCATTTCGGATATTTTGATTTTGGAACGTGAGCAGCAGCTCGGCGGCATTCTGCGGCAATGCATTCATGACGGCTTTGGATTAACCCGCTTTGGCGAATCCCTGTCCGGTCCCGAATATGCCCAGCGCTTCATTGACCAAATCGAAGCGGAAAACATTTCCTACATGACCGATTGCACTGTCCTGGATATTACGCCTGACAAGATTGTTACAGCTGCCAGCCGGAAATACGGGCTTGTTCAGCTTCAGGCACAGGCTGTCCTACTCACAATGGGTTGTCGGGAGCGTACACGCGGCGCATTGGCAATACCGGGCACTCGCCCTGCCGGTGTCTATACAGCCGGTGTCGCGCAAAGCTATATCAACCTTCAAAATATCATGGTCGGTCACGAAGTTGTTATCTTAGGAAGCGGCGACATTGGCATGATTATGGCACGAAGATTAACGCTGGAAGGCGCTCATGTGCTTGGCGTTTACGAGGCGCAGCCTTATCCGAGCGGTCTTCCTCGCAACATTGAGCAGTGCCTGAATGACTATCATATCCCGCTTCATCTGAGCCATACTGTGGTAGACATCAAGGGACAAGAACGCTTGAACAGCGTCACGGTTGCGCAGTGTGATGAGCATTTCCGCGCCATACCGGGTACAGAGAAAGAAATTCCGTGTGACACGCTGATTTTGTCGGTAGGCTTGATTCCTGAAAACGAGCTAAGCCTTTCGGCACAGGTAGAGTTGGATGCACGCACGCAGGGCGCGTTTGTTGACGAAAATTGTCAAACGAATATCCCCGGTATTTTTGCCGCCGGTAATGTGCTGCATGTGCATGATTTGGTGGACTTCGTTTCCTTAGAGGCAGAGGCACTTGCCGAAAGTTGCACAGAATATCTGCAAAACGGTGTTCTTCCGCCATGTCCCTTGGAAGTCAAAGCCGACCAAAGCATAGGCCATGTTATTCCGCAGCGCATCAGCGGGACAAAGGATTTTGTTCTGTCTCTGCGTGTGCGCAAGCCCCTTGCCAATGTAAGCATTGTTGTTCGGCAGAACGGGCAAGAAATTTTACGAAAGAAAATGCGGAAAGCTCTGCCTGCTGAAATGATTCAGCTTCCGATTAAAGCACAAAAGCTGTCCAGCGCCGCTGACTTGGAGGTGAATGTCGAATGAAGCGTACTTTTACCTGCATTGTTTGTCCAAATGGCTGTGAAATAACGGCCGAATATGAAGGGAGCACCGTGCTTTCCGTCAACGGCAATTTGTGTCCGAAGGGCACTGCTTATGTGACGCAAGAACTGACCGACCCGCGTCGCACCATTGCGACCAGCGTTCGCGTCATTGGCGGTACCCTGCCGCTTGCCAGCGTTCGCCTGACCAAGGCCATTCCGAAAAATCGCATTTTTGAAGCCATGCAGGAAATCAATCAGTGTGTGCTAAGCGCCCCCACCCATATCGGCGATGTTGTCATTCATCACCTGTTTGGAAC
>CAVJHY010000068.1:8896-10634 GCA_963649405.1 bacterium
GTGCGCAATAATGTGTCTTTACGGCGCTATGCTGCCTATAAAAACAGGATGCCGATTTTCGCGGCATCCTGTTTCAACTTTTAGTTTTCAGAACGGAATATTTCAGAATCAAGATTGACCCACATGGCGGGACGGACGCAAGCATCAACACTATTAACATCACAATGGCGAAGAGATCCAGCAGTATATACACGCGCAGCACCATGAGATTTAAAGCCGGGTGAACGAAGCCACCACCAACCTGCTGCTTTGCCTTCCTCTGTTTTATAATTACTATTTGTTAAAGTTCCGCGCTTAACCGCATAAGCTGTCGGTTTCACGCGAGCCTTCGTATTACCGCTGTTTTCAAATGTGACATTAAAATATTTATTTGCCTCAGTACAGCTTAATAAAAACACTCTATCCTGTGCATCATTTCCACCACTAGTCTTCCACTCGCTATAACCTTGACATTAACTATTGTCAATGTTTGAAAGTAAAATTTTCGCTTGTTCTTCTTTTGAAAATGCCGCGTTCAAAAAAGTTTCATTTAGCCATTTACGGAGAGTACATTTTTCCCATGTGGTTTCTGTTATCTCGGTGTTATATGGTTGAGAATCCAATCCGTACCGGCTAATAAGCAATGCTCTATTATTATCGTGAACAAGTACAAGCCACTCGATTGGTGTTTTATCTACTCCATCTTTTGCTTGAGGATAGGAGCCAAATTGAATATAATTACTTGATAAAAAATTTAGAGACGATGCCGGTGAAGTTTCTACTTTTATCTCTTGTTTTGAAGTGGTGTTATCCGCAGTATCAACAGTTGCTGTCATTACTTTGCTACGGTCAGTTTGTTGTTCAGTAAATTTTTTTCTATCATTTTTTTTGCACAAACAAATTTTAAATTTGTGACAGCATGATATATTCCCCAAATATAATCAACAACCTTGCCTGTACAATACAGCACACCGCCTGAAATCGCAAAAAGACTGAAAATTGACAAGAAATTTCCCAAGAATATTGATACAGCAAGACCACCAACCCAAGTAAGCACTGCGAGTATCCGAAAAAATATTCCTGCAGATGAATCATCAGATTCTGATGGCTTTAGCTCAATATCATATTCGCACATCGGTTTCCCGCACTTTGGACACGAAACAGCTTCGCTGGATATTTCTGTACCGCACTCCGGACAGCTAATCAATGCCATAATAAAGTCCTCCCACAAGCATATAATTTTGACCAATACAATCATATCTCAAATAAGTATAAAAATCAATACAACTTCCCACTATTTTTACTACTCATTTGAGCTATAAAATAAAAACAGAAGGGATGGTTATGGATGCGAAGGAACGGATTCGGGCGTTGATGGACGAGCGCGGATGGAGCGAGTATCGACTGGCGATTGCCTCCGGTCTGTCGCAATCCACGATTGCTAACATCTTTAACCGCAACACAACCCCTTCTGTCTGTACCTTAGAGGCAATCTGCAATGGTTTTGGCATCACGCTGTCGCAGTTTTTCGCCGAGGGCAGTCTGGTCGAATTGACCGAGGAGCAGCAGCGCCTGTTCCGCGCTTGGAAGGGTCTGACCGCCGACCAAAAGCGTGTGTTCTATGAGTTGATTGAAGTACTGAAGGCGTAAGCGCCATGATAAAAGCAGCCGTCCAGCGTTTGCAGGGCGGCTGATGTTTTTAAGTGCTTATCCCCTCTTCTTATGGTCTTTCTCAATCCGTTCCTTCCACAGGCTGCCG
>CAVJHY010000069.1:0-10624 GCA_963649405.1 bacterium
CTTTCACCTTTTATGAGTTTTTCAAATAAACTGCACCCCATTGATAGACAGTATCATGAAATGTCTAACAAATGGGGCGCAATTTATTATCCTAAATTATTATTCCTGATTCAGCAGCAGTCCTGCGCGGACATTGAGGGCTTCTTGGTCGATGGCTTCATCAAAGAGCTGGTTCAGGGCGGGCTGACCTTTTTGTGCCAACACCTGGCGGAGCTTTTCGGCGAGCGCTTCTTCGGCATCGGTGAGCTGCAGCTCATCGCGCTGAGTACGGCAGGCGGCAAGGTCAAGCTGAACATTCTCGGCATCATCAGCGAGTGTCCAAACGGAGTTGGAAGCAGAGCGCAGCTTGCCAATCAGTTCCTCGGAAACGGCATCGTCGTTCATGCGGGTCATGGCGATGATGGTCAGGCTGCCGCCTTCCTTGGTTAGACGAGCAGCGCCGAAGAACTGGCGGACATGGCTGAAGGCATAGCCGGTCACGCCGCAGGACAGCGGACGGGCGGTTTGCGGAGCGGCCATATCGTAGGCATTGAGCAGACGATTCATATCATCTACGATGATAACGACATCGTTCTTCTGCTCCACGAGGCGCATGGCGCGTTCCAGCGCCAGCTCGCACACGCGCACCTGCGTTTCCACGGTTTCGTCCATGTTGGCGGCTAAGACCTCGCCCTTAACCCTATCTTTGAGCGCGGTGGCCTCCTCCGGCTTTTCGTCAATCAGCAGGAGCATCTGCTTGGTGCTGGGGTGACGCTGGGCGATGGTTTCCGTCAGCATCTTTAAAAAGGCGTTCTGATCAGCGCTGTCGGGGACGACCACCAAAGTGCGCTGACCGAAACCGAGCGGGCAGAGCGTGTCGATTTCCCGAAGAACGCTGTTTCCGGCGGCGCGGGGGGTCAGCACGAGGCGCTTGCGCGGATACATGGCGGTCATCTGGTCAAACTGCGGACGTTCGCCCACATCATCCACGGGAATATCATTGACCTTGGTGATATAAAGCAGGGTGTTGAAGCGGTCCGTATCGCGCTGGGGACGGGTCTTGCCTTCGACAAAATCACCGGGGCGCAGGTGGAAGCGGCGAATCTGGGCATAGGAGACATAGACATCATTCTTGCCCGTCAGAAGGCCGTTGGAGCGCAGGAAGCCGTGTCCCTCGCTCTGCGGCTCTAAGATGCCGCTGCCGTCCACGCACTCACCAGCGGCCATTAAATCGCTCAAAGAGGGGCGCTGCTGAGAAGCGTTATCACGCGAATTGTAGCTCGTGTTGTAGCCGTTGTTATAGCCCGTATTGCGCGGCTGATAGGAGGTCGAGCGGTAGTCCTGATAGCCATTCTGACGCTGCTCATAGCCGTTGGAAGCGCGATAATCCTGTTGATTATCCTGCTGATAGCCGTTCTGGTCGGCAGGACCGAAGCGCTGCGGCGCGGAATAGGGGCGTTGCTGGACAGGCGCTTGGGTCTGACCATAGGTCGGGCGCTGCTGAACGGGCGTTTGCGTTTGACCGTAGGTGGGACGCTGCTGCATCGGCGTGCGCGGCTGATAACCGCTGTTCTGGTAGCCGTTGTTCTGATAAGCAGGATTTTGATAGGAAGGATTCTGATAGGACGGGTTTTGATAATTGCTGCCGGAGAAGGTGCGGGGATTGTGCCATGCACGAGCGCCTTCCATCGTGAAAGCCGGTGCTTTGCTGGAAATGCTGCCGAGGGTGGTCGGACGCTGCGCAGAACCTGTCTGTGAGGTGGCGGAAGCAGTTGAGGTCGCCGAAATGGACGGAGTTTCCTGCTTGGAAGCACGAGCCGCATTCGGGGTCAGCACAGGCACTTCGTCATCGCCGTTCCAGCCGCTGTCGTCATCGGTGATGATGGATGCGGAACGGATGCGGGGCTGCGCGGGAGTTTCCTGCGCGGGCGCGGTGACGGCAGTGGGAGCAGCTACTGTGTCGGCGGGCTGCACTGCGGGCGCATTCTTGGCGGCAGCGGCATTCAATTTATCCACAATGCCCTGCTTATTGATGCCCGCGCCCAGCGTGACACCCATTTCCTTGGCCACGCGACGAAGTGTTTGTACGCTCATGCTTTCAAAATTTTCGCTCATGTTTGACAATGCCTCCGATAATAAAATGAATGAGAAATAGAGAAATGGAGAGGTGATTATTTGTGCGCAACGATGATGTCGCGGGACACAGCCTGTTCAATCCAGTGTTCAAAGCCGGTAAAGGGAGCATCCATGACGGTGAAGCCGGCGTTTTGCAAAAGCACAGCCAGCGTTTCCCGCTTCAGCGTGTAGGTGTTAAAGGAAATTGAAAGCCCGCCGCCCTTCTTTAAGGCGGTCTTCCATATGGGGATGGCCTCCGCCAAAAGCGCATCCAAGGTGTCAAGCGACTTTCCCTTGGTCGGCGCGTGCTGCACGCCATAGGGCAGGTCAACGCAGAGAATATCCGCCGTGTCCTTCGGAATAGCCGGAACAGTGTTTCGGGCATCCGTGTGGAGGAAGGACAGCGTTCGCTGATTGTCCTTATCGCCGATGAAATACATGGTCTCCGGCGCACTCTTGCCCTGCGGCAGCGTCTTGGAGGAACGCTTCACTGAAAAGCGAATGTGTTCAAACTGAAGAAAATTCTCCGTGTAGCACATTCCCTCGTGCAGCGAGCGGGCATCCGCATCCAAACCGATGGCGTTCATGCCCTCGGTCAGCGCACAGAAAAGCGCCGTGCCGCGACCGCACATCGGGTCAAGCAGCGTAAGGGGCGCGTCCGTCCCCATGTCTGAGGCGCAGAGCGCCAAATTGATGAGCAGTCGGGTGAAGGTGGAATTGGTTTTGCCCTTATATTTCGGCACATCCGGCATATGCGCAGGGACAAAGGCGAGACGGCTAATGTCGATCGGGCGCAAAGCGCCGCCCTCCTCTGCTTGTGCAGCAAAGTAAAGGCAGGAATGACGGCACAAAAGGAGAAGTGCATCCATCCGTTCATTTGGCAGGGTGAAAGCTAAAAAATCAGCGCCTCCCATTTTGGTGAGGGAGACAGATGAGTGAATCCCTGCTTTTTCCAATAGACATTCCAGCTCGTGCACAGACAGACCGTGCAGCACCTGTTGATAGCGGGCATTTTCATGGGGTTTCAATGCAAATACGAAATTCAATGAATCGCCTCGTGAAAAAAATAAGGTAAAATCCCTACAACGGTTATTATATCAAAGAAAAGACCGTTTTGCAATAAAAAATTATAACTTTTTTGTGAGCAGTTAAGACTTTTGTATACAAATATTCATCCGTGCAGGGAAAGGTGTGATGAAAAATGCATACAAAAGCGGGCAATCCTGCAAATCAGGGGTAAATGCAGGAAACGCACGGGAAAATTTGCATCATACGGTGCTTTTCTGCTTCATAATTATTTTCCGACGCAGAAGCGCGAGAAAATATCATCCAGCAGTTTTTCGTCCACTCGTTCGCCCGTGACGGCAGCCAAGGTGTCCAGCGCCTCGTGCAAATCGACCGCGCCAAATTCTAACGGCGCACCGCTTTCAAAGGTTTCGGCGGCACACAAAAGCGTCTGCGCGGCTGAGCGTGCCAGTTCCATATGCCGCCGCTCGGTCAGAGGCGCTTCGCCAAGCCCTGCTGCAAAGGCGGCAATCCGCTTTTTTAGCGCGTCCATGCCTTCGCCTGTCTTGGCGCTGATGGACAGGGCATCGCCCGTCACGCTGATTTTTTCCGTCAAGTCGGACTTCGTGTACAGAATCAAATGCGGACGCTCGGCAATCAGCGCATTCAGCCGCTCGTCTGAGGCATTTTCGGCAGATGCATCAATCAACAGCAGCACAAGGTCGGCTTGCTTCACGGCGTTCAGCGCTCGATCCACGCCGATTTGCTCCACCGCGTCTGCGCCCTCACGCACACCGGCGGTATCCAGCAGATTAACGCGCATCCCGTCAAGCTGAATCGCGCCGCGCACAATATCGCGGGTCGTGCCGGGGATGTCGGTGACAATCGCCCGTTCTTCCTCCAAAAGCGCGTTAAGCAGGGTGGATTTGCCGGCGTTCGGGCTGCCGCACAGCACGACATTCATGCCCTCCTCCAGCAGCCTTGCGCTGCGCTCATCACAGGCACTAAGCAATTTTTTTGCAAGCGCCCGCGCTTTTTTGGCCAGTGTTTGCGCCGTTTCCTGCTCCTCCACCTCATCGGGATAGTCGATGGCCGCCTCCAAGGAAGCAAGCATCTCCACGAGCGTTTTCTGAGCCTCGGCGATAAAGCTGCTCGCGCCGCCGTTGAGCTGGCGCAGTGCCGCTTGTGCAGCGCGTTCGCCGGAGGAATGAATGAGGCGCATAACACTCTCGGCCTCACTCAAATCAACCCGTCCATTCAAAAAGGCACGCAGGGTAAATTCGCCCGGCTCGGCAGAACGAATGCCCAAGTCGGACAGCGCTTTTAAGGTCGCAGAAGCCGCCCATGCGCCGCCGTGAAGCTGAAATTCCGCCACATCCTCCCGCGTATAGCTCTTTGGCGCTCGCATCAGCACGGCCATACATTCATCAATCTGCCGTCCATTTTCCATGACGCGCCCCAGATAGAGCTTATGGCTTTCAAATGGACAGTTTTTTTGATATGGGAAAAACATTGCCCTGAGCGCCTTTTCCGCATCCGTCCCGCTGACACGCACGATGGCAATGCCCGCCTGACCGGGCGCTGTCGCCAAAGCCGCAATGGTATCATGCATGGCCAAATCGCGCATTGGTGATTCCTCCGATGATTGATGATGAGTAAAGAGAGGGCTACTCCTCACTAAACGGGCAAAACGCATAGAATGTCATGCGTTCGCCCGTAGCGGGATGCGTAAAGCTGAGAGAATAGGCGTGCAGCATAAGCCTTGGCGCGGGGGGCATATGGCGGCTGCCGTAAATCGGGTCGCCCAGCACGGGATGACCGATAGAGGTCATATGAACGCGGATTTGGTGGGTGCGGCCTGTGATGATATGCACATCCAGCAATGTGGAATCCTTATATTCCTTCAGCACGCGCCATTCCGTCAGCGCAGGGCGGCCGTTTGCGGCAATCGCCATTTTTTTTCTGTCCGTTGTGCTGCGACCAATAGGCTTATCAATAGTGCCGCTCGGCTCCTTCATATGCCCGAAGACGACCGCACGATAGTGCTTTTCCATCTGCCGCGCCGAAAGCTGCGCGGACAGGGCGGCATGGGTTACATCGTCCTTCGCCACCAGCAAAAGCCCGCTCGTGTCCTTATCCAGCCGATGGACAATGCCGGGGCGCTTCTCCCCGCCGATGCCGGAGAGATGCGAGAGATGAAAGAGCAGGGCATTGACCAGCGTGCCGTCCTCATTGCCCGCCGCCGGATGCACCACCATGCCGCAGGGCTTGATGACGACCGCCAGATGCTCGTCCTCATAGAGAATGTCCAGAGGAATGTCCTGCGCCTTGATTTCCGCATCGCGCGCAGGAGGCAAAGTGAGCTTGATGTGTGCGCCGACAGTGGGCTTAAAGGACGGCTTTTTCTGCACAGCGCCGTCCACCTCTGCACAGCCCTCTTCAATCAGCGCCGCGGCACGGGAACGGGAAAGCCCCTCATCTGATAAAAGGACATCCAGCCGCCGCCCATCGCCGAGCGTCTCCTTGATTTCCTCTGTCATTTCTTTTCCGTGTTCCTTTCAAAAAACAACAAGTCAAAGGCTGTCAGCACAGCACCGACCGTTACAAAAACATCTGCCACATTAAACACATAAAAATGGATGAATAACAGTTCAAAGCTGTCGCGGACATAAGATAGAAAAACGCGGTCAATGAGATTTCCGAACGCGCCGCCTAAAATCATACCGATGGATATTTCCGAAAGTCCCTTGAGCTTGTTACGCTTTAGGATAATAAGCAGCACGGCGA
This sequence comes from bacterium, assembly GCA_963649405.1. GTDB lineage: Bacteria > Bacillota > Clostridia > Christensenellales > Aristaeellaceae > CAVDRM01. The sequence continues at coordinate 5,887 of CAVJHY010000069.1, forward strand.
TAACAGCCAATGACAACAGCAGCGCAGGCAGGGCGGAATTGGGGAAAAGACCGAGCGCAAAGCCGTAATTCCGAACGGTAGTAATTTTTAGAACATTCGGAATCAGCACGCATTCCGTGCCTGTTAATAACGCCTTGGCTGCCTGATCCAGCAAAATTGCTGCTCCGGCGACCAGCCACAGCCGCTTTGAGCCTATCTCCATTTCCCCGCGTCCGTCCTTTCTGCAAGACTAATGAAAATATTATACCAATAATGCAGCCTGATTGCAAACGAATTTCCGTCGGCTGATTGACAGAACCGCACAAAATGCTTACAATAGAAGTATGTATTGACACGGAGGCGATGGCATGCTGGTTTGCAAATTCGGCGGCAGCTCGTTGGCGAATGCTGCGCAGTTTAAGAAGGTTAAGGATATTATTGTATCGGACAGCAATCGGCGTTTCATCGTGCCCAGCGCACCGGGCAAGCGCGGCGCGGGTGATGAAAAAATCACCGACCTTTTGTATGCAACGCATCAGGCTGTTTCAAATGGCGAGCCATTTGCGCATTTGCTGGAGCGTGTACGTTTCCGCTATGAGGACATCGCGCAGGAACTGGGCATTGGCATGAGCTTTGCGCAGGAATTTAAGACGATTGAAGAAAACCTGAAGGCGGGCGCATCACGGGCGTATGCCGCCAGCCGCGGCGAATATTTGGGCGGGCGGCTGCTGGCCAAATACCTGTCCTTCCCGTTTCTGGATGCCGCACAGGTCATCCGCTTTGACGAAAACGGCAGGTTCATGGAGGAGGAAACAAACGAACTTCTGTCCTCGGCATTGAGCCGCCTTTCCTATGCTGTTATTCCGGGATTTTACGGTGCGGATGAAAAAGGCAATATCCACACCTTCTCCCGCGGCGGCAGCGATGTGTCCGGCGCATTGGTGGCGCGTGCGGTCAACGCGGATATTTATGAAAACTGGACGGATGTCACGGGCTTCCGCATGGCTGACCCGCATATTGTTCCGGACGCGCAGTACATCGCCAACATCACCTACAAGGAACTGCGCGAGCTGTCCTACATGGGCGCGACCGTGCTGCATGAGGACGCTGTGTTCCCCGTGCGCAGGGCGGGCATCCCCACCAATATCCGCAACACCAATGATCCGCATCACCCCGGCACAATGATTTCCAACCAGTTTGACCGCAGCGATTTGAAGCACATCATCACGGGCATCGCAGGGCGCAAGGGCTTTTCCATTATTTCCGTTGAAAAAGACATGATGAACGCCGAGCTGGGCTTTGGCCGCCGCGTTTTGCAGGCGGTTGAGGAGTGCGGCGTGAATTTCGAGCATCTGCCCACAGGCATTGATACCATGTGCGTAGTCGTTTCCGAAAAAGAGCTGGCACCGCACAGAGAACAGGTGGTCAAGCGCATCATCGAGCTGACGCACCCGGATTCCGTGACCATTCATGACCATCTGGCACTGATTGCCACCGTAGGTCGTGGCATGGTACGCGCCTTTGGTACGGCGGCACGGCTGTTCACGGCCATTTCCTCGCAGGGCATTTCCATCCGCACCATCGACCAAGGCTCCAGCGAACTGAATATCATTGTCGGTGTGGACGAGGGCGACTTTGAACGCGCTGTGTCGGCGATTTACGATGCATTCGTCAGAATGTAATTCAAGGCATCACCGCACAATTCAGCAACGCGCAAAATGTGCCTTTACGGTGCCTCGATTTACAGAAAGTAAACCATCGATTTTTGAGTTTCGCTCTGACATAAAATCCACTATTTATCGCGCTGCCTCATTTGTGCGGTGCTGCCTCAAAAAAATTTTGCAAAGTTGCATGAAAATTGCAGCCTTGTGCGTTTTATAAGTGAAACTAAGAAACGGGAGGAAGATTACCATGAAGAAACTGATTGCATTGCTGACAGCGCTTGCACTCATCCTGTGCATGAACACCTTTGCGCTGGCCGATGACGGCAGCGCGGGGTCTGTTTACAACGAGCCTGTGCTTTCATCCCTGACGCACAACTGCCCCAACACGGGCGTGATGCTGCCGGAGAAGTTTGACCCCTACACCACCTCGTATATCCTGACCGTGGCAAGCTGGGTGTCCCGCGTGTCCTTCACGCCCACCTGTGCCGATCCGAATGCGACCATCTCGGTGAACGGCACATCCATCCGCAGCGGCAACACCACCTCATATTTCAAGATGACCGATAAGCCGCAGCAAGTCACTATCACCGTGACCAGCGCTTACAGCGAAAGCACCACCTACACCATTTTCCTGCAGCGCCGTCCCAGTGAAAAGCGCACTCGCGTCTCCGCCGGCTACATTGACGACATTTATCTGAAGAGCAAAACTTGGTATATCAGCGCGGACTTGGTGACTGTGACCTATCAGGATGACAGCAACATTTCCACCTTCGTTAATTCGACCAAGTATTACTACAAATACGCCTGCGCGGAGAACTGCATCTACTACTATGGCACGATGGAAAACCCCATCCGAGCCACGGATATCTACGAATTCCAGAACAACTATTATAGCTACGGCAGCAACCTCTACCGCATTGTCTATATCGAGGATGAAATTGTTGCCGTCATGCCGTATGATGCGGATTATTAAGCAGATCATACAAAGAAAATAAAATCGCTAAAAAATCGCCCGTCCGTGTGCAAAACATGGGCGGGCGTTTTACAAACACTGAATTATTTTATCATAAATAATATGCATGAATTGCTTGATTTCTGTTGTAAAATAAGGTATGCTAAGTATGTAAAACAAAAAGGAGTCCGAACGCATGACATTAAGCATGGTCGCAGGGTATTATGCGGAGGTTGATGTACTGAGCATCATTCTGCTTGTCTCGCTGGCGTATAAAGCCCAGACATCGAGCTTTATCAGCAGCCACAGGCATTATTTTGTCATGGTACTGGTGAGCAACATCGTCTTGGCCGCGAGCGACCTTGTTTGGATTTTTAACAACGGCTTTTTGTCACTGACGGAGGTGTTCCCGAATTGTGGGATTGCGCTGAGCTGGATTCTTAACGGTTTGAATGGGATTTTTGCGGCGGCGCTCGGCCTCACTTGGTTGCTGTTTTCCGAGGCGATTTTGGGGAATTATCTGATACGCAATCGAAAAAAATTCATTCTTGTGCTGATTCCGTTCATCCTCATCGTCCTGTTGGTGCTGACAACGGGCTACACGCATCTGATGTTCTCCGTGTCCGAGGATGGTGTGTTCACCCGCGGGATTGGCTATGTGCTTGAAGTGGCCGTGATGTTCGGCTATACCTTTGCCTCTGTCATTCATGCGTTTTTCTTTGCACGGCGGGCGAAAACCTTGCAGGCGCGTCAGCAAGCCAGCTCCATTGCCCACTTCGTTGTCGCGCCGGTCTGCGCAGGCGTGGCACAGACATTTTTGAGCAAAATGCCGGTGCTTTTCATTGGCACGGTTGTCGGTTTTTTGTATGTGTACATTTCCTTGCAGGAACAGCAGGTGCTGACCGACCCGCTGACGGGTCTTAACAACCGCCGCTTGCTTGACCAGAAAATTGAGGCGGCTATTCAGAAAAAGAGCAGCAAAACGGAGCTGTATCTGCTGGTCATCGATACGGATAATTTTAAGTCCATCAACGATCAATACGGCCATATCGAGGGCGACAAGGCGCTGAAAATTATTGCGGATACGCTCAAAGAAAGCTGCGGCAAGGAGGATTTTGTCTGCCGAAGCGGGGGCGATGAATTTATCATCCTGCACAGCGCCGGCGTTGGGGACGACTGCACGAAAATCACGAACGGCATCGAGCAATGTCTGGCCTCGCAAAATCTGCCATATCCGCTGACGGTTTCCGTCGGCAAGCAGCGTTATACACCCGATATGGACGGCTGGAAAAAATTCATGGACGCAGCAGATGAAGAAATGTACCGCGTCAAAGAAGAAAAAAAGGCAGGAAGGTAGACTCTGAAAAGAAAATTATTAGGGGGAAATCATTTCAAGAAAGCGACTTCATAGTATTTATAGTCGCTACGAAAGAATAGCTTCTATGTGTTGCTTATATTCAAATCATAAACAGCATTTGCAAAGGATAACATCATGAACATCATTCAAATTTTTAACGATATGGAAAAGAAGCAAATCGCCTGATGTGTGCTGGAAGCATTGCCGGAATGGTTTGGAATCCCCGAATCGCGGGAGGAATATATTCTCGATAGTGCGGGCAAGGTCTTCTTTTGCACCATGGAAAACGGAAAAACAGTTGGCTTTTTGTACATCAAGCAAACAGGAAAAGACACCGTGGAGCTTGCGGCGATGGGGGTACTAAAAGCGTATCATCGCATGGGAATCGGAAAAGAGCTGTTCGTCTGTGCGAAGAAAAAGGCGAGAGAGCTGGGCTATTCATTCATACAGGTAAAAACCGTTCAAATGGGAAAATATGCCTGTTATTACAGCACCAATCAGTTTTATATTGCCCTCGGTTTTAAGGAATTAGAGGTGTTCCCGACATTATGGGATGCATGGAATCCGTGCCAAGTGTATGTGATGGCCATATAACCTTAGCGGTTTCTTGACTTGTCAGTGCGTAAGGGGGTATGCTATAATCGTCCCGTCATAGTTCCCCTCTTTCTTTCATGAGGTCAGCCGGATTCCGCAGGCTCATTGATTCTCCTCTCCAAAATCAATTCAGCGGCATTCGGCCTACCGCACCGCAGCATCATTTTTCCCGTGATGCTGCGGTTTTTATTG
>CAVJHY010000070.1:0-10537 GCA_963649405.1 bacterium
TTCTTCCAGCCGCGTTTCGGACTTGATCCCGTACAGATACCCGATGAACAGCATCCGAAATAATATTTCCGGATCGATCGCCGGTCGACCGTTCTCCATGCAGTACAGCGGCGCGCAAAGTTCATGGATGAAGCTGAAATCTACCGTTTTGTCTATCTTTCGCAATAAATGATTTGCCGGTATCATCTGTTCCAGTATCACCAAATCCATTTTTTCCTGCTTCTCGCGCCGTTCCTTCAGCATGCACATTGCCCCCTCTGTTCTTTCTTACCTTATATTTCGACATCGCACATGCTTTTCCCTTTTGGCTTTTTCGTTATTTTTTATTCTTTTCTTGCAAAAAGGTCGAAAAAGCTAATTTCTCGACCTTTGTCAATGATCTGAAATGCTTCAGCCTTCTAAAGGCTGAAGCATTTAATATAGGATGCCTTAAATATCCCCAAGTCCGAATTCATCGGTGATGATTTCTTCCTCTTCTTCGGTGAAGGTGTCCTGAGCCTGAGAGACAAACTCGGTCATCCATGCGTCTTGCGGGATGTTTGCCAAGTAACCGGGGATGTTAATGACAACGCCGTCCAAAGAGTAAGGAAGGGTCAAATCGATGGTGTACTGAACGGGATCTTCGCCTTTTTTCTCCGTCACATCAACCGTCATGGTGAAGTGCTGCCCCATACAGGTGGTCGAGCCTCTTTCCTTTTTCATCAGCTTGGCCAGCTTTTCACCGTTCACATAGACCTCAGCTTTATAGAAAGCGGAGTAGGTTTCGCCCTCGTAATCCAGCGTCTTGTTGTCGATGTAAATGGTATGACCGCGGCCGATGACGAACATGAGCGCCGCCACAGCAATGACAATCAGCAGCGCGACAAGGCGCACAATCAGCTTCTTTGTTTTCATTTTGCTGCAGCCTCCTCCCGCTGAGCCAGTTCAAGCTCGTGGCTGGACATACTCTTGTTTCTGCGCTTCTTGGTTTCATACATGACCAGCGCCACGGTGATGACACCGTAAGACACAAATACGCGGAAGTATTCGCCAATCATGGAGTCGCCCAATGCCTTTGTCGCCGCAGAGGGAGCGACGATGAACATCAGGTGGAACAGGATGACACCCAAGAACACATTGCCGATGGAAGCCTTATCGACCGACGCACCGCCGACCAGCAGCGCCGCGATACAGAACATACCAATCTGGGAATGGGAGCTGTAAGTGGAAATGTTGCCCATATTCTGGAGGTAGATAATCATGCCAAAGCCCGCCAGCACGGTGGAAATGACGATGGCGATGATGCGGGTCTTTTCCACATTGATGCCCGCGTCCCGCGCCACCTGCATATCCTGACCGACGGCACGCATATCCTGCCCCAATTTCGTTCTTCTAAACCAAACGATGGCAAGGCACATGAGCGCGATGATGATAAAGGTCAGGCAAGGAATCTTCACGCCGCCGATGCGAATCGCAAGCAGATTATCAAGGCACTGACGCATATTGAGCAAACTGACCGTGTTGCGGATGCCGTAGCCGCGGGGCAGCTTAATGGATGTGTGAATAATCGGAATGATGGAGCCCATCATGTACAGGCAGACAAGCTGATACACACCGTTGATAAAATAGCTGATGATGTAGCTCGTCACCATCTCGCGCCCTTTTGCCATGTTCAGCAGCTTGCCGCACAGAAGACCTAAAAGGATAGAAAAGGGAACGGAGATAATCATGGCCAAGACAACACCGGGGATGCCCCAAATCTGCCAGTCAGAGACCAGAATCAAAGCGATTTCGCCCGCCATTGCGCCCAGTGTCATGCCGAAGTTCAAGCCCATACCGGCCATAATCGGGATGAGAAGGCTCAGAATCAGGAACGCATTGCGCCCCATGCGGGTGACGATTTCATTTAAGAGGTAGCTGGCTGAGAAGCCGGAAAGGTAGATGCACACCGCGCAAATGAAAATGAACATCAGCGGCACTGGATTATTGCGCAGCAGGGAAAGAAGCGGATTTTGCTTGTTATTATTCTGCTTGCTCATCTTGATGCCTCCGTCTTTCTGGTCAGGGCGTACAGAATCATGCCGTTGGACACGATGATACGGATGACCTCGCTCATATCCATATGAATCATGTTGTTCATGACGGTCGGTGTCATGGTGACGATGCCTTGGAAGAGGAAGGTACCGATGATAACATTGGTAATCGATGCCTTGTTGACGCTCGCGCCGCCAATCAGGATAGCGGACACGGCGGGCAGTGCCATATTGAACGGTGCCATGTAAAGCTGAATGAAGCCAAAGCCCTGCTCGTACATCAGAATGCCGATGGCGGCCAGCCATGTGGACATGACCACGGACAGCATACGAATTCTGTCGATGTTGATACCGGCAGCGCGTGCAAACTTCGGGTTAGAGCCGACAGCGGTCATGGCTGTGCCGGTCTTCGTATGCAAGAATGCCCACATACCAAAGGCCAGCACCGCAAAGAAAAGCAGTGCGCCTGTCGGGATGGACAAGGTGCCGATATTGATTTGCAGGAAGTTGGACAGTGCCTTGTCAAAGTACCCTTCCAAGGAAATGGTGGTACGCAGACCCTTGCCGGCCAAGCCCCAGACCATATCCGCCTTGTCATAGGGAAGCAGCAGCCACATGATGCACATGAAAGCGACGGCAGAGAAACCGACATAAGTGGCAATCATCATTTCGCCGCCCTTAATCTTGTTGAGCAGCGCGCCGTAGCCGATGCCGAAAATGATGGCAAAGGGGGTTGCAATCACGATGGCCATCACGAAGCTCGTAAAGCCGGTGAAGCCAAACTGGATGGACAGCGTTGCGCCCAGCAGCCCCGAAATAATGCCCAGCGGCAGACCAAAATTCAGACCGCAGCCGGAATGCACCATCGGCACCATTGCCAGCACCAGCACAGCGTTCCAGCTAAAGCGGTTGATAGTGTTTGTAAGCTGTGTAAAGAAATCACAGCCGACAAAGGGCGCCATGACAAACAAAAGCAGCAGGAAGGCCGCAATAATCAGGCGTGGCAGACCAAAGCGCTCCAGCAAGCTCTTCGCCTTGCCCGCCAAAGCATCGTTCTTGATGTTTTCGCTCATTTCATCATTCCTCATTTCACCTGACTGACCATCAGCATGCCGAACGCCTCGGAGGACTCCGTTGCAGGCAGGATGCCGGCAATGCGTCCGCCGGACACGATGGCGATGCGGTCACAGACCTGACGAAGCTCTTCAAGCTCGGAGGAAATCATCACGACGGTGACGCCGCTTTCCCGGTTGAACTTTTTCAGAGCGTTCAGAACAAGCGCCTTTGCGCCGACATCAATGCCGCGTGTCGGCTCGGAAACGAACAGGAATTTCGGCTCTAAGGCAAACGCCTTGGCCAAGCAGACCTTTTGCTGGTTGCCGCCGGAAAGCTGCCGTGCCTTCTGCTTGGGGCTGATGCACTTAATTTTCAGGTCTTCGATGTACTTTTCCGTCACCTCAGTGATGGCCTTGTCATCGCGCCACTTAATCAGCCCACCCAGCATGGGCTTTAAAAATTTGTTTTGAATCTGCATGGCAGGAAAGGCAATGTTCCATTCCAGTGACTCATCGAGCAAAAGCCCCACACCGCGCCTGTCTTCGGAAACGAAGGCAAGCGATGCATCCAAGCAGGCTCTCGGCTGATTGAGCGGGATTTCCTTCCCGTCAAGCTCCACAGAGCCGCCTGCCTCATAAAGCCCCATGATGCCGTTCGGAATGCCAAGCTTACCCTGTCCTGCCAAGCCACCGATGCCCAAGATTTCGCCCTCTTTAACATCCAGCGAAACATTACGCACGATTTCACCCGGCATATCAACCCAGAGGTTTTTGATGTGCATGATGTCCCGTCCGGAGGTATGCGCAGAAATTTCGTTTATCGTTGCGGGAGCGACCACATTGCGCCCAACCATCCAGCGGGTGATTTCGGAGACCGTCGTTTCCTTCGCGGGAACGTCCTTGACGACGTAGCCGTCACGCATGACGACGACCTTGTCACAGACGTCCAGTATTTCCTGAAGACGATGGGTGATGAAAATAACTGCAATGCCGCGAGAAGCCATGCCGCGGATGGAATCGAGCAGCTTCACAGCTTCCTTTTCCGTCAAAACAGCTGTCGGCTCGTCCAAAATGAGAATCTTCAGGTTGTCCTTACTCAGCTCACGGGCAATCTCGGTGAATTGCATATGACCAACTGGCATATTGCTGATGACCATGTTCTGGTCAATATGAACGCCCATCTTGTCTATGGCTTCGGCAGCCTGGGTGCGCATTGCATTCCTGTCCAGGGTATTCAGTCTGTCACCGAATACCTGTGCAAGCACGCTCTGCTTCTGCGGCTCACGATTCAGCAGGATATTCTCCGTTGCCGTGAAACCTGGAATCAGAGAAAATTCCTGATGCACCATGCCGATGCCGTCCGCAATGGCATCAAACGGCGTAGAAAAATTGACCTTCTTGCCGTTCAGCAGAATGTCGCCCTCATAGCCGCCTGTTTCTCTGATTTCATCCATGCCAAACAGGATTTTCATCAGTGTGCTTTTTCCTGCGCCGTTTTCTCCGACTAAACCAAGAACCTCACCTTCATTCAGCGTGAGGTTGATGTCGGTCAACACCTGATTGGCGAAAAAAGCCTTTTTGATGTTTTTCATCTCCAGCAGCGGAGCATGTTCGTTCATCATATCTTCTTCCTTTATGAAAACAAAGGGGAGGGATGAGCCTCCCCTTTGTTCGCTTGGATTTTTATCTTACTTGATGGTGAAATACTTTTCAGGAACTTCAATTTCGGTGGAACCCATGAACTTGCCGGGGTTGCCCATGATGTAGGTGTCCTGATAGACGAGGAAGACATTCTCGGACTTCACGCCGGTATCAGCATTGGTGTAGCTGCTGCCGTTCCACTCAGCCTTCGGAGAGAAGACTTCGTAGGCCTTAGCGATGTCTTCGATGTCGGTCAGCTCGCTCTCGCCGTCGATAACATTCTTGGCGTGCTGAGCAAGACCGGCGGACACGGTGTAGCCGTAGCTGTAAGCCCAAGTGCCAAAGCGATCAGCGCCGCCCTTTTCGCAGATAGCAGCTTCAACTTCAGCCAGAATCTTTTCAAAGTCGCCGCCGGCATCGGTCAGATCAAGACCCAGAGCGCCCGGATAGCCCATCAGAGGAGAGGGCAGGTCGGCTTCGATGAAGTAGCCGCCATAAGCCAGAAGCTGCTTGAGCAGCGGCTCGGTGTGCGCATCGTTGGTGCAGAAGTAAGCGGAGTTCTGACCGTACTTCTCAATCCATTCGGGCGCTTTTTCAAGGATGTAAGCCTGAGCGCCGGCAATGCCAACGTCAGAGGTGGGGTCGGGAGCGGTTTCCAGCACGAAGGTCATGCCGAATTCTTCGCAAGCAGCCTGCATGATGGCAACGCGGCGGCTCATGGTCTCATAGCCCATGTGACGCGGGAAGGAAATGTGAACGAAGGTGTCGCAGCCCAGCTCATGCGCGGTGCGGATGATCAGGTAGCCGCGGGCAACGAAGTCATTGTTGCAAACGAGGTCAGCAGCACTGCCGATTTCGGGCAGATCTTCATGCGCTTCGCCGGCGATGCAGATGATGTCCGGGCGGCGTTCCTTAATCTGACGGAAAGCCTCGGTGGTGCCGGGAACAGCCTGGTTGACGATGATGGCCTTCATCAGCGGGTCGTCAGACAGGTTGACGATGGTCTGAATGGTGGTTTCCAACTCTTCGGTGAAGTTGTCGGGATAGATGGCCAGTTTGACCATATCCTCACCGTACATGGCTTGGAAGGCTTCCGCGCCGCGGCGGTCGTCCTCAGACTGGGAAACGGAGCCGGTGACGATACCGATGTGGTATTCGGCAGTGGCGGTTTCAGCAGAGGCTACGCTAACCAATGAAAGAATCATGGCAGCGCACAGAAGCAGACCGAGAAATTTCTTCATAGTGTGGTTCTCCTCCTCAATCTTCTTTGTGCCATTCGGCACAGAACTCACTCAGCGGCACAAAGGGTATACCTCTGCCCCAGCTTGTTCGTTTTATATAGGTTACATTGGAAACGGTTTTCTGTCAATTACCATTCCGCAGCAAAACAGCAAAAATACAAAAAATGTACAATCTGTGAACAGCAATTTGCAGAATTGAAAATTTATTCCTGCATTTTTTGATTTGTTCTGCCGTTAATGCCTGTGTCCGTTCTTGTTTCTGCATTTTTTGCCGTCTGCCCTATGCATTTTCATATTGCGCACGCAAGCGAAGCGCCAGTGCAGGGTCATTCGTGATAATGCCCGTTACTTGCGCTTCCAGCATCCGCAAAATATCTTTTTCTTCATTGACCGTCCAGCAGTTGCACTGAATGCTGTTTTCTGCGCAAATATCCATATAATCCGGCTGCGTGATGGTCTTGAAATACGGATGCAGCGCCTCCATCCCCAGCATTTTGGCATAGTCCCACGGACGGGCGACCTTGTTGTCATAGAGCAGCCCGCAGGGAATCTCCGGCGCAATTTTTTTCATATGAAGCAGTGAATAGTGATTGAAGCTCGAATACATGATGCGCTTCTCCATGCCGTACTGCTTGACCAGCGTGTGGGTTGCCTCCTCCAAGCCGTTCGGAATTTCCCAGTTTGTTTTCAGCTCAATGTTAATCATCATGTGGGTCGGCTTGACCAGTGCCAGCACTTCTTCAAAAGTCGGGATTTTTTCGCCCGCGAACGCCGCCATCCTGTTTGAAAAGTCGAGGCGTTTCAGCTCCGCCAAGGTGAGGTTGCTAACCGCCCCTTCATGATTTGTCACACGGCGAACATCGTCATCATGCGTGACAACCACCTGACGGTCCTTCGTAAAATGCACATCCAGTTCAATGCCGTCCGCCTGCATTTCGGCGGCCAGTTTGAACGCCGCCAAGGTGTTTTCCGGCGCGTAAGCAGATGCACCGCGATGCGCCCAAATCTTTGTTTGCATAAAAGCTCCTCCTTTTTTATTGCGGCTGAATCAGCCGAACGCCGCGCTTGGCAATGTAGGAAAGATCCATCCAATAAGTCATACCGCCGTAGGCATCGTTTGCAAAGTAGTATACAGCGTCCGGAATATCGCTCGGCGCAGTAGCCTCTATAAATGCGCCATCCGCATCCCGATAGTAAATCTTTCCGCCCTTGATGCGTTCAAAGGTTGCCGAGGGCGCGGAGTCAATGACGCGGCACTTTGTCTGGTCTTCCGAAAGCTCCGCAACCATCGCGATATGCCCGCTGACGATGGAGAAGGAGAAGACAGCGCCCTGTGAAAAGCGCTTGATAATCTCTGCCTTGGATTCATACAGCTCATAGCGCGTTTTGAAGCCGACGTCCTTTGCTGCCCGTCCAACCAAAGCGCTGTTCATCGTGCCGCCGTCTAAAAGACAAGTGGCATAGGTTTTCGCCAAGACATCTGGCTGAATTTCCTCACCTGTGTAGCCAAGGAGCTGAAGCGCATGAGAAAGCGAAAAAATCGCGCAGCCCGAATGCTCTAATGTGCTGGTTCTATATTGCTTGTCCTTCCACCAGCCGTCGCACTGGCTGTAAATGGTCATTTTCGTTTCAGCGTTGACCAATGTGCCTTTTTTGACCGGCACCAAGCTGTCTCCGATGCGAAGCTCCGCCGGCGTTTCCTGTTCTGCCGTCAAGGCAATCGTCCATTCGGCAAACCGCCCCTCGCTGTCCACACAGCGGTCAATGAAGGCATCCGCCGCCAAAAATTCCGCAACCACGCGCCCGTCCTTGTCAAGCGCCGTCATTTCTTCCGTTGCGGCGGTTACGGTCACGGTCAATGTCCCGCTGCCGTCCGCCTGAGCGGTCAGCCGTGCCGCGTCGCCCGAAAACCCAGCGATTTCGCCTGTCACATGGATGGAAGCACACTGCTTCTCCCCCATGCCGCTCTCATTTTCTGCGGCGAACAGAAGATTCTGTGTCCCGCTCCCGCAAAGCGGAAGCTGCACCGTCCAGACAAGGACATCATCCTGCATTTCGGCGGCATCATCGCGCTCATAAACAAGCGCCTGTTCCCGCGCATCACAGGCGATGGTCAGCGTTTCCGCGTCCGCCTCCGTCTGCACGACAGCGGTCAGGCTGTCTGCAAACGCAAGACCGGATGTTTTGTCAAGCGACACCGAAAGCACATCGGCATTTGCGTCCGCCTCCGGTTGGAAAACCTGAAGCAGCGCTTGCTTGCTGCCGCTTTTTATCGTCACCAGCCCTGTTCTTGGCTCGGAAAGGGCGTTTTCTTCTGCTGTCACATACAGCCCTTCCTCGGACTTTCGGAGCGTCAGGAAATCCGCGTCCGTCGTTGCCGTCCATACATCGGAGGCGGCCACATAAAACAGGCGTTCGCCCTCGGCCTCCTGCCATGTGCAGTTCAGCGCTCCGTTCACATAGAGCTGTCCTTTGTCCTCGGAATACAGATAGACCTCCTCGTCCTCGTCTGTTTCGCCGCGCTGCGTGACGGTGATTTCCGTTTTGGCATTGCCCGCTTTGATGATAATTTTCCCCGTGCGCTTTCCCGTGCCGTTCATCGCGGACACGAAAAATGTAAGCGCATCGCCGCTTTCGCCGCAGGAATCAAGCAGCGTGATAAAATCATTCTCCGTTTCCGCCGTCCAAATGCTCGGCGCGTAGACCGTCAGCGCCCGAATTCCGCCACCCGCATACAGCGCACTGCGGTCGCCCAAAACGGCAATGCTGCTGCCCTCGGTGATTTGCACCTTGGTTTCGCTCTCCGCGCTCTTGCCGCGCTCGTCTGTCATAACCACGCGGACGGTCAGCTGACCCGCACGGCTCGGCATATATTGGAAGGTGTTGGAAGTACTCATCTTTTTTTCAATGCATTCATTGCCCATTTGCACAGCGTACTCATAGGTGCAGCCGTCGACAGCGCTTTCACCTGCCGTGAAAATCAGCACATCGCCCGCCGAAGCCGTTTCCCGTCCGCAGGAAAAGGAAAGACCGGATGCACCCGTCACGCGGAAATTCCGCTCTGCCGTGCCTTCGTTTCCGTCCGCATCGGTCACGGTGACGCGCAGAGTGTAGTCCCCCGCTTCCCGCGCCCGATACGCCGTGACGCTTTCCGAAACATCCTTTTCGCCGCCGGCAATTTGCTCGCCGTCCTTGAACAGTGTATAGCGGTATGTCGTGCCGCCGCTTGCCGTGGCTGTCACCGTTTCGCCGACCGACAGCAGCGTTCTATCCAGCGAAAGCTGTGCCTCCGCCAAAGCAAGCACGGGCAGAAGCACGAGAAGCAAAATCGCGCAAAACAATCTCCGCATGAGAAACGCTCCTTTACAACGAGACTGACACACCCATATCATACCAGATTCTTCCCGATTTTGCACGACATAAGTTCCGATTTCATAAAAAATATCACGCAGGTTCGCCGCTTTACAATGTAACGAAAAATTTTTTGTGTATTTTTTATATTTTATGCAGGAAAAACGAAATTCTTAGTCGAATAAATTTGGAAAATATTTTGCCGTTTTAGGCAATTTTAGAAAGAGGAGAGTATCAAGCCATGAAGAAAATCCTAACGATTGTCTGTGTCTGCCTCGTTGTCGCCATCGCCGCCGTGTGTATCATCAGTACCAACCTGAACAATGCTAAGAACGAAAATGCTGACCTGACTGCTGCCAATGCCGACCTGACCGCCCAGCTTGAAACTGCCAAGACGGATGCCGCTGCCAAGGAAACTGAATTAACCGCGCAACTTGAAACTGTCAAGGCAGATGCCGAAGCGAAGGAAGCGGAGCTGACCGCACAGCTTGAGACAGCTAAGGCAGATGCCGAGGCAAAGGAAGCGGAATTAACTGCGCAGTTAGAAACTGCCAAGGCAGATGCCGAAGCGAAGGAAGCGGAGCTGACCGCACAGCTTGAAACCGCCAAGACCGAATTGGCAACCGCTCAGGATGCTGTCACGGCGTTGGAAAACGAGACAACGGAAGCCAACAATGCAAAGAACAAGGCAGCTGATGATATTGCCAAGGCAGAGAAGGCACTCCTTGACGCGCAGAAAGAAGTGTCCAACCTGACCGCCACGCAGACGGAGTTGAATAAAAAAATCACCGAGTTGGAAACAAGCCTCACCGCGCTGAAGAACGAAAAAGACGGGCTGGTAACAACTCATTCCAATTTGCAGACCGAAAAGGGAAAGATTGAAGACAGCTTGACCGCCCTGCAAACCGAAAAAGCCGAACTGGAAAAAAAGATTACCACTTTGGAAGATGCCAATAAGCAGCAGACTGACGATGTGGAAGCGCTGAAAAAGAAAATTTCCGAGCTTGAAACCGCCAAGCAAGATGCCGAGGACAATGTTGCCAAGCTGAACGACCAGATTAAAGAACTTAACACCCTGATTGACAAGATGAACGAATTTCTTGAAGAAAACGGACTTGACGAACAGATGAACGATTTTCTGAAAGAAAACGGTTTTGAACTTGCAGCAGAATAAAAATAACGGTTAAGGCATCACCGCACAATTCAGCAACGCGCAAAAATGTGCCTTTACGGTGCC
>CAVJHY010000071.1:0-10244 GCA_963649405.1 bacterium
TGCAAGCCTTATTGGTGAGCATATTTTTTGCGATAAATTTGGGTGTCATTTTCTCGCCGCTCATGGCTTTAAGCGCCGTTAGAAACACGGTGTAGGCAAAGAGCGTTTGGCCGATATCGACCATCGCGTAAGTCTTGGTCTGGTCAGAGCCGCACAAGAGCGCAAAGAGCGCGTAACCCAGCATGCCGCCTTCCGCGCCCGTCAAAAGCAGCGGCATATAGCGATCATAGGGCTTGACGAGCTTGCGCAGCGCATAGCCAGCCGCCAGCGCAGCGCCGTAGCCGACAAACACCAGCGCCAGTACAATCACGATTTTTGTGCCGTATTCCGCAGTGAAAAACGCCTGAAACAGCACGGCCGGTAGCATAATATCACTGATAATTTTCTTGAGACCTGTGTGCTGCTCGTCATTCAAAATGCCCTTTGTCGCGCACAGGCGACCCAAGCCAATCAGCACCAGCACGGGCAAAATTTTGGACAAAATTTGTGCTAACATTTTTCCCTCTCCAAATCAAATGGAGGCTGCAAAACGCATATGTCTTGCAGCCTCCTTTTTGTCGTTGATTACTTATTCGTGTTGATGGCATCCGTGTAGAATTCAAACGCTTCCTTATCGGTTGCCTTGTGGTGGACGATCATGCGGATAGCCTTAGCCATTTCAACGGGATGCATACTCTGGAAGATGTTGCGACCCATATCCAAGCCGCGAGCGCCGCCCTGAATGGCGCGATACGCCAGCGTCAGTGCCTCATCCTCCGGCAGCTTCTTGCCGCCTGCAACCACAATCGGGACGGGGCAGGCCGCGACGATTTCTTCAAAGTTGTCGCAATAGTAGGTCTTGACGAGCTGCACACCCATCTCGGCCACGATGCGGGTGGCGAGCTTGAAGAAGCGGTCGGTACGCTCCATGTCCTTTCCGACGGCTACAACGCCCAGCGTCGGGATGCTGTAACGCATACCGGCATTGATGCAGCGGCTCAGGTTGTCGATGGAGGAAAGCTGTCCGTCAGCGCCGATGAAGGTCTGCACGGCCATGCAGTCCGCGTTCATGCGAATAGCATCTTCGATGTCCACAGCTAGTACTTCATGGCTCAAATCATCATTGAGCATGGAAGAGCCGCTGGTCACGCGCAGGGCAATGCCCTTCTTGTAGGTCGGGGAGACACAGGTGCGGATGGCACCGCGAGTGCCCATGAAAACATCAATCTGCTCCTGCAGCTTCGGAATCACCAAGTCCAGGCGTTCCAAACCGGCCGTAGAGCCCATGAAATAGCCGTGGTCAAAGGCAAACATCACGGTGTTGCCACTGACAGGATCAAAAATGTTGGAAAGATGGCGCTTCATGCCCCAATCCAAGTTGTTTGCGCCCTTCACATGGAAGCTGCCCTGATTGCCAAACGGAATGTTCGTATGATAATCCTTTGCGACCTTCAGTCCGTCCTTATCTGCCATAATCGTCAAACCCCTTTCCAATCACGTCATGGTGGATTACTTTTTCAAAGGTGAAAGCCGCGTCATGCCGCAGCTTTCACCACAAAGGGGAGGAACCCGTTTAGGGGATCCTCCCTGCGGATTCAGAAATTAGAAGTTGTAGTTCGCAACGTTCTCAGCGGTGAAGACCAGACGTTCGGGCAGCAGCACGACACCGTTGTTGGTCTCGGCAGTTTCCTGACCCTCAACCAAATCAGAATTGGCCAGCACGGTCACAGTGCCGATGCCGGGAACTTCGATTTCGTCGCCAACCTTCACAGTGTTGCCGGCAGAGATGTAAGCGGCCAGATAGCAGCCCAGAGCGCCCTGAACGCCGCAATCCCACAGACCCCAACGGGTGCAGATGCCGTTCTCAAGGTAGGTGGTCATGCCGGAGGGAGTGCAGAAACCGGTGATGGTGATGTCCTTCGCGGTCAGACCCTTGTTCTGAGCAGCGCCGCACTGTCCGGGAAGAGCAGTGGAGTCATTGCAGATGATCAGGTCGATGTCCGGATAGGCTTCGAGGATGGATTCGCCAACGCTCACAGACTGAGCGGGATCCTGGTTGGAATAGTAGGGATCATGGACAACCTTCCAGTTCGGATAGTTCTGCTTGATGTATTCTTCGCCGGCGACATACCAGGAGTTCTGGTCAGCCACGGAGGGGTTGGAGAAGTGCCACACATAGGTGACTTCGCCGTTCACATCAACGCCGCGCTCGGTCAGGGACTCAACAGCCATGTCCACGAGCATCGGACCAAGGATGGAAGCAGTGCCCTGAGAAACCATCAGAGCGCGGGAGTCAGGGGAAACGTCAGAGTCCCAGGTGCTGACATAGATGCCGGCTTCCTGTGCTTCCTGCAGTTTCTCATCCAGAGCGGTCGCGTCAACAGAGGAGATGCAGATAGCATCCACGCCCTTGTCGATGGCCTGCTGGATCAACTCAAGCTGGGTGGTAACGGAGGCTTCGGGTGCGCCGATGTAGTCAACGGTCAGACCCCACTCGGCGGCGTACTTCTGAGCGCCGTCATTGGCAGCTTCGAAGAAAGAGTTGCCGGAAACCTTCGGGATGAAGGCCACGGTCATGCCATCCACGGCGCTCTTGCCTTCGGCAACAGCCGCGGAGCACAGCATCAGTGCCATGCACAGGACGAGGAACATAGACAGGATCTTTTTCATGTTTGGATTCCTCCTATTTAATATTTATCTCAAAAGGCACCCCTCGGCACCTCTTGAAATGCTTTAGGAAAGGGATTTTTTCCGCTTGAAAAGGTTTGCCAGCATATGCTGTCCGGCGACTTCGCGACCAACCACAACCAGCACCAAGATAATGCCAATCGGCAAATCCAAGTTCTGAGTGCTGACACCGAAGCAGAGCGGCAGACCATAGCGGAGCAAGCAGATGATGAGGGAGGCCAGTACCGTGCCCAGAATACTGCCCTTGCCGCCCGTGTTCAGCGTACCGCCAAGCACGACGGCGGTGATGATGGCCAGCGTGTAGCCGGAACCTAAGTCATATTTTGCGGAGTTAACATTGGCTGTGACCAAGATACCGGCCAGACCCGCGCTCACGGCGGAAAGGATATAGGTACTCATGATGGTCGCCCGCGTGTTGATGCCGGAATATTCCGCCGCCTGCTGGTTGACACCAATCAGGAACAGGCGCTCGCCGTACTTGGTGCGGTGGAGAATCCATGCGCAGAGCAGAATCAAGACGATGTAAATGACAATCTGAGTCGGGATACCCGCAATCGAGCCTTTGCCGAGGAAGCGGAAAGAAACATATTCACCATCCACCTTATCGGGGAAGCCGCTGATGCCCTGATAGGCAGGGGTTGCGGACATACCGGAGACCATCAGTGCAATGCCGGAATACAGGAAACTGCCGCCCAAGGTGACGACCATCGGCTGAACGCCACAATACGCCACGAAGAAACCGGAGAGAGCGCCGCACAATGCGGCAGCAATAATGGCGATGGTGACAGCCAACCAGATGTTTAAGCCACCATCGCTCCACAGAACGCCGATGATGATGCTCGTTAAGCCGATGATGGACGGTGCCTGAATATCAATGCCACCGGTAATCATGACCATCGTTACGAACAGCGAGATGATGCAAACGCTGATGTAGTTGACAATGGCATTCATGATGGACTTCGGACGCAGAAACTTCGGGTTGGCAGCGCCAAAGACGACAAATTCCAGTATCAAGAAGACCACCAGAAAAACTTCCCAATGCTTAAAGACCTTTTTCAGCAAGCTCTTCATGCCTTGATGCCTCCTTCCGGCGTATGCTCAGCCGTTCTGGAAAGAAGGCGCTTTCTTCTGGTCATTTCAATGGAGCGCCGCTGAGACAAAGCGTCGACCACAACAATCACAATCAGCATAACGCCGGTGATGGTGTTGTTGTAGGTGGACGGGAGACCGATGAAAACGAGCAGACGGCTGATGGAGGACATGATAATCGCGCCGATGGCCGCGCCGACCATGTTGCCCATGCCGCCCGACAGGGAGATGCCACCCAACACGCAGGCTGCAATGGCAGTCATTTCATAGCCGTTGCCCGCCACAGTCATCACCTGACCGTATTTGGAAGCGAACACGAAGCCGCCCAAGCCCGCAAACAAACCGCACAGCACATAGGCTAAAACCTTTGTGCCGAATACGGAGATACCAACCAAGTTTGCGCCGCCCGCATTATCGCCGACAGCGATGAAGTATTTACCCTTTCTCGTCCGCGTCAGCACGATGTGCGCCGCAACCACCAGCACCAAGGCAATGGCGTAATACACGGAGATACCGGCAAACACGGTCTTGTTGTTGATGCTCGCAAACACGCCGCCGAAATTTTCCACCGTGCGGCCATCGGACATGATGTAAATCAGACCGCGCACGACGCTGTTTGTACCCAAGGTGAAAATCAGGGAGGGAACACCGAGGTACGCCACGCCAATGCCGTTCACAAGACCGATGACAGCACCCGTCAGAAGAACCACGACAATCATCTTCGGGATGCCGCCGCCCTGCTGGGCGATGAGACCGGTCATGCCGGCGGTCAGACCCAATGTCGCGCCGATGGAGACATCGATTTCGCCCGTCATGATGACGAAAGCAATGCCAACGGCGAGCAGGGTGTACATGGTCGCCGTGTTAAAGCAGCTAATGATGTTGGTATAATCCAGAAAGCTGGGAGCGGCAATGCCTGTGATGGCGAACAGCACAATCAGGAAAATCAAGCTGGACATCCACCGAGCTTTCAGCAGGTTTTTCATTCTCCCGCCACCTTCCTTTCATGCGCAATGCCAAAGGCGGCACTGGTCAGGGCATCTTGTGTGATTTCATCACGGCTGAATTCCCCGTTGATGCGGCCTTGGAACACCGTAATCGCACGGTCAGCCAGCTCGACAACCTCTTCCATATCGGAAGAAACCATCAGCACGGCCACGCCCGCTTCCTTGAGTTGACGAATGATGTTATACACATCGCCGCGAGCCGCAGCGTCAATGCCGCGGGTCGGCTCATCGAGAATGACAACTTTAGGATGTGTAGAAAGGGCGCGGGCGATAACAACCTTCTGCTGGTTGCCGCCGGACAGACTGCCGATGGTGTCTTCAAGCGACACGATCTTTGTCCTGAACTCCTGCACATATTTGTTCGCAATCACATTTTGCTTCTTGCGGTTAACATCGACCTTGCCGATTTCCTGACTGTTCAGCAGCGCCGAAGTCGTATTGGAAGAGATAGAGCGGATGCGGAAGATACCGTGATAATGGCGATCCTCCGGCACAAAGTTGATGCCCGTCTTCAAAATCTGCTTGGTGGAGAGACTGGTAATGTCCTGACCATCCAGCAGAATCTGACCGCCCAAAGTCTTGTCGCGACCGAAGATGGTGCTGATGAGCTCCGTGCGGCCGGCACCCACAACGCCCGCAATGCCCAATATTTCGCCGGGATAGAGGTTAAAGGTGCAGTCGCTGAAGCCGTAGCCGCTGAAGTTCTTAACCTCCAGCACGGGCTTTAGCTGGCTGTAATCAATCGGTACATAGGCCGTTTCCTTTTTGTCGCTCTCCTGCGTGCCGCTGGGCAGCAAGCCCTGAATCAGCATTTCCTTCGTAAAGTCCTTGACCTCGCCCTGCAGGGTGATGATGCCGTCACGCATGATGGCAACCCGTGTGGCAATCTCAAAGACTTCGGTCAGACGGTGCGTGATATAGATGATGGCAATGCCCTTCTTCTTCAAATCCTCCACGGTTTTGAAGAGGGACTGCACTTCATTAAAGGTCAGCGAGCTGGTCGGCTCATCCAGAATCAGAATCTGAGCATTGCGCATCATGCCACGCAGAAGCTCGACCATCTGCTGCTCTGCAATGGAGAGTGTGTTCGCTTTGCGCTGAAGGTTTAAGGTGAAGTTCAGCTCCGTCATGCAGTCATTCAGGCGCTTTTTGAGGTCGCTTTCGCGCTCGTTAAAGCCCATGAGGATGTTCTCCAGCACGGTCATGTTGGGGAACAGCATCGGCTCCTGCGGCACCAGATAAATGCCGTGTGCCAAGGAAGCAGAGGCTTTGGTCAGCTTGACCGGCTGACCGTCAATCAGGATTTCGCCTTCGTCACAGGAGTAAATGCCCATGATAATCTTCATGAGCGTAGACTTTCCCGCGCCGTTGCCGCCAATCAGTGCGACAACCTCTCCCGCGTCTACACTAAGGTCAATCCCCTTCAGGACTACGTTCTGTCCGAACGCTTTACGAATGCCCCTCACTTGGAGCTTCGGAACCATCGTCGGTTTCGTACTCATCGTGTCAACTCCTGCGCTTGCGTAACATTTGTTCATGCACTGCACATTTTGTCGAGGTCATTATAAACCAGCCTTATGCATATTGTCAATAGATTTTTCACTTTTTTTGTGAGCGAAACATTTTCTTTTGTAAAGTCCGTGATTTTTTTCTAAAATAATTGACATTTCAGCTGTTTCGTGCTATATTATGTCCGTGAACATTTGTTCAGCACCGAAATAATTGTTTTCTTTAGTAAACGGAGGTTTCATGAGTAACGCTGTTCAGTACGAAGAGACGCTGATGGTCAAGGCATCATGGTATTATTATTTTGAAAACATGACGCAGCAGGCCATCGCTGACAGGCTCGCCATCAGCAGAATGCGCGTCATCAAGCTCTTGGATGCTGCCCGTCAGAGCGGTGTCGTTCAGTTTCGTCTTCGTTCGGACAGCATTGGCATGATGGAGCGCAGTCGTGAGCTGATGGAGCGCTACCATTTAAAGGATGTCTTCATTATTCCCGAAGCGGAGCAGGAAGGGCAGACGAACGAATCCATTGCCCGCGCCGGTGCGATGTACATCAGCGACCGCTTGGGCGAAAACGCCTGCATCAATGTCGGCTACGGCGATACGCTGGGCAAGACGCTCAACCACTTGGCCACGATGGTGCAGACCCCCGTCACCTGTGTTTCCCTGACGGGCGGCGTGTCCTGCTATCTGCCGAATGGCCGCAGCAATGTGTTCAATGCCCGCCTCTGCCTGATTCCCGCGCCGTTGCTGGCCTCCTCCCACGAGATGGCGGCAGCCATGCGTGCCGAAGATTCCGTGAGCGAGGTTATTCGGACAGCCGAGCTTTCTTCCTTTACCTTGGTGGGCATCGGTGCTATGCACGATACCGCCACCATTCTTCGTTCCGGTCTGATTTCGCAGAACGAAATGTTCCGCCTGCGCATGGCGGGAAGCGTCGGCGATGTGCTGTGCCATTTTTTGGATAAGAACGGTCAGCTCATTGCAAGCGACATCGAGGACAGGCTCATCTCCACCCCCTTAAATCAACTCTTGACGATGGACAATGTTGTCGGTCTTGCCGCAGGTCGGCACAAGGCGGAGGCCATCCGCTCCGTGTTGCGCGGCGGGTATTTGGATATCCTCATCACCGATGAGCCGACAGCCGCATTGCTTCTCAAGGATTAAACCTTCATTATATATCAATCATGTGAAAGGATGGTAACTATGGCAAAAATCCTCATGGCCGTCGATGCGGGAACAGGCAGCGTCCGCGCCGTATTGTTCAGCTTGGAAGGCGAACAGCTTGGCTGCGTCCAGCAGGAATGGACACACAAGGAAGACCCGCGCTATCCGGGCAGCATGGATTTTGATTGGGTGCATAACTGGGATTTGGCTCGTCAGTGCATCCGCGGTGTCATCGAGCAGACGGGCATTGACCCCAAAGACATTGCCGCCGTGTCCACCACCTGTATGCGTGAGGGCATTGTCCTTTACGACAAGGACGGGCAGGAAATTTGGGCTTGCGCCAATGTTGATGCCCGCAGCGACAACGAAGTCGCCGAACTTGTGCATATGGATACCGAGCTTGAAAAGCGCTTCTATCAGGAGTCCGGTCAGACATATGCCCTGGGCGCTCTTCCCCGCCTTCTGTGGGTCAAAAATAATATGCCGGAGGTCTATGAAAAGACCGTCGTCTGCTCCATGTTCAATGACTGGCTGATTTACAAAATGACGGGCGTTTTCTGCTCCGAGCCGTCCAACGCCTGCACGACGGGCATTTTCAACCTGAAGACCCGCGATTGGGATGATGAGATTGCCGCCTCCATCGGCTTAAAAAAGGGCATCTTCCCGAAGATTTCCGAATGCGGCACGGTAGTTGCTAAAATTACCGCCAAGGGCGCGGAAGAAACCGGGCTTGCCGAAGGCACGCCCATTGTGGCCGGCGGCGGCGATGCGCAGCTTGGCTGCGTGGGTGTCGGCGTGGTTGATCCGCATCAGGCGGCCATCTTCGGCGGCAGCTTCTGGCAGTATGAATATAATATTGATGAAGCAAAGACGGATGAACATTGCCGCGTCCGCGTCAACTGCCACAGTGTGCCGGGCATTTGGCAGTATGAAGCGCTGGCGTTCAAGCCAGGCATGGTCATGCGCTGGTATCGTGATGCTTTCTGCGAATACGAAAAGGAACAGGCCAAGGCGACAGGTCGTGATCCCTACGACCTGATGAACGAAAAAGCGAAGGACATTCCCGTCGGCTGCTACGGCATGATGTGCGCCTTCTCCGATGTGATGAATTACATTTCTTGGCGGCACGCCAGCCCGATGTTCATCAACTTTGACTTTGATCCCGAAAAGTTCAACCGCTACACCTTCTACCGTGCCATCATGGAAAACACCGCGATGGTCACTTACGGACATATGCAGCTCGTCCGCGAATCCACGGGCAACATCCCGAAGGAAGTCGTGTTCGCCAGCGGCGCTTCCAAGAGCGCTCTTTGGTGCCAGATCCTCTGCGATGTTCTGGGCATTCCCGTCAATGTGCCGAGCGTCCGTGAAGCTACGGCTTTGGGGGCGGCCATCATGGCAGGTCACGGTGTCGGGCTTTTCCCGAACATTTCCGAAACCGCCAAGAAACTGGTGCATTTCGAGCAGCGCTATGAGCCGAATATTGAAAACCACGCCGTCTACATGAAGCTGTACGAAAATTGGCGCAAGATGTACGCACGGGAGCTGCAGCTTGCGGACGACCGCATCACCCGCTATATGTGGGCTGCGCCGGGCGTGTAAAAAAGGCAGTCCCGCAATCAGAACTTTTGAAGGTGCGGCTATCAGGCAGCATAAGGCATTTGGAATATCGCTGTCAAATGCGCAGTGATGTCCGTGCTTTGATTCATCTACACCATTGAACTTGAGGATGATTTTCTGCTTTCGGTCACGCTTGGAGGAATATCACAACGCTTTGCACTTCCACCCGCTGCTTGACCGATTAAGCAAAAGTCTAAAATTTGCCGATGGTTTAGAGTACAAAATAGCAAGACAATGAAGGGAGATTCTGAGATGTTTATTGTCAACGAAGAGGAAAAGGAATATCGCTTCGGCGATAGCGGTCCTAAGTATCTGATGAAAGGCCCGCGCATGAACTTTGCGCTCGTGCAATTTCAGGCTGGGCAGGATTTCAAGGCGCACTATCACAATGTAATGGAAGAAAACTTCTACATCTTGGAGGGCGAGGTCGATATCGTCGTAGACGGCGTGGTCAACCATATGCGTCCCGGCCAGCTCATTCATATCGAGCCGGGCGAAATCCATTATGTCATCAATAACTCCAACGCCCCTATCAAAATGATCTCCACCCTCGCCCCCTATACCAACCCCGATAAGGTGGAAGTGGAGAATTATATATACTGATTTCCGTCCGTTCAAAAGCACCTAAAGGTCGTATGCCCGATAGGTGTTTTTTGATTGTGGCTTTAGTGTAAAAAGGAAACCACCAGCAAAACTGATTGTTTTCTCATACCTGTAACAAGTAAAAAGATCAATGCCCTTTTGCATCGTTCTCTACCAACCAACGAGGCGCTCATGCTGCTCCCCGGCCATGAGCGCTTCTCGCCTAATTCCTACTTAATTCCTGCTTACTTTCTCTTTGGTCTCCTCCCATCTGCAATCTCATAAACCGCCCCATCGCCATCCTCATCCCAATCAATCTCCCCTACAAAATTAAGCAGTATGCGGATTTCCTGCTTTTTAACCTCGCCATCCATAAAAGCCTCACCAATCTCAACGCGCTCAATAAGGTTGCCTACCACCTCCTCTGTCAAACGTTGCGGACACATTATTTCTCGTACTAACTTAACAAACTTAACAAATTTATCTGCTGTCTCCGCGTTTTCCTGACACCGCCGCACCGTCCCCATAGCCGCTTCCAACTTTCCTCTGACCTCTTTTTGCTCATTTTCGTACCGACCGAGCATGACCGCAAAACGCTCAGAACTG
>CAVJHY010000072.1:0-10071 GCA_963649405.1 bacterium
CGATTGCAAAAATCGATGATTTACTGGAGGTAAATCGAGATTTTTGCAAGAAGTAGATGGCGCAAAAGGCACATTTTTGCGAGTCGCCGAATTGTGCGGTGATGCCTTAACAATTATTATCGATGCTGCCCGATGAAGAACAAAGCAAGCGTTCCGGGACCGGAGTGCGCACCGATGACAGGACCGACGGGGTGAATCAGAATATCCTTGACATGAAGATGCGTTTTAATTTGCTCGGCGAGGAACTGAGCATCTTCCTCGCAGTCACCGTGCGAAATAAACACGGTCTGCTTTTCGGGGTCAATGGACAGCTCCTCCATCTTTTCAAGCAGCGCCAAAATGGACTTTTTGCGCCCGCGCACCTTGCCGACAGGAGTCAGCTTTCCGGCATCGTCCGTGTGCATTACGGGTTTGATGGACAGCATGGAACCGACAATAGCCGCGGCCGTCGATACACGCCCGCCACGTCGCAGATGCATCAGATCGTCCACCGTAAACCAGTGACACATATGCAGCTTCATCCGCTCCACAAAGTCCAGCGCTTCCGCCAGCGTTGCGCCTGCCTTTTTCTTCTGCGCGGTTAGATAGACAAGCAAGCCCTGCCCCAAGGAGGCAGCCAAGGTGTCCACCACTTCAATGGTGCGCTCTTTGTACTTTTCGCGCAGTTCATTGGCGGCGGAGACGCAGGAAGCATAGGTGCAGCTCAACGCAGAGGAAAAATTCAGGCACAGGATATCGCGCCCGGATTTTAAGATTTCCTCCATGGCGGTCAATGCCGCATCAATGTTTACGCCGGAGGTAACTGCAGTATGACCGTCACGAAGGTTTTTGTAGAAAACCTTGGAGGGCATTTCGCGACAGTCCAAATAATTCTTGTATGTCTTCCCGTCCTGCGTAAAGGAGAGGGGGAGAACGGTCAGTTCAAGCTCCTTGGCCAGCTCGTCCGGCAGGTCGCAGGAGGAATCCGTCATCAATACATACTCGCTCATCTATGACACCCTTTCTTATATGTTCATGCATTTAGGGAAGATCGAATTCCCTTGCGATGGCTTGCGCAATGAAATCAAAACTCTCCTGCTTGTTTTCCAGCTCGCCGTTGTCCAGCATCAGCGCCGCGCCGTAAATCAGGGAGCGGACGACAAAAGTCTTGCGCACCCGCGTTTCAGGTGGCATCTGCGTTTCCTCGCAGTACTTGTCCACCAGCGCTTTTGTGCCGGGACTTATCTGCGATTTTTCCCGAAGCTGTTCCGGCGCTAACGAATCATCCCGCTGCATCAGAATCGACCGAAAGTAGGGATTTTTGCAGAGAAAACGCACATAGGCAACGCTTGTTTCAATGAGCTGATGCCGCGTATTGCCAGCATACTTTTCGGCAATGTTTGCCTGAATTTCGACCCACTGACCGTTGATATAGGCGATGATTGCAAGAATGAAGTCGTTTTTGTCAGCAAAGTGGTTATACGGCGCTGCGCAGGAGACCCCACAGGCGGCAGCAACGCGGCGAATGGAGAAATTCTGTATGCCGCTTCGACCTAATTCGTCAATTCCTGCCAGCAGCAGGCGCTCCTTGACGGACGCTTGCTTTTTGGTCTGCTCGTCCATGCCGCTCAGCCACCAGCCTTTCCGTAGAGCAGTTTTTGCATCAATGTTATCACTGATAACCTCAATGCGACATAAGTGTACATTGCTCCCCTTGTTTTGTCAAGGGGCGTATGTTTTTGTACCCGCTTGCTGCCATTTCAATGACACATTTTGCAATCAATAAAGGATTTTTTGACTCTATGTCGAAAGAAAAAACGAAAAGGAACGGAGGTGCGGCGATGGAGCGGGTGGTCATTCAAACGGAAACGCCCTATGAGATGCTGATTGGGCGAGGGCTGCTCTCCGAATTAGGCGAACGGCTTTTGAAGGGGCATCAGCCGTGCAAGGTCATGCTGATTGCGGATGAAACGGTGTACGCCCTGTATGGAAAACAGACGGAAGCATCGCTGAACAATGTGGGCTTTTCCGTTTACGCCTTTCAATTTCCGGCGGGCGAACAGAGCAAAAATATGGACACCTGCACGCGAGCACTTTGCAAAATGGCACAGGCGGAAATCACGCGCTCTGACCTTGTGGTGACGATTGGCGGCGGCGTGACGGGGGATTTGGGTGGTTTTGCAGCGGCCATTTATCAGCGCGGTCTGCCCTTTGTGCAAGTTCCGACGACGCTGCTGGCTGCTGTGGATGCCTCCGTTGGCGGCAAAACGGCGGTTGATTTGCCGGAGGGAAAAAATCTGGCGGGAGCGTTTCATCAGCCGGCACTGGTCTTGTGTGATACGGCTTTGCTGGACACGCTCTCCGATAATATTTACAAGCAAGGCGCGGCAGAAATTATCAAGCACGGGCTGTTGAAAAATGCTGCGTGGCTTTCCCGTTTTGCCGCTTCGCCAAGGGTAAACATCGATGAAATCATCCGGAAAAATGTGGAAATCAAGGCATCGTTTGTGCTGCATGATGAGCGTGATACGGGTCGCCGACAAATGCTGAATTTCGGTCACACCATCAGTCATGCACTGGAAAAATGGAGCAATTATACCCTTTCGCACGGCGAGGCTGTGGCCATCGGGCTGGTCGCAGAATTGCGGGCAGCACGAAAAATGGGCTTGGGCAGCGTGGATGAGCGCGTGGCGCAAGGCTATTTGTCGCAATGCGGCCTCGAAACGGAATGCGCCTTTGAAGTAAATGCTGTGCTTGCACTGGCCATGCACGATAAAAAAAGGCAAGGCGAGCGCTTCAATATCATCGCACTGACTAAAAATGGACCGCGTATTGAAGTCCTTTCAACGGACGATTTCAAGCGTTATGTGATGCTGGGACTGCAGCCATGAACATCATCGTTTCACCTTTTTCGGCATACGGCGAAATTGCCGCGCCGACTTCAAAATCAGAAGCCCACAGAATGCTGATTTGCGCGGCGCTGAGCAACAAAGAGACGCACATTGGCCGCTTGCCAAAGTGCGATGATGTCGCCGCGACCGTTCAGGCGCTGGAAGCTATCGGTACAAAAATCACTTGTGAGAACGGCGATACGCTGGTGCAGCCGATTCGGGAAGCGCGCAAAAATGCAATCCTCAACTGCCGTGAGAGCGGTAGCACACTACGTTTTTTGCTCCCAATTATATGGGCGCTGGGTGGCGGCACATTAGACGGCACAGGAAGTCTGAAAAAAAGGCCGCTCATTGACTTGATAAACGCCATGAAGCAGCACGGCGCAGTGTTTTCCGGCGATGTGCTTCCGTTTTCGGTGAACGGTGCGGCATTAGGCGGCGTGTTTACTTTGTCAGGCCAAGTTAGCTCACAGTTTGTTTCCGGTTTGTTGCTGGCTGCACCGCTTTTGCGTGATGATGTTGAAATTCGCTTGACGGGAACGCTCGAATCAGCGTCCTATGTTAGCCTAACGCGGCGCGTGATGGCGCAGTTTGGTGTTGAAACCGAGAAAACGGAGAATGGCTTTTTTGTCCGCAGCGGACAAACATATCAATCGCCAAAACAAATTGTCGTTTCGGGCGATTGGTCGGGCGCGGCGTTCCTGCTGGCGATAGGCGCGTTAGGCAGGGAAGTCCGCTTAACGGGGCTTTCAGCGGACAGCGAACACGCGGACAAAAAAATTATGGATTTTCTACGACAGATGGGTGCGGAAGTCTCTGTTGACGCACATTCCGTCCGTGCAAAAAATCCTGGGATGTTGCACAGCATTACAGCGGATGTATCGCAAGCGCCGGATCTTGCGCCCGTGCTGGGGGCTTTAATGGCGCATACGGAAGGGACATCCTGCTTAACCGGCATCCGCAGACTGCGCTTTAAGGAAAGCGACCGCGCCAAGGGCATTGTGCGCATGGTGCGGGCGCATGGTGCGGTGACGGAGGAGCAGGAGGACAGGCTGATTATTCGCGGTCAGCCAAATTTACGCGGCGGCACAGTGGATGGGCAGAATGACCATAGGCTGGTGATGGCGGCATGTGTCGCGGCCTCTGCTTGCGAGCAACAATGCACGATTTTGGACGCACAGGCCGTTCAAAAATCCTATCCGAATTTTTTTGATGATTTTCGGGCGTTGGGAGGAAAAATTCATGGCATCGACCTTCGGAAATAAAATTAAAATTTCTTTATTCGGGCAGTCGCATGGCGAAAAGCTCGGCGCAGTGCTGGACGGGCTTCCGGCTGGAGAAATCATTGATATGGAAGTGCTGAAGGCGTTCCTTCGCCGCCGTGCGCCTGGCGGTGAGCTGGTCAGCGCACGAAAGGAAACGGATGAGCCGCACATCGTTTCCGGCCTTTTTGAAGGCAAGACCTGCGGTGCGCCGCTGTGTGTTCTGTTTGATAATGAAGATGCAAGGTCGAGTGATTATGAAGAGCTGCGTTTTATTCCGCGCCCCTCTCATGCGGATTATCCGGCTTTTGTAAAATATTCCACCTGTAATGACATCCGCGGCGGCGGGCATTTTTCCGCTCGGCTGACAGCGCCCTTGTGCGCGGCGGGCAGCATCGTGATGCAGCTTCTTGCTAAAAAAGGCATTTTCATCGGCGCTCATCTGCTTCAAGTGGGCAGTGTTCGGGGGGATACAGCCTATGACCCGCTTCATGTATCATCGGATGATTTTCCGTCCGCAGAAGGTTTCCCTGTTCGTTCGCAGGATGCGGCGAAAAACATGAAGGCACTGATTGCGGAAGCGAAAGCAGCGGGGGATTCCATCGGCGGTATCGTGGAATGTGCGGTGCTTTCTTTGCCGATTGGTTTGGGCGAGCCGATATTTGACGGCATCGAAAACCGCATTGCACAGGTAGTGTTTGCCATTCCTGCAGTGCGCGGCATCGAATTTGGCGATGGTTTTGCGGCGGCTGCTTTACATGGCTCTGAACACAATGACGGGTATTTCATGCAAGCTGGACAGGTACATCTGACTTCCAACCATGCGGGCGGCGTGTTGGGCGGTCTTTCCACGGGTGCGCCGCTGATATTCTGCGTGGCTTTCAAGCCAACACCGTCCATTGCGCAAACACAGCAGTCCGTCAACCTGAAAACGGGCGAAAATGTTGCGCTGTCCATTAAGGGACGGCATGACCCCTGTGTGGCCGTTCGCGCCGTGCCGTGCGTCGAGGCTGCCGCTGCCTTGGCGCTCATGGATTGGCTGCTGTAAAGGTGGGAGAGAGATGGAACTATCGGAAATTCGCCGCTTCATTGATGAAACGGACGCGCAGCTTTTGCCGCTGCTGCTCAGACGCATGGATTTGTGCGCTCAGGCGGGCTTGGCAAAGCACACAAGCGGGCAGGGCATCAGCCATCCGAAGCGGGAACAGGAAATTTTAGAAACCGTCCGTCAGCATTCTGGCAAGATGGCACCGTATACGGCGGAAATGTATCAAACGCTGTTTGCACTGTCAAAAAAATATCAGGCGGAGCTGCTTTCTGCGCTCGATAAGCGCTATTTGTTGATTGGCCGCCCGCTGGGGCAGAGCATTTCGGAGCGTCTGCATGAACTGTTTGGCAATCCTTCCTATGGCAAACTGCCGCTCAATGAGGATGAGCTGAAGGACTTTTTTGAAAAGCGTCACTTTGACGGTCTCAATGTCACCATTCCCTATAAACAAATCGTGATTCCGTATCTAGATGCGCTTTCCGAACGGGCAAAGGAAATCGGCGCTGTCAATACCGTGGTGCGCAGGGCGGACGGCACGCTTTTCGGCGACAATACGGATTGCGAGGGCTTCTTTTATCTCATGGACAGTCTGAATATGGATGTGTACGGGAAAAAGGTACTTGTTTTAGGCACGGGCGCGACGAGCAGGACAGTCAGCTATTGCCTAAAAAAACGCGGCGCGGCGGACATTGTGTTTGTTTCACGGAGAGGCGTGTGCAACTATGAAACCTGCTATCAGCAGAAGAATGTGCGGTTTATTGTCAATACGACCCCTGTCGGCATGATGCCGGACATTGAGACAGCGCCGGTAAATGTTTCGCGTTTTTCCTGCTTGGAAGGCGTGCTGGATGTGGTGGCCAACCCGCTCAAGACGGCGCTTGTCGAGGCAGCACAACACCTTAAAATTCCCGCAAGCGGAGGAATTCCGATGCTGGTGGAGCAGGCGCGGGCGACAGAGGAACTGTTCACGGGCAGATGCATCGACAAAGGGGAGACCGAAAGGGTACTGAAAACGGCGCGGGCTGAGCAGACAAACCTTGTTTTCATTGGTATGCCCGGCAGCGGCAAAACAACGCTGGGCATGGCGGTGGCGCGTGTTTTAGAACGTCCTTTCCTTGATACGGACAAGATGGTGGAAGACAAGGTTGGCCGCACGGTGCAGAGCATCTTTGCAACAGACGGCGAAAAGTGCTTTCGTTCGCTGGAGACCGAGGCCGTTCTGCAGGCGTGTTCGGGTAACGGGCGCGTGATTTCCTTGGGTGGCGGCGCTATTTTGAATGAAAAAAATCGCCGCGCTGCTGCGGCAAATGGGCGCATTTATTCGATTGTACGGGCACACGAGAGCTTGACAAGGCGGGGGAGACCGCTGTCTAATTCAGACGATGGCTTAACCGCTATGCTGAAGGCACGCGGACCGATTTATCAGTCGCTGTGCGATAGAATGATTAACAATGCGACTTCCAAGACACAGGTCGTGCAGGAAATAGTGGAGGATTTTCATGCGCATTTTGGTGATTAACGGTCCGAATCTCAACCTCTTGGGCATTCGAGAGCCGGACATCTACGGTAAAGGGACATTTGCGGAGCTTGAAAACAGCATTCGACGCTGGGCTGATGAATTGGGGATGAATGTTGAACTGTTTCAATCCAACCATGAGGGGGCAATTGTTGATAAAATTCAGGCTGCGTTGCATACGGCGGATGGCATTTTAATCAATCCCGCCGCCTATACGCACACCTCCGTGGCCATTTTAGATGCGCTGAAGGCCGTCGCCTTGCCCACCGTCGAGGTGCATCTGAGCAACATTCAAACTCGCGAAGACTTCAGAAAATTTTCTTATGTTTCTCTTTATGCTCAGAAAACCGTTGCAGGGCATGGCTTTGAGGGCTATCGTGAAGGGCTAATGTGGCTCAAAAACAATATTCAATAAAAAAACGCGTGACGATTCACTTCTAAAACGCCACCCGTTTATATAGGCAACACCGTACAAATTCGTGTACCGTTTACTTGTACGGGGATATCTATAATTTCTTCAATTCTTCAAGGCAGTGCCAACAAATCAGCTTTCCTTCAAACGAAACGACATCGCGGGCATCGCCGCAGAAGATACAGGCGGGATGGTACTTTTTGAGGATGAGCTTGTCATCCTCCACCAGAATCTCCACTGTGTCGTGAATGCCAAAATCCATCGTTCGGCGCAGCTCAACGGGCAACACGATGCGGCCAAGGTCATCTAACTTGCGAATCATTCCGGTTGATTTCATGGTGCTGACCTCCCATCTTCCGTGTAAAAATGGTCATAGCGAGTCTAAAAATCTACATCAATTCTAAAAGATGAAGAGGCATTTGTCAAGTGTTATTCGAGGCCGCAAGCCAATTTTCGTACACGGACGACATCCTTTAAGCAGGAAAGGGCATCAATTAGGCGTTCATCGGGGATCTCGGACAGTTCCAGCACGGTGACGGCATAGTCGCCTCGGCTCTTATTGACCATGCCGGAGATGTTCAGCCCGCGGCCGGAAATCAGCGAAGAAATGGCGGAAACGAGACCGGGCACATTTTTGTGAATCAACAGGATTCGGCTGCCTTCCGGCGTGCCGAGGGCGATGTCGGGCAGATTGACACTGTTTTTGATGATGCCGTATTCCAGATAATCCTTGAGTGCATGAGCTGCCATTTCCGCACACCGCTCTTCGCTTTCAGGCGTGGACGCGCCCAAGTGCGGCAAGCAGATGGCGTGCGGCACATCAAGCAAAGCATCCACGGGAAAATCCGTCACATAGGCGGAAAGTAAACCGCTTTCCAACGCGGTCTTGACTTCCTCGGTATCGCAAAGCTCGGCGCGGGAGAAATTGAGCAGCCGAGCGCCCTTTTTGATGCCATCCAAGAATTGCTTGTTCACCATCGCCCGCGTCTGTTCGGTCAGCGGGATGTGCAGGGAAATGTAATCGGCATTTTTGATGGCATCTTCCATGCGCATGGCGTGGCGGACGGAGCGCGACAGGCTCCAAGCATGTTCAACGGAAATGTAGGGGTCGTAGCCGATGACCTCCATCCCAAAACCGGTGGCAGCGGCATTGGCAACCAATGCGCCAATGGCACCCAGCCCTAGCACGGCCAGCGTTTTTCCGCGCAGCTCCGGCCCTGCAAAGGCGTTCTTGCCTTTTTCGACCAGCTTGGAAAGGTTTTCTTGCCCCTTCAGCCCCTTGGCAAAGACAAGACCGCCGGCAATATCGCGGCTGGCGAGCAGCAGCCCGCCCATTGTCAGCTCTGCCACAGCATTCGCGTTTGCACCGGGCGTGTTGAATACAACAATGCCCTGCGCGGCACATTCGGTCAGAGGAATGTTGTTGACACCCGCGCCCGCACGGGCAATGGCTAAAAGCGAATCGGGGCGGGGCATGGTGTGCATATCTGCACTGCGCACCAAGATTGCATCCGGCGTGGGCTCATCCTTGGACAGCGTGTATTGACCGGCGGACAAAACCTGATGCACCACGGGCGAAATTTCATTCAGAAGCTGAATTTTGTACATAACATTTTCTCCTTAACCGTTCAGCTCGAAGCTCTTCATGCAGTCCACCAACGCCTGAACGCCGCAGAGCGGCATGGCATTGTAGATGCTGGCACGCATACCGCCGACCGAGCGATGCCCCTTCAGGTTGACCAGCCCGTGTGTGGAGGCAAACTTGACAAACTCCGCGTCCTTGTTCTTATCGCCCGTCACGAAGGTGACATTCATCAAAGAACGGAAGGCCTTATCCGCCGTTGGTTTGAAGAGACGGCTGTTGTCCAGATAGTCATACAGAAGGGCTGCCTTTTGCTTGTTAACCTCGTAAATGCCCTCAACGCCGCCCTGCGTTTTCAGCCATTCAAAGCACAGACCGGACACATAAATGCCGAAGGTATTGGGCGTGTTAAGCATACTGCTGTTTTCGTCCTCCAGCGTCCAGTTCATGACCTTCGGGCATTCGGGACGGGCATGACCAAGCAAATCCTTGCGGACAATCAGCACGGCTAAACCGGCAGGACCGATGTTTTTCTGTGCGCCTGCATAGAGAACGCCAAAGTCCTCCACACAATAGGGCTGGCCTAAAATGGAGCTGCTGACATCGGCGACGAGCGGCGCTTTTCCCTTGGGCAATTCAATAAATCTTGTGCCGTAAATGGTGTTGTTGGCGGTGATGTGGAGATAATCCGCATCGTCATTCAGATGCCCGTGCCAGTCGGGGATATGGGTATAATTGTCCTCGCGGGATGAGGCGACAATATTCACCGTGCCGAACTTGGCGGCTTCATGTGCAGCACCGTGAGCAAAATTGCCGCTGTCAATGTAATCCGCCTTGCCAGTCTCCATGAGATTTAAGGGGACGGCGGCAAATTGCAATGTTGCGCCGCCATGCAAAAACAGGACGGAATAGGGGTCGGGAATGTGCATCAGCTCCCGCAAGGAAGCCTCGGCACGGTTGATAATATCCTGATACATCCCACTGCGGTGACTCATTTCCATTACGGACATACCGGCGGTTTCAAAAACAGGAAGCTGTTCTTTCACCTTTTCTAAAACAGGCAGGGGAAGCATCGAAGGCCCCGGAGAAAAATTAAAAACACGCTCCATAAACGCAAGATCCTTTCGATTTTATATAGTGGGACAAATTTTGCCATGCGGGTTTAATATGTCCTTATAAATATCATACAACAAAACGCACTAAATAGCAAGCAAAGAACAGCAAAAAAACAAAGCCTGAAAGAATGTCCTTTGAATGTTCTCTCAGGTTCTGCGTTTGATAAGTGCATACAGAAGGCTGAGCAATTTGAAAATTTCGTGTATCAGTGTAGCTTTGACTCCACGTATCGAATCATTCGATTCAGTACGCAAACGCTGGATTC
>CAVJHY010000073.1:0-10030 GCA_963649405.1 bacterium
CCGTTGTCGACTTCACAGCAAATGGAATGCGGTTTTCCGTTTCAGAAGAAATTCCGGTGACATTTCTTGTAAAGCTTTTGGAGGTCGCTGGTCATGGTTCTCGCTGAGCTTCAGGTAGATAATGTCTACATTGTCTGTGGATTGTAAATATTATAACGAGCACTTGACAACCCCGCTCTCCCTCATTATCATTTAAGGCACCAGCAATCATTGGTTACTGGTGCCAAATTCTTAGTAACTTTTGTGTAACCCTCCGTCATCCTTTTCATTTGACGGTTTGCACAAAATTATGCCCATTTTTGCCATTGTATTTGTTGGTATTATATAATACCATTTTTGCCATTATTAAGCACACACTCATTTGTGCGGTGATACCTTAAATAAACCGGCACTTCCGTTTTTCCTGCAAAGGCTTGAATGCATGTTGGCTCAAAGGAAATGGACAGTGTTTTCTCTTGCCCTGTTTTGATGGAAACTTGAACGGAGTGCATTTCGTCCTTGCCGTGAAGAATCAGAGAACTAATTTCCTGCTTTGTCGGATTGTACAAGGAAACATCGCCGTTTTCCTTCCAAGCTAAGCAGGTCGCGCCTTCTCGGAACAGGCAAACACCATCCACACCGTCCACGGATTTTGCAGCAACCACATCCTTTTGCACACTGATGCCGTTGCCGCCTTCAAAAGCATGAATGCCGGTCACGGTATGCAGCCCATTGCGCATTGTATTGCGCGTCACCATTTCGACCCAGCGCTCATCCTGATTGTAGGTGCGGCTGTAGGCCATCGGCAACGCCACATCCACGATTCCAGCTAAATCCTGATAGTGCTGGCCGTAGTGCAAATCGGAAAACGCAAGGTCATCATAAGCACCTTCCGGCATCAGGGCGGCGCTGATTTTGATGTCCGGCTTTTCTTCTCTGACCGCATCGGTCAAAAGCTGTGCAAACACACGCACATTTAACCGCCGCGCCTCTGCCAGCAAACGCACATCTCTGTCCCCGCGGCGATAGCAGTTGAAGATATAGGTTTCGTCTTTGTTCTCCCCAACGAAGGTCTTGTCCATCACTGCACGGATTCGGCTGATGTTCACGCCGAAAGCGGCATACCGCGCCAAATCTTCCTTTGACCAGCCGCAAATGATGCTGTTGTAGCGGATATAGTCAAGGTGCAGCCCATCCAAATCGTAGTTTTTCACTGCATGGCGAATGATGCGGCGCATATAGCGCTGATATTCGCAGTCCGTAATGCTGACAATCCTTTTGTGCGGGCCGGACAGGTAGTGATACAACGCCCTTTCAGGATAGGCGGCGGCATAAGCGGCATCGCCGGCGGAAGTAAACCATGCATGGACGCGCATACCACGAGCGTGCGCCGCGTCCAGCGCCTCACGCATCAGGTCACGCCCCGTCACGGTCTGCTCGGTTTCCTCATAAGGAAAAATCGTGTTGCCGTTCAGTCCCTTTGTCAGCAGATACACATCTGTAACACCGGCATGAACGCACATATCCAATGTTTTGTCAACGCCGTTTTCCGTCAGGGATTCCGGCCACATCCAAACACCAAAAACAGGCATGGTTTTTCCTCCGTCATTTAATGATTTATTGTAGTATTACATTTTCGGAGAAGCATACACCTCATAGAACTGCATACCGCCCCTGCGGGTGGGGTCTAACATCGGCGCATCCAGCTCGTCAATTTTGTTGATTTTTCCGTCTGCATATTCCGTCAGCGCCAGCGCCACATCCTTTGCGCGGCCGACCACCGAGCCGTAGCGCAGGGGGAACAGCTCCCAGCCGTTGCGCTTGTAGGAGGCCAGCCACTGCTCCCGATGAAGCGCCTGCAGCTTTTCATAAAGCGCAATCAGCGTAGGAATATCCTTCTGCGCAGCCTCACGAAGTATAGCCTTATCCTTCTGCGCATAGGCTTTTCGAATCTTCAGAATGGTCTGCGCTTTCAGAATGACCACATCAAAGAGGGCAGTTGCATAAATGCACTGCGGATTTTCGGCGTTGACAGTCAACATTTCGCGCCCCTTCTGATAGCGCTTAATGGCCGCCTCCAAGTCAGGATTGCCGGGCAGCAGATGGTAAAGCAAGTCGCAATAGACAAGTCCCTTGCCCGTGCGGTCATCGGAGGCATCCTTATAGAAATGCCCAAAGCCTGCGTATGCCTCTGCCTTCAGCCCTGTCAGCGTCTCTGCCATATGGGTGACATCGGCGCGTTCGCAGGTCGGCCCGCGCCAGCAAAATTCGGAAAAAATCGGGAGCTGGCTCATGGCAAGAAAAAAGTCCGTTTCATTGCCGTCATCGCCCCACATGGTCGCCATAACGGTTTTAATATGGTGCGCGGCACAGGCACGCAGGGCGGGATACATAGTGGCATCGTTGCGCTCCACCTGTGGCAAAAAGCCGCTCCAAGTCCATACGCCGCCAGCAAAAATGGTGTTTTCGCCCATTCGCTCATGCTCGCAGAGCATATGCTCGTACCATTCCGGCTCCATGTGATAATAGTCCCAATACACCATGTCCACATCAGGTAGACCATCAATCACGCTCTGCGGTAGATGGGAATCCATGTCATAGTATTCATTATCCTTGGAGCCGAGGCGGAAGAACATATCACTCCACATCATGGGATGGAAATTGTACTTTTCGCAGATGTCCGTCACCCGCTTCAAATGGCGCTTCAGCAGCTCAAAGCGGTTCACAGGACCGTGCTTTGCATAGTAGCGCATGAGTCCCATGTTATGCGCCTCGTCCATGCCGATGTGAATACGGTTTGTTCTGACGCAGCTGCGGATGGAACGAATTTCATCTTCTATAAAGGTATAGGTTTCCTCTTCGTCCGCCAATAAACAGTACGGCGTGTCCTTCAAATGCTCGTCATCGCGCCACTGTAGGAACTGCCCCAAATGCGCCAGCGTCTGAATTTGCGGCAACAGCTCAATACCAAGCGAATCAGCATAATCATCGATTTCCTTTAATTCCTCCGGCGTATAGCGCCCACGCAAATGTCCGAAATACGGATATTCGGGCACCGTGTAAGTATCCTCCATATACATGACAAACAGGTTCAGACCCAGTGCCGCCAAATGATCCAGATACCGCTTGCAAGCCTCCACCGTCATCACAGCGCCGCGTGAGCAGTCGATGAACGCGCCGCAGGAGTCAATATGCCGTTTTTGAGAAACACGAAGCGTCTTTTTCCCTTCCATGTCCGCTTGCGTCAGCAGGAAGCAGGCGCGAGCCAAAGCGGCCGTATCAGGCGCGGACACTTCGGCAATGCCGCCATCCCAAGCAATGGAAAGCTCGTCCGATTGAGACACCTTGATTTCACAGGGCAAGGGTCGATGAAGCACATGCTGCACGGCGGTCTGCGCATTAGAGAGCTGTGCCAAGGTCAATGCTGTCATGGGGTCATCCTCCTTGAAAAATGAAAATGGATTTTACAGTCTTTTTAGGTATTCTGTCTGTTGTCGCAAATTCCTTCTTTTTGAAAATATTTTTAACGACTATTGATAAAAGCCTTGTGTTTATTTGCAATATGTGCTAAAATGTGTCTGGTAAAATTAGTGTTCCTGTATTTCCATTATGATTTATCTCTACGGAAGGGAGTAACAACCATTCATGGCACTGCTAAAAAGAACGAACTCGCCGTCGATTCTCGACGACACACCATCGCCGAAGCCTAAAAAGAAACGTTTCACCTTCGACGACTTGGAATTAACCATCCTGTCCTTTCCGACTGTGGTATGGTACATCGCTTTTTGCTATGTGCCGCTGTTTGGTATTGTCTTCGCCTTCAAAAAATGGAAGATGAAGCCGGGCAAGAGCTTCCTGTACAGCCTGTTTGTCAACAGCAAATGGGTGGGGCTTGACAACTTTAAATTTCTGTTCTTAAACCCGCAGATGGGCAACATCATCCGCAATACGCTGGTGTATAACATCATCTTTCTCGTCATCGGCGTAACGCTGCCGGTCGTACTGGCCATCATGATTTCCTATATGTATTCCAACAAGCTGCGCAAGGTCTGCCAGACAGCCACCTTCCTGCCCCACTTTTTAAGCTGGGTTATTGTAAGCTATTTCGTCTATGCCTTCCTGTCCACAGACCGCGGCCTTATCAATTCGATTATCATCAATAACGGCGGCGAGGCCATCCGCTGGTATCAGTGTCCTGAATATTGGCCGGTCATCCTGATTTTCATGAACACTTGGAAAACCTTCGGCTATTCGATGGTTGTTTATCTGGCCTCACTGACCGGCATTGATAAGGGTCTTTACGAAAGTGCTGTGATTGACGGTGCCACCATTTGGCAGCAGATTAAGGGCATCACTTTGCCGCTTCTGCGTCCGATTCTGTCCATCATGTTCATCCTGAATGTTGGGCATATCTTCACCTCCGAATTTGGTCTTTTCTATCATGTCACAAGGGACTCCGGCTCTTTGCTGTCTGTCACGCAGACCATTGATGTTTATGTGTACAAGGCGCTGATGGAAAACAATAACTATGGATACAGCGCAGCGACCAGTCTGCTGCAAAACACCATCGGCTGCATCCTGATTGTTATCACTAACCTCATTGTCAAGAAAATTGACCCTGAGAGCGGTCTGTTCTGAGGAGGACTACTATGAGCAGAAAAAAAGTGCAAGTCGAGGAAGGACAGCCTCGTTGGAACAGAGTCAAACCGCTGACGAACATTATCATCAGCCTGATTTTCATCCTGCTGGCCTTATCCACGCTCCTGCCGCTTGTCTTCGTTATCATCATTTCATTTTCCTCTGATGCTTCCGTGGCTGTCAATGGCTACAGCTTTTTCCCGTCAGAATGGTCGCTCAATGCGTACCGCTATATGTGGCAGAGCATTGATTACATCGGCCGTTCCTTCCTGAATTCCGTCGGTATTACGGTGATCGGCACACTACTGGCGCTGGTACTCATTTCCACAATGGGCTACACGCTCAGCCGCCCCAATTACCGCCTGAAAAAGCACTATACATGGCTGATTTTCCTGCCAATGTTCTTTGGCGGCGGCTTGGTGGCTGCCTACATGGTAAACACGCAGATTTACCACCTCAAGAACACCTATGCCGCGCTGATTTTGCCCGGTGCTTGCTCCGGCTGGTACATCATCATCATGCGCACCTTCTTCACCAGCACCGTACCGGATTCCATCATTGAATCGGGCAAGATTGACGGCGCGCGGCAGATTCGTATCTTTCTTCAGTTAGTCCTGCCGATTTCTCTGCCGGTTATTGCGACCATCGGTCTGTTCATGACCTTCAGCTATTGGAATGCATGGTATGGCGCGATGCTGTATCTGGACAGCGCCCACCGAGAGCTGTATCCCCTGCAGTATGTTTTAATCAGCATTCAAAAAAATATCGAATTTATGCAGGTCATGGAGGCGAACGGCGTTTCCACCGTTGATTTAACCCTCCCGACCGAAACCTTTCGCATGGCCGTGGTCACCATCGCGGTGCTGCCCATTGCCTGCTCTTATCCTTTCTTCCAGCGCTTCTTTGTCGGCGGTTTAACCATCGGTGCCGTCAAAGGTTAAGGTCATCCCCGCTCAACCCTTGCTTCTCATGCGGCTGATGCTGCGTGAAATATAAAAAGGAGGAAACCCATATGAAGAAACTCGTATCTATCATCCTTGCGCTTGCGATGATGCTGAGCCTGTGCGCAGTATCTGCCAGCGCGGAGGAAACCAAGACGCTGGTCTGGTGGACCATCACCGGCGGCGATGCCCCCATCGATGCGCAGATGGTCATTGATGCTGCCAACAAAATCTCCGAGGAGAAGCTCGGCATCAAGGTTGACCTTCAGTTCAAAACCTCTGACCAGCTCACCATGAGCCTGAATGCCGGCGAATATTATGACATGATTTTCACCTGCAGCTGGTTCAACAACTTCGATGAGAATGCCCGCAACGAGTATTATTATGATATTACCGATTTGCTGGCTGACTATCCTGACCTGTACAATGCCATTGATCCTTGGTGGCAGGGCGCTATCGTGAATGACCGCATCTACGGCATTCCTGCGCTGAAGGACATTGGTATCCAGGTGTTCTTCCGCATGAATAGCGACTACTTTGAAAACGAAAAGGGTATGACGCTCCCTGATGAAATGAAGTTTGAGGAGCTGGAGCCTTATCTGGCCGCTTGGAAAGAAGACCATCCGAACGAATACCCGCTGCACATGACCAAGAACGGCTTGACTGGCTTCTGGCAGGTGCATCAGCGCGTGGTCAGCAGCTATCTGGTCATTCCCTACGAAGCCACGGGCGATGCTGCCACCACTATCATCCCGATTTGGGAAGACGAAGAATACATGAATATGCTCCGTTGCCTGCATAAGTGGTACGAGCTTGGCTACATTAACCCCGATGCTGCCACGAACGAATCCCTGCCGATGGAGCTTGGCACCCCCGTCCGCTCTGGTACTGCTTGGACCGGTTACAAAGGCTGGAGCAATCCTGACACCTACGGCTTCAATGTGAAGCTGGTGCAATACATTGGACCGTACATGAGCCGCTCCTCCATGCAGGGCGCTTTATTCGCCATCAATGCCGGTGCTTCTGAAGAAAATGCCCGTGCATCCCTCGAATATTTCCAGCTTCTGTACACCGACACCTCCTTCCGCGACATTCTGGCCTATGGTATTGAAGGCCAGCACTTCAACTACCTGTCCAACGGCACTGTTCTGCGCACTGACCTTGGCAAGAGCAACTACAACTTCGACACCTACTGCACCGGTCCCGTTGTCAGCGCCAGCGTTGTGTCTGCCAGCGAGTCCCTGCTGGGCGAGCCGGATCAGTGGGCGCAGGTCTATGACAATTACAAGAAAGCCACCATCAGCTCCATCGGTTCATTCTCTTATGACGGCACCGATACCGAGGATGTCCGCACCGCTCTGTATGCCATCTATCAGAACTACTTCAATGAGCTTGTGACCGGCACGATCGATCCTGACGAAACCTTCGCCAAGATTGCCGAGGAAATGTATGCCATCGGCTTGCAGAATGTCATTGACGATGCCCAGAACCAGCTTGACGAATACCTTGCCAACAACCAGTAATGGACAGCTATTCCTTTGGTTAAACAAACCCGGGGACTCGGTATTGCCGGGTCCCCTTT
Source organism: bacterium (assembly GCA_963649405.1). Classification (GTDB taxonomy): domain Bacteria; phylum Bacillota; class Clostridia; order Christensenellales; family Aristaeellaceae; genus CAVDRM01. The sequence continues at coordinate 7,141 of CAVJHY010000073.1, forward strand.
CCATTGCAAAAGCAGGCTGTTTTTCGGCTAAGGCAACACCGCACAAATGAGGCGGCGCGATAAATAGTGAATTTTGTGTCAGATGCGATTGCAAAAATCGATGGTTTACTTTCTGTAAATCGAGATTTTTGCAAGAAGTAGATGGCGCAAAAGGCACATTTTTGCGAGTCGCCGAATTGTGCGGTGATGCTCTAAGAGTCAGCTGAAAAACAGCCTGAGAAAGAGGTCATGAAGATGAACGAACAAACATATTCAGTTGACCAAGAAATGATGGTTCGCATTCGCCGCGAGCTGCATATGTACCCTGAGCGAGGCTGGGATTTGGACAGAACAGCCGCCCTCGTTTGCCATGAGCTGGATGAAATCGGTATCCCCTACGAATTTGGAAAATACGGACGCAATACAGTCGTTGCGACCCTGAATCCTGATATTACCGCATTCACCATTGGACTTCGTGCCGATATGGATGCGCTGCCGATAGAAGAAGCCGACCACGGTCAGCCTTATATTTCTCGCAATGTAGGCACGATGCACGCCTGTGGGCATGATGCCCATACCGCCATGCTGCTCGGCGCGTGCAAGGCTATGTGGGCCATTCGTGACCAAATTCATTGCTGTGTCAAGTTTATTTTTCAGCCCTCGGAGGAGTCACGTCCAAGCGGTGCGAATGTCATGTGTCAGCACGGCGTGATGAAGGATATTGACTGCATTGTGATGTGCCATGTCAACTGCATTGATGATGTGCATGTGATTTCCTCAAACCCATCTGCTACCAATTCTTCTTCCGTGGCTTTTTTTATTACGCTCGGCGGCAAGGCTGTCCATGTGGCTACGCCGCATGTCGGAATTGACGCATTAGCCGCGGGCGTAAAAATCTATAACGGCATTCAGATGCTCATCAGCCGCGAGGTTGACCCCTTTGATATGTGTGTAATGAGCGTTGCTGTCATGCAGGCCGGCACTACGGTGTCCTCCAATGCCGATAAATGCCGCATGGAAGGCTCTTTACGATGCTTTAAGGACGAAACGATGGCGTGGGCGAGAAAACGCTTGGAAAAGCTGATTCGCTGCGTAGCAGAGGAAACAGGCGTAACATGGGAGCTTTCTTGGTCGGGCGATCCCCTGCCCAGCGCCCACAATGACCCCGCCCTTTATGAAGCTTTTGTCCGCTCCGCCAGAAAGGTTGTGGGTACGGATAAGGTCATCCATCTGCCCACCTCGCCGGGTGCTGAAGACTTTGCCTATTATGAAAAGGAAAAGCCGGGGCTACTATTTGGCTTAGGTATGCGGAATGAAGCCAAGAATGCCTGCTATCCGGCGCATACAAAAAATTGGGATATTGACGAAGACGGCTTGCAGACGGGTGCAAAGACCTTCGTCCAGTTCGTTTTAGACAATATGGGCGGTATCCAAGGAATGAAAATACCTTGTAAGGAGAAAAAATAATGCCTTCTTTTTATTGTCAGCTTGATTATGCGTGCGTTCCCTATCTGTCCCCCTGCGGCGCGAGCAATGGGAATATTGCCAATAACGGGTGCGGCATTTGCTCTTGCTCGATGGTGGCAGAAAATTTGGCTGGCATCTCCTTGCCGCCGGAGGAATGTGCTCAATTAGGCAAAGCAAGCGGCGGCAGAGAGGGATACGGCACAAATCTGTTTGTGTTTGCACCGTATTTTGCGCAGTATGCTGGGCTGGATTATCAAATTGCATGGGAGCCACAGAAGGCACTCCGCTTTTTACAGGACAAGAAGGGCATGGTCATTGCCAATGTACAGGGAGACCGTCCGCAGGACGGATACATCGGTGTTTTTTCTGACAGCGGCCACTATATTGTCTTGGCCTCGGCAGAAGGCAGCACCGTCAAGGTGTGGGATCCCATGTATCGCATTGGCAGCGGACGGTATGATGTTCCCGGCAGAAAGGGCAAGGTGCGTCTGGACGGTCATAATGCTTACGCCGACTTTTCTGTCATCGAGCAGGATTGCAAGGATCGCCCGTATTTTCTGTTCAGTAAGGCGGAAAAGCCTCTGCCGCGTCCTTTGATTGGCGTAATTAGCTGTGTACGGGATGCAGGGCAAACGCAATATGTCTATCGAAAATATATGCAGGCCGTGCAGGATGCCGGCGGTATGCCGGTGCTGCTCAGCATCGACCCGCCGGAGGAAACCATGCAGGAGCTGCTCAGTCAGATGGACGGTCTCTTGCTGGCAGGCGGGCATGACATCGACCCCAAATACTACGGAGAAGCCCCGCTTCCTGAGCTGGGCGGTGTTTCACCCGAACGCGATACGACCGAATTTACCATGATTCGCCTGTGCAGAGAGATGAACAAGCCGATTTTGGGCATCTGCCGCGGCATTCAAGCGATGGCTGTCGCCTTTGGCGGCACATTGTATCAGGATTTGCCGTCGCAAAAGCCGTCACAGATTGACCATTACCCCGATAAAGCAGGCTGGGGTGTTCCAGAAGCTCACACCGTCAAGGTAGAGCGCGGAACACGGTTGGAGGCTATTTCCGGCGGTGGAGAATGGACTGTCAATTCCTATCACCATCAGGCAGTAAAAACATTGCCGGATGGTGTTCGGTTGGCTGCAACAGCGGCGGATGGCGTGATTGAAGCCTTTGAAATGCCAGCCGGCGCATTGTGCTTGGGTGTGCAATGGCATCCCGAACGCATCTATGACACGGATGAACATGCCTTTGCTCTCTTCAAAGCGCTGGTTTATAGTGCCCGTGCCGGAATGATTGATTTGGGTGAAGGGAAAAAGAAAGCATAAAATCATTTGATTTGGCCAACATCGAAAGCCGTCCTTTTCGGAACGGCTTTTAGATTATCTGAAATTACTCGTAATTATTTCGTCATAGCTTCACCATTCACATAAAGCGTATA
>CAVJHY010000074.1:0-9763 GCA_963649405.1 bacterium
CACGATTAACTATCCACTATCCACTATCCACTATCCACTATTCACTAACCACTTTATTTCGCCGCAAGTTTGAGAATGGCATATGTGAAAATCCGCAAATTCTTCTTGAGGCTGTCAATTGAGATGTACTCATCTGCCTGATGTGCCATTTCCTGTTCGCCGGGGAAGAGAGCGCCGAAAGCCACGCCTTCCTCCAAACACTTGGCGTATGTACCGCCGCCGATGGCAAAGGCGTGTCCCTCTTGCCCCGTCACCTCAGTGTAGGCTTGCAGCAGGCTCTGCACCAGCTCGCTGTCCGCGTCCACATAGTGCGCATCATGACCGCCCAAGCCGACGACCTTCATTTCAGGCAGACTGCGGGCAATCATCTTGACGATGGCATCGGGGTCAACCAAAATCGGGCAGCGAATGTCCAAAGTGGCAAAGACTTTTTCCTTATCCACGCGAATAATACCCATGCTGCATGTGAGCTTGCCGGAAACCGTGTCTTCTGCCTGAATCTTGAGGTTTTCGCCGTAGCAGGTCAGACCAACCTTGTCCGCCAATGCCGCCAGTGCGCCCTTCACGCCCAGCTTTTTCAGCACCAGCAGCATCTGCCCAATGGCGTTGCGGCCAAACTCCGGCATGGCGGCATGCCCCGGAATGCCCTCAGTGTGAATGCGAACAGCGCCGTCCTCAACCTTGGCATCAACAAGGAAGCCAAAGTCCGTGCCGTTGATTTGGTCAGCCAGCGCCTGATCGCCCGCGACCACGGCGACCGCCTGACCGGGGATGACATTGTAGCGTTCGCCCACATTAAAGGACAGAACGTCAAGCCCGCTGTGGTCATTTTCGCCGTGCAGCTCCACATGCAGACCGCCCTTTTCGATGTTAATGACGGGATAGTCCGCGTCCGGCGAGAAGCCCTGACGCGGCATTTCAACCTTGGTCTTATAATGTTCGATGTCCGCCCAGCCGCTCTCCTCGTCCGTACCGACGATGAGGCGCACCTTGCGCTTTAAGGGAACGCCGGAAAGCTGCACGGCTTTCATCGCATACAGCGCTGCCAACACGGGTCCTTTATCGTCCGCCGTGCCGCGGCCGAAGATTTTACCGTCCGTAATTTCCGCAGAGAAGGGCTGCTTTGTCCAGCCATCGCCCACGGGAACGACATCCAAGTGTCCCAAAATCGCCAGTGCATCCTTGGTATCGCCCTCGCCCAAGTCCGCATGACCGGCATAGCCGTCCACATTTTCCGTGCGGAAGCCCAGCTCTTCGCAAGTCTTCAGCGCCAAATCCAGCGCTTCCCGCGCCGGACGGCCAAAGGGAGCGCCGTCCTCCGGCTCGCCCTTCACACTCGGCACCTGAATCCACTTGCACAGAGTGTCCAGCATGGGCTGTTCCAAGGAAGCAATAATCTTTTCAATATCCTGCATCACAAACATCTCCTTTGATTATTCGTTAATAGCATCTGCTAAACGCTTCATGCCCTCTTCAAGCTGTGTACGCGGGCAGCCGAAGTTGACGCGCACAAAACCGTCTCCTTCCTTGCCAAAGAATGTGCCGCCTGTGAACGCCACGCCGTGCGCAGCGGCCTTTTTCATGATTTCTTCGGTGGTCATGCCGTAGGCGGTCAAATCAAGCCAAGCCAGATAGGTCGCCTCCACAGGGGTCATTTTGCCTTTAGGGAGCAAGCGGGTCACCATGTCTTTGAGCGTCTCCGCGTTGTCCTTTAAGTACGGCAGCAGGGCATCCAGCCAGTCATCACACTTTGTATAGGCGGCACGGGTCGCACAGAGGGCAAAAATGTTGCCGCAAGCCGCGCCGACGCGCCGCAATTCATCCTTCATCTGCGTCAATGTGTCGCTGTTTTGGGAAATGACCATTGCCTGCTGCAAACCGGCGATATTGAAGGTCTTGCTCGCGCTCATGAAACACAGCACCTTGTCTTCTGGTGTGACCAGCTCCAAGAGGGAAACGAAGCGATGCGGCGCATACACAAATTCCGCGTGGATTTCGTCCGCCACCAGTGTAGCACCGTAAGCGCGGGTCAGGTCAAGCACCTTTTGCAGCTCTTCTTTTGTCCAGACACGGGAGACTGGGTTGTGCGGGCTGCACAGAAGCACGAGCTTCACGCCGCTTTTCAATATTTCTTCAAACCGTGCAAAGTCGATGGAATACCGTGCGTTTTCGTCCTTGGTTAGTTCGCAGCGCTCGACCACGCGGCCATTATCCTCAATGGAAAAATAGAACGGACCGTAGACAGGCGTGAAAATGCAAACACGCTCGCCCTCTTTGCTGAAGGCAAGGACGGCATTGCGAAGCCCCGTCACCACGCAGGGCATCATCGCCGTTTCCTCCGGCTTGATGTCAATGTTGTGTCGGCGCATGACGAAATCGCACAGCGCCTTTGCATCCTCGTCCTCGGTCATGGTATAGCCATAGCAGGGATGCTGAGCACGGTCTAAAATTGCCTGACGAATCGGCTCGGCGCATTCAAAGTCCATATCGGCGACCCACAGCGGAATCGCTCCCTCCGGACAAGCCGCCTTGTCATCCCACTTTTCACAGGCGGTGTTCAGCCTGTTCAAACCCTTGTCAAAAAATTCCCGATTGTACGTCATCGTTCTTCTCCTTCGTGCGTGCATTTGAGTACCCAGAAGCCGCCGCTCTTATCAACGGCCTCTACATTTGAAAACAGCGTGCGCAGATACCTTTCGGCACTCTGCGCTCCCTGCTGCTTACGAATGACAATAAACAACGCTCCGCCCGGCTTCAAGCGTCCGGCGCTTTCCTGAAATAATCTGTAAATGACATCCTTGCCGGCACGGATGGGCGGGTTGGTGAGGATAAAATCAAAGTCGCCTTCGATATTGGAAAGCCCGTCGCTTTCGACCGTCATGACAGACACACGGTTGCGCTCGGCGTTGCTTTTTGCAAGCGACAGCGCCCTTGTGTTGACATCGGACAGCACGGTTTCCGTTTGATAGCATTTAGCCGTGCTGATGCCGACAGCGCCGAAGCCGCAGCCCAAGTCCAGCACCCGTCCGTAAAGCGGCGGCAGGGCTTCTAAAAGCGTCCGCGTGCCGAAATCTATCTCGCCGCGGGAAAAAACGCCGGAGTCGGTCACAAAATGAAACGTCTGCCCGCGATAGGAAAAATCGCACTCGGCGGGGCGGCTCTTGCTGTCCGGCTCACGTGCAAAATACTGCTGGCTCATTCCGTCATGCGTGCCGCCGCATAGAGCGCGGCGACCTCCTCCTCGCTTAATTCTCTGTACTGCCCCTCGGAAAGCGTTTCATCCAGCATAAGCGGACCGAAGGAGAGACGCTTGAGCGCCAGCGTTTCATGTCCGACAGCATGGAGCATCCGCTTCACCTGATGAAATTTGCCCTCTGCAACCGTGATTTTTGCCGTATCGGGCGACAAAATTTCAAGCTCTGCGGGCAGTGCGTCAAAGTCCTTAAAATGGATGCCTTCAGCAAAGGCTTTGCAATCCTCCGCGTTGAGCGGCGTGTTCGTTTTCGCCATATAGACCTTTTTGATGTTCGATTTCGGCGATAAAAGCCTGTGTGCCAGCGTCCCATCCGTGGTCAAGACGAGCAGTCCTGTCGTATCTTTGTCGAGCCGTCCGACCGGCATACAGCCGAGCGTTTTATAAACGGGCGGCAGGATGTCCATCACCGTGCGCTGGCGCTTGTCGTCCGCCGCCGTCAGCACGCCGGAGGGCTTGTTGAGCATCAGATGCCGTGAAAGCCGCGTGTCGAGCGCCTTTCCGTCCACGCAAATCATGCAGCCATCCACGTGCTTAGACGGGTCAGTGACCCTGTTTCCGTTCACTGTGACACGCCCCAAACGAATGAGCCGCTGCGCTTCCGTCCTCGTGCCGACGGAGAGCAAAGAAAGCAGTCTGTCAAGCCGCATCTTTTTCCTCCAGCCGCGCACATAGCTGTGCCGTGCGCCATTTGCGCACCATGAAGGTCGGGCAATAAAGGAAGAGGAAAATCAGCGCCAGATAGACAGTCATTTCGTTGCTCATCAGCGTTTTGAGCCTGTCCATCGCGTCCATCGCCAGTGTCATGAAGCCCTTATCAAAGGAAAGGTCACGCATGGCGGCTGTGCCCAGAACGATAACCCACGCAAGCAATGCAGGGAGCGCCAAGCAGAAATTTGTCAAAGAGAGCCGCAAAAGAGCGCCTTTATTTTCTTTTCGGATGCGTTTGACCAGCGCTCTGTTCGGAAAATAGTCCAGCAGCCTGTCCCGATGCCAGAGAAGTGCCAGCAGCGCCGCAAACAAAAGGAGCGCTAAAAAGAGCAGGATAGCACCGCGGTCATAGCTGCCGCCGACCAACGCGCCGAGCTGTTTTAAGATGCTCAATGCCTTAAAATTGCCGATGAAAAAGATGTACAGCCATGCACCCGCCGTCACGGAAAAAAGGACAAGAGCTGGCAGCACCCGAAAAAGCCGCAAAAGTCCGCGCCCGATGGCCGCGCCATAGGAAAAGCCTGCCGTCTCACTCCCGCAATGTTTTTTTAGCTGATGCAGCCGAAACAGCCGTTCAGGAAAGCAGAGCAGCAGAAAAAGAAGCGCGGATGCGCCCATGCGAATGCCCAGCGCCGCCTGTTTGGAAAGCGGCAAAAAATCCGTCCACTTAGCAAACAAAAGGGGTGACAGCGTAAGAAAGCGCACCGCAATAAACAGAAGGGTCAGCAGAAGCATTTTTGCTGCGTTTGCCCCCTGCATTGTCCGTTCCTGCTCCTGCATTCGCACACCCTCCTTTTTTCTTTCCTATTATAGCGAAACAGAGAAAAAAAAGCAACTAAAAAGCGCAGCTCTTTCGGAACTGCGCGATGTTGGAAGAGCGGTTAGTGGTTAGGAAACAGGAAATAGGGCAGCACCGCACAAATGAGGCGGCGCGATAAATAGTGAATTTTGTGTCAAATGCGATTGCAAAAATCGATGATTTACTGGAGATAAATCGAGATTTTTGCAAGAAGCAGATGGCGCAAAAGGCACATTTTTGCGAGTCACCGAATTGTGCGGTGATGCCATAGGGATTAGAATGCAGATATCTGCTCTCCTCATCACACTAATCACTACTCACTTTAATACAGAGATTGCATCCAAAATGGTCTTTTCATGCGCTTCCATGCCGTATTTATCGACCTCTGCTTTGTTCTTCTCGCCGTGGGTGAGGCAGCCCGCGCCGCCGATACAGCCGCCAATGCACGCCATGCCCTCAATGAAATTCGCGTCCAAGGCGTTTTTGCTCTTTTTAAGCAGCACCAGCTTGCAAGCCTCAATGCCGTCGCAGGTGCAGGACTTCAGGTCAAACGAAATGTCCTGCTCTTTCAGGCCTTCCTGCACGGCATCGCTCAGACCGCCGCTTCTTGCAAAAATGCGGCCGTAGTAAGAAGCATTGTCCAGAAGCTCCTCCGGTAAGGTGGTGATGTCGATGTCGCGGCTGTCAAAGAGCGCCTGAAGCTCCTCAAAGGTCATCACCGCATCCACATAGGGCTTGACCGTTTCAAGCTGCGCCTCGGCCTTTTTCGCCGTACACGGACCGATGAACACAACCTTTGCGCCTTCGGTACTGTCCTTGATGTACTTGGCGAGTGCAGCCATCGGGGACAGGTTATGCGACACATAAGGCAGAAGCTGCGGGAAGGCACTCTTCACATAGCTCACAAACGCGGGACAGCAGGAAGAGGTCAGAAAGCCCTTCTCCGCCAATTCCTTGGACTCCGCCTGTGCCACCATGTCTGCGCCCAAAGCGGTCTCCACTACCGTAAAAAAGCCCAATTCTTTCAGCCCACTGATGACCTGCCCCAGCTTCGCATACTTGAACTGGCTGGAAATGGACGGGGCGACAAGGGCATAGACCTTATAATTTTTGTTTTTGTCGCTCTTTTTAATCAAGTCAATGACATTCAAAATAAAGGATTTATCCGTAATCGCACCGAAGGGGCATTGATACACGCACGCGCCGCAAGCCGTGCATTTGCCGTTGTCAATGGTCGCGGCCTTCTCCTCGTTCATGGAAATAGCCTTCACCTTGCAGGCATTTTGGCAGGGACGCTTGCGGCTGACGATGGCCGTATACGGGCAGACTTTGGCACACGCGCCGCATTCCACGCATAAATTTTTGTCGATGTGCGCCACATGATTTTGATCATAAGAAATGGCCTTGCGGCGGCAGGCATCCTCGCATCTGTGCGCCAAGCAGCCGCGGCAGGCGTTCGTCACCTCATAGCCGCCCACGGGACATTCATCACAGGCGATGTCGATAACCTGAATGACATTGGGATTTTCCTTGTTTCCGCCCATCGCCATCTTCACGCGTTCGCCCAAAATCGCCCGTTCTTTATAAACGCAGCAGCGCATGGTCGGCACCTTGCCTGGGACGATGATTTTCGGAATGTCCATCACATTTTCGAGCAGAGTATTCCGCCACGCTTGCCGCGCAACCTCACGCAATACCTTATATTTCAGATACTGGACTTTGGTGTCAAATTTATGCATAATCTGCCCCCTTTGGGTAGTAGTCAATATATAAGTGATTAGTGGTTAACCGTTAGCAGATAGCTGTTAGCTTTATCATGTTCTCAGCTTCATCACATGAATATTTATCCCTATTTTCTAACAGCTTATATTCCTGTTCCCTGTTTCCTACCATCTAACGGCTTATATCACCGTTCCCTAACAGCTAACAGCTTAAAAATAGCTCACCTTAATGCGCTTTCCCATCTTCTTCAAGCACTCCGACAACTCCTGCACCAGATTCATTTTAATAGAAAAATTGATAGGCAAATCGGGGTTTTGGTGGGCGGGGTTGATGGCGCGGCCGACAAAAAAATTGATGTCGGTCGCTTCCTCAAACAAAAGCCTTGCAATCAGCGAAGCGCCGTCTTTCTTAAACGCCCACTGAGAATAGGTCTCATTGTCCTTGAGATAGTCCTTGGCATAGGTCAGCACCTTATTGATGGTAATCACGCCCTCCGTTACCAAGTCCACGCCGTCCATTTCGGCGATGGGCGGGATGTCGGGGTCTTCAAACTTCATGGTCGGGTGCACGGTGGTGTGTAGGAATCGCGCCGCCACGGATGAAGTTGTGCCGCCGCAGACGATGTGCTTGCCCTCTTTGGAGAAGAACAGGCTCATCATGCGGTCGTCATCATCGCGGTTAGAGGGAGAGCCGAACAGAAGATTCATCGGCTCACGCTTTCTGATGCGGACGACACAGGCGGTGGCATCATCACCCGGCTCGTTGCCATAAAGCCTATTGCACTCATCCACCAAAATGGTGGAGAGCGTCTTGGCAGTGTACCCGACCGGCACGATGGATTCCAAGAAGGAAATAATGTCCTCCCGCTTCCAGCCGAAATTATATGCCGTGCCGATACCTGCATGGGGGCAGCCGTCACTCATGGCGACAAACACATCATTCTCTTGCAGCTTGATGACGGACTTATAAATTTTCTTGCCGCCGATGTTTATTTCCGTCTTCGGATAGTCAAGATTCTGTTCCCCACGGATTAAAATCACCAGCGGGTTGTCATACTGCATGATCTCCACACGTTCATTGTCGATGAGATGCAGGATGGTGAAGGTCGAATAGGCAACCCCACGCACGGAGCAGACAGGCAGGGTGGCCGCAATCGTCCCCACGCAATCCTCCAAGGACAGCCCTTCCGCCATCATGGTAGAGATAATTTTGCTGGTCAGGGTAGAAAGGATGCTTGCCTTCACGCCGCTTCCCAAGCCATCCGCCAGCACCAGCACCTGAGAGCCGTCGTTCTGCTCCACGATGTCCACATGGTCGCCGCAGAGCTGTTCGCCGTAATGATTGATGCTTTTATACCCAATATCCGCGCACAGGTCATTCATCGGCAATCGACTCCTTCAACTTGGTCAGGGCTATCTTGGTTTCTGCCGCCGTTTCGCCCAAGAGGGAGGCAATTTCCTGCACAATGCGCATCTGCTTGTCCACCACTTTGTCAGCCACTTCGATGGTAGTGCGGCTGATTTCTTCCTTGCGCTCGCGGTCGTTCTCCTCCTCAGTCACATCACGGAGGATGCAGATTAAGAGCCTGTAATCGCGGTCATAGACGATGGTCTGCTCGACATATTTCTTATATTCCGCTAGATAGACGCGCTGGGCGCGGACATCGCGACCCGTGGTCTGGGTCTGAATAAACGCAGAGGGATCCATGATGCGCACCACCGGCTCACCCAGCACGTCGGACGCGGCGCGGAGATTCATAATCTTGAGTGCCGCCTTGTTGATTTGCTGTACCTCAAGCTGGTCGTTCAGCACGATGAGACCGTTTGGGGTGTTGTTGACGATATTGTCCGAGAAGGACTCCGCCTTTTCCTTTAAGAATGGCAGACACATACTGGGATCCGCCTTTCCCTGATAAATGGCGATGGCCTTTTCGCGGCAGGTGTCATAGCCGCAGCAGCCGCAGTTCAGCTCATCGGACGGCTTCAGCTTGCCCATTTTTTCGCGCATGATGGTACGGATTTCAGTTTCGGAGGGGCGCTGTGCCTCGCGCTCAATGGTGGAATAATGCTGGCGAAGCTCGCTGCTGTCCGGCTGCTCCACTTCAAAGTCCAAAGCGCCCGCATAATTGGAAACGGCCAGATAGTCCCGAACGGGGGTATGATGCTTCTTTTCCATAATGGGACCGCCGATGCAGCTTCCCACGCATGCGGACATTTCAATAAAGCAGTGATGAATTTTTCCGTTCTCGATGTCATGCAGGGCGGCCTTGCAGCTTTCAACGCCGTCAAGCGCCATATAGGTATAGCCCGGCGCATCCTGTGCCATGGTCTTTAAGACACCGCCCGCCGTTGGGAAGAGCCGCGCCCTGCTGTGTTCGTTGGACACACTGTTTTTCGGCAGCTCAATGCCCTCCTGTTCCAGCCATGCGCTCAATTCATCGAAGGTCAGCACTGCATCCACAATGCCCTCGTACATCTCCGCCTCGTCCTTTTTCGCCACGCACGGACCGATAAAGATGGTTTTGGCATTCGGGTGACGGCGCTTTAAGTCCATACAGTGCGCCTGCATGGGCGTTTCCACATCCGCCAGATACGGAAGAATAGCAGGAAAATACTTCTGAATGAGAAGGTTGATGGAGTGACAGCAGGAGGAAATCAGCACATCACGCTTTTCCTCTTTGAGCATCCGCTCATATTCCCGCTTCACCATCGTTGCGCCCAAGGCGGTTTCCTCAACATCGGCAAAGCCCAGCTTTTGAAGCGCCTCGCGCATCCCCTCAATGCCCGTTTCCTCGTAATTGGCGGCAAAGGAGGGCGCAAGGCTGACATACACCGGCACGCCGGATTGCAAAAGCACCTTTACCTTGCTGGTCTGATTGACGATTTCCTTGGCATCCTGCGGGCAAACGACAAAGCACTGACCGCAGAGAATGCACTCGTTGTTGATGATGTACGCCTGATTGCCCGAAAAGCGGATGGACTTCACGGGGCAGTGGCGAATACACTTATAGCAGTTTTTGCAGTTGGATTTCTTTAATCTCAGGCAAGCGGGCATACGCTTTGTCCTCCCCTGTATACACAAACAAAATACGCGGAATGCCGACAGAATAAATTCTGCCGGCAAACATTTTATGCTATGATAAGATTTTTTTCAAGACATTTTTTCGTTCAGGGCAGCACCGCACAAATGAGGCAGTGCGATAAATAGTGAATTTTGTGTCAGATGCGATTGCAAAAATCGATGGTTTACTTTCTGTAAATCGAGATTTTTGCAAGAAG
>CAVJHY010000075.1:0-9595 GCA_963649405.1 bacterium
AGGCATCGGCAGTCTGCCGTTGGCAGACTTGAAAACCTTTCAGGTTTTCAACCTTCGCGCATCTACTTCTTGCAAAAATCTCGATTTACAGAAAGTAAACCATCGATTTTTGCGTTTCGCTCTGACACAAAATTCATTCTTTATCGCGCTGCTTCATTTGTGCGGTGCTGCCTCAGACTAAAACCTGCTTTCATTTGGTTGGCGTATATGCCGCCGCTGCGGAATTGATACCGCCTTCGGCTGGGCTATTCCACACTTCTAATTTTTGACAGCCTGACATGAAATCCCGTTATGGAATCTCATGTGTATTTTAAGGAGGAACGAGCATTTATGGGCAAGTACAGGAAGGTCACTACGGACATGGACTTCGTATCCCGCGAGCAGGAGGTACTGAAGTTCTGGAAGGACAACAACATCATGGAGCGCTCCTTTCATCTGCGCGACGGAGGCGACCAATTCACCTTCTTTGACGGCCCGCCGACATCCAACGGCAAGCCGCACATCGGCCATGTGGAAACCCGCGCCATCAAGGATTTGTTCCCCCGTTTCCAGACCATGAAGGGCAAGTCTGTCCTGCGCATTGCGGGCTGGGACACGCATGGTCTGCCGGTCGAGCTGGAAGTGGAAAAGAAGCTCGGCTTGGACGGCAAGCCGCAGATTGAAAAATACGGTATTGAGCCGTTCATTCAGGAATGCAAGCAGTCCGTATGGAAATATCTGCACGAATGGGAAGCCATGTCCGAGCGCGTGGGCTACTGGGCGGACATGGAGCATCCGTATGTCACCTATCATGATGAATACATCGAGTCCGTTTGGTGGAGCCTCAAGCAGATTTGGGACAAAGGCCGCATTTATGAGGGTCACAAGATTGTTCCGTACTGCCCGCGCTGCGGCACTGCGCTGTCTTCTCACGAAGTGGCGCAGGGCTACAAGGATGTGAAGGAATTTTCCGCCTTCGTCCGCTTCCATGTCAAGGGCGCGGAGAACACCTACTTCGTCGCTTGGACGACCACGCCGTGGACGCTGCCGAACAATGTGGCTTTGTGCGTCAATGCGCACGAGGACTACACCTTCTTCACCTTTGAGGGCGATACCATGATTATGGCAGACGCGCTCATCCCCACCGTCTTCAAGCCCGAAGATGTGGAAAAGATGGAGAAACTCAAGACCGTGAAGGGCGCGGAGCTGTGCGGCATGGAATACGAGCCGCTTTACGACTTTGCGCACCCCAAGGAAAAGGCTTGGTATGTCGTGGCGGACGATTATGTCACCCTGACCGACGGCACGGGCATTGTTCACATTGCGCCCGCGTTCGGCGAGGATGACGCTCGTGTCGGGCGTGACAACCATCTGCCGTTTGTGCAGCTTGTAGATACGCAGGGCAAATTTGCGGAAGGCACGCCGTGGGCTGGCATCTTTGTCAAGAAGACGGACGAAACCATCATGGCGGACTTAAAGAGCCGCGGACTTTTGCTTAAAAAAATGCTCTATGAGCACAGCTATCCCTTCTGCTGGCGCTGTGACACGCCCCTGCTTTACTATGCACGCCCGACTTGGTTTATCAACATGACCGCCGTGCGGGATGACTTGGTGCGCAACAATCGCTCGGTCAACTGGCTGCCTGACAACATCAAGGAAGGCCGCATGGGGAATTTCCTTGAAAATGTGGTGGACTGGGGTCTGTCCCGCGAGCGTTACTGGGGCACGCCGCTTCCCATCTGGCGTTGCGAGGACGGTCACACGCACATGATTGGCAGCCGCGAAGAGCTGGAAAAGATGGCCATCGGGCCTGTCAATCTGCCGGAGCTGCACCGTCCGTACATTGACAATGTTGTCCTCAAATGCCCCGAATGCGGCAAAGAAATGCACCGCGTAAAGGAGGTCATTGATTGCTGGTACGATTCCGGCTCCATGCCCTTTGCGCAGTGGCACTATCCCTTTGAACACAAAGAAGAGTTTGAGGCAAACTTCCCTGCGGACTTTATTTCCGAGGCGATTGACCAGACCCGCGGCTGGTTCTACACCTTGCTCGCCATTTCAACCCAGCTCTTTAATAAATCCCCGTTCAAGAACTGCGTGGTCATGGGGCATGTGCAGGACAAAGACGGGCGCAAGATGTCCAAGCATTTGGGCAATGTAGTTGACCCGTGGACGGTGCTGAACAAGCAGGGCGCGGATGCCGTGCGCTGGTTCTTCTATTCCTCCAGTGCACCGTGGCTGCCTTCCCGCTTTGCGCCGGAGACGGTCAGCGATGTGCAGCGCAAATTCATGGGTACACTCTGGAACACCTATGCGTTCTTTATCCTCTATGCCGACTTAGACAGCTTTGACCCCGCAGCACATCCGCTGTCCAAAGTGGAATTGTCTCTCATGGACAAGTGGGTGCTGTCACGCCTGAATACCTTAATCGGCGAGGTGGACGACAACCTTTCCAACTATCACATTCCGGAGGCCGCCCGTGCTATTCAGAGCTTTGTGGACGAGCTGTCCAACTGGTATGTCCGCTGCGGGCGCGAGCGTTTCTGGGGCAAGGGCATGGCTGGCGACAAGGAAGCCGCGTTTGCAACGCTGTATCATGTGTTAGTCACCCTGTCCAAGCTGCTTGCGCCGTTCACGCCGTTCATGGCGGAGAGTATGTATCAAAACCTTGTCCGCACGCAGGACGAAGCCGCGCCGGAGAGTGTGCATTTCTGCGATTTCCCGATTGCGGACGCTGCGATGATTGACAAGGAAATTGAGCGGCAGATGGCGGCTGTCGAAAACGCGGTGCAGCTTGGTCGTGCCTGCCGCAATCTGTCCAACATGAAGGTGCGTCAGCCGCTCAGCACGCTGTACATTTCAGGCGCGAGCTTTGGCGAGGAATACAAGACACTGGTCGAGAGCGAGCTGAATGTGAAGAATGTGCAGTTCATCAAGAACGCGGGCGAGTTTGTCAATTATGACCTGAAGCCCAATTTCATGACCTTAAAGAGCCGTTACGGGCGTTTCCTTGGGCGTATGCGCGGTGAACTCCAGAAATTAGACGGTGCGGCTGTCGTGGCTGCGTTTGAGCGCGGCGAGACGGTCACTTTAACAATGGACAACACGGAAATCGTCCTGAATAAAGAAGATGTGTTAGTCGAAGCAGTGAAGAAAGAGGGCTACACTTCTCAGGTGGACGGCGCGTTGACGGTCGTTCTGGACACGAATTTAACGCCGGAACTGATTGACGAGGGTTATGCGCGTGAGATGATTTCCAAGGTACAGGCGATGCGCAAGGAAGCCGGTTTCGATGTGACCGACCGCATTCATGTAACCGTAGAAACCTCCGCTAAGGCGCAGAATGCCATCACGCACTTTACCGACATGGTGCAAAAGGCTGTCTTAGCGACTTCCCTCACTTTTGCCCCCACCGCCGATGCCGCGTTCGTCCGCGAAAACGATTTGAACGGCGAAAAGGCAACCATCGGGATTACGAAGGCATAAATGAATTTTTATTTTGCGGGAGGGCGCTTTTGTGTCAAAAGCGTCCTCCCGCACCCACCCGAAAACCTATACACAAAGTATATTGTTGCAACGAAGCAAGTGATTTTGTGTGAAGCGGGAATTTTGCGGAACCCTTTTCTTTGAAAAAGAGAAGGAATTTCCGCACCTCCCGAAAAAAATTTGATACACAATGGATATTGTTGCATTGAATTGGCAATTTCTGTGTGTTTCTAAAATAAGCTAACAGCTAACCGTTAACGGCTCATCACTAACCACTAATCACTATCTACTCACACAAGCGGCTGACAAAAGCCAAAGGCTTTTGTCGTGACCGAAGGTCATAGGCGTGAAGCGTTCACGGAAGGAAAATTTATTTTCATTCTCATGAATGCAAACGCCGTTCAGCCGCCGTCAAGTATCATTTTTCATCCATCCTCACGCGGAAACTTTTCCCATTTCTTATGTCCCCTTTTTCGCGTATAATGGGGTCAAGGGGATGCAATTCCCTTGTCGGGGTACAGGGGCTGAAAGCCCCGCCTTATCGAAATTGCTCCAAGGAGAACACCATGTTTTTAACAGACCAATGGAAGGACTTTGCCGTTTTAGACACAGGCAACGGTGAAAAGTTAGAGCGCTGGGGTGCGTACATTTTAGCGCGACCCGACCCGCAAGTCATCTGGCCGCGTGGATTAGACGCTGACGCATGGCAGGCGGCGCACGCGCATTACACGCGGAGCGACCGTGGCGGCGGCGCGTGGGATTTCCGCGACCGTATGCCGGAGCGCTGGGTCATCACCTACCGCGACCTCAAGTTTTATGTCCGTCCGACCGGTTTCAAGCACACAGGACTTTTTCCTGAGCAAGCGGTCAACTGGGACAAAATGCGGGAGCTGATTAAGCAGCGCCCGAACGCGAAAATCCTCAATCTCTTCGGCTACACGGGCGGCGCGACAGTCGCCTGTGCGAAGGCGGGAGCGCACGTGACGCATGTGGACGCGGCAAAAGGCATGGTATTATGGGCGAAGGAAAATCGCGCCCTCTCCGATGTGCCGGAGGAGAGCTGCCGTTTTATTGTGGAGGATGCTCTATCTTTTGTAAAGCGCGAGCTGCGACGCGGCAGTCATTATGACGGCATTTTGATGGATCCGCCGAGCTACGGACGCGGGCCGACGGGCGAGGTCTGGAAGCTGGAAAACGAGCTATACGGGCTTGTCGAAACCTGCGCACAGGCGCTGTCGGACAATCCTCTTTTCTTTTTTATCAACAGCTACACCACGGGTTTTCAGCCAGCCGTGCTAACAAACATTTTAGGACGCACCGTACAGAAGCGTTTCGGTGGGCGCATTGATTCGCAGGAGGTCTGTCTGCCCGTACAGTCCGGCGGCGTTCTGCCCTGCGGCGCAACGGGACGCTGGATTTCTCGATGACGAAAGGACGGTCAAAGCGCATGGAAAACGCACCGACGATTTTATACGAAGACAATCAAATCATTGTGGCGCTGAAGCAGCCGAATCAGCTCACGCAGAGCGACAGCACGGGCGACAGTGACCTTTTATCCGCCGTCAAGGAGTATGTGCGCGAAAAGTATCAAAAGCCGGGCGAGGCATACATCGGGCTGGTGCATCGCATGGACAGGCCGGTGAGCGGTCTCTTGGTCTTTGCCCGCACATCCAAGGCGGCTGCCCGTCTTTCCGAACAGGTGCGGACGCACGCTTTGAATCGGGAGTATGTCTGTGTTTGCGAGGGTGAAACGCCGGAGCGTTTCCGCTTAACGGATTACTTAAAAAAGGACGAGGAGCGGAACGTGGTGTCCGTTGTTCCGGATTACTTAAAGTCCGAGGGCAAGCTGGCCATTCTGAACGGGCGGACGATTGCAACGCACGGCGGGCATTCGTTAGTGGTCATTCGCTTAGAGACGGGGCGCGCGCATCAGATTCGCGTACAAATGCAAAATTCCGGGCATCCGCTCTTGGGTGACAATCGTTACGGCAACGGAAAACCGGGGCAGCAGATTGCGCTGTACGGTATGCGCCTGACTTTGGAGCATCCAACCCAGCACCAGAAAATGATTTTTGCCGCGCCCGTGCCAACGACACCCTTCTTCAAGCCCTTCGAGCGCGAGCTGAACGCGCTGGAAGCGTCGTGGGTGGAGATATAATGGGAAATGCTTGGAAACCTTTCCTTTTCTGAGAAAAAGAAAGGTTTCCAAGGCTCTTCCAAAGAAAAAACGATACACAATATATTGCTGGAACGAAGCGGATAGCCTTGTGTGTTGCGTGTGAGGAGCGGTATGGTAAAGAAAGCCCTCTGCATTTTGTTTGTGCTGTATTTATTGCCTTTCTCCGTGTGGGCGGAGGAGGACATTCTGGTCAATCGCCTGAAAAACAGAAAGCTGGCATCGCCGTTTTCCGAAGACGCGGAGCTGCTGAACATCTGGTTTCCGCACATTTCCGGCTGTGACGGAACTGTATTAAAGTGTGGCGAAGAGGTCATTCTGATTGATGCCTGTTCGGTGAGCCAGGCGAAGAATGCGTTAATGGAGCTGCTGAACGACCTGAACATCACGCACATCAACGCTGTCATCAATTCGCACCCCGACCCCGACCACATGGGCGGCATTCGCGTACTTTTAGAAAACGGCATCATCATTGACAAAATCATTGTCGGTTTTCCGCAGACAGGCTTTGAGAATGATGAAAACCAGCGGATGCAGGATTTGATTTATGAGTGGGCGGAAGCCTATTCCGTGCCTGTCGAATGTATGGGCAACGGTGATGAGCTTTCCATCGGCAGCGCGGTCATTCGCATGATACAGTGTCTTGACGAAAGCGTGTACGGTGTGAACAATGCCTCCATGATGTGCATGGTCTCTTTCGGCGAGCGCCGTGCCTTTTTCGCCGCGGACATTCAGCTGGAAACGCAGAAAAAGCTGCTCTCGGACGAGTTTGATATCAGTGCGGACATCCTCAAGTTTTCGCATCACGGCTACCGCGGTGTGAACGAGGAGTACCTCAAGAAAATTTCTCCCCTTGTGACCATTTTAACCGGCGCGGCCAGCGGCACAACGGCCTCTCAAAGCCAGCTTGCCAATTTTCATTATTACTACACGACCACCGAATATTTCACGCTGCATTTAGCGACAGACGGAAAAAAGTGGCTGCTTGAAGCAACCTATTAAAAGGAGCTATTATGCTGGATTTTTCCACCGTAAGCAGTGAAGTGCTTTTACGCGCCCAAAGCGAGTGCGTCCTTGCGCCGCTGGGCGTTTTGTTTGAAAAGGAAACCGTTGCACAAGTCATGGCAGACGAAACGCTGCGCCCGTTTTTCGGGCTTTTGCTCCAAACCGAGCTGATGCCCTTGCTCCCCGAAGCAGGGCGGAACGAGGCAGTCATGAACACTTGCCGTGTCCTGTCCGCCAAGGCAATTTCCCCGCGCACGGACGACCGGCTGGACGGGCTGATTGGTGATTTCAAGTCCCTGCTTCTGCCGCACATCAGCACGAAAACGCCGTTTCTTATGATTGCGCTGTGCGCCGTCATCATGCTATTTTGCGGAGCGCGGAAGAGCGGCGAGCATTACACGGTCATCGGCTGGCAGGGCGACAATGTGCCGCTCAAGAAGGATCAGGAAGCGCTGTATATGTTCTCCCGCCTGTCCTGCGATATGTCGCCGGATTCCCTTGCCTATGCCGTTCTGTCCGATGAGGCTGTTTGGGGACGCGATTTGCGCCAAGTCGAAGGCATGGAGGAAGCCATGACCGACATCCTGCGCGATATTCAATTATTGGGACTGTACGAGGTCATTGTGCGAGCGGTCAAAAATGGAGGTATCAAGCTGTGAATGTTGTGCTGTACGCGCCTGAAATTCCACAAAATACGGGCAATATCGCCCGCACTTGTGCCGCCACGGGCAGTGATTTATATCTGATTGAGCCGCTCGGTTTTGAGCTGAAGGACAAGTATCTGAAACGCGCCGGACTGGACTATTTTTCGATGGTCAACATCACCGTGCTGCCGACCTTTGAGCGGCTGATGGAGCGCTTCCCCGATGCGCACTACCATTTTGCCAGCACCAAAGCGCCGCGCTCCTATACGGAGGCGACCTACGCCCCTGATGATTTTCTGGTCTTCGGCTGCGAAACAAAGGGGCTGCCGGAATCCCTCCTTTCGCGCGTCTACGACCGCTGTATCCGTATCCCCATGCGTGCCGGCGCTCGCTCCCTCAACCTCTCCAACTCCGTTGCCATCGTCCTGTATGAAGCTCTCCGTCAGAATGACTTCACCGGCCTTAACCGTACCGGTTCCCTCACCGGCCGCGACGACGAAGCCCTCCCGTGGATGGACTACATATAACATGAACTGAAGCCTGCATTTGCTGGCTTCTTTTCATACTTTTTTTCATCTAATAAATCACATCATCTTCGGGCGACTTTTTCGTGTCGGCTTTGCTTCATTCTGGTCAGCGTAGCGCTGCTACGCTTCCCTCATTCAGCTTTGCCGAACACGAAAAATTCATCCCGAATCTTTCTATGCTTTAGATGTCAAATAGTATAAGAATGTCCTTCTCCGTTTAAGTTTCCGTATGACTGCTCGGATGCGTCACTTCGGTGATGTATACATCGCCGTTTCGCCAATACAGCACGGCGGCGCTTTCGCCGTCGCCCACATTGGCACAGGCGCGTTGCAAAGAGGCATTACCAAAGATGCGGACATCGCCGATGGCCAGAAGAATATCACCCGCCTGAATGCCAGCCAAATCAAGCGGAGAGCCTTCTTCTAAAGTGCCGACCAAATACCCTTCGCGCACACTGTACAGCTTGGCATAGTCTGCATCGATATAAACGCCGCTCACACCCAGCTTCCATGTTTCAGCCTTCTGCTTTTCACTGTCCGTCAAAGGGGTCACAATTAAGTCCTGATAGCCCTCGGCCACTCCCTTGCCAAAGCCGTACCAGTGATATTGGTCATCTTCAAAGGTCACGGTCTCGCCGTCTGTGGTGTGATAGCCGTTGATGGACATCAGACAGCCCGCAAAGTAGTAGTAAGGCATTTCGAACGTCAGGGTAACGGTTTCGTTTTTCTTTAAGGTCGTGCGCTCTTCGGAATCGTTCCAATAGGTCAGCTCATCGGTCAGACTGTCGCTCATGGTAAAGCGCTCGCCGTAGGTGTTGTAGAAGTAAATGGTGTAGTCGAAGGCATCAATTTTTGCCTTCTGCGTGTTCTTGACGGTGAAGGAAATTTTGCAGCCGCCGTTATTGGAGGATTTGATAGTTCCCTTGGTGAATTTCAGCGGGTCATCGGCGGTGAGCGTCTTGCCCTTCTTAGTAAGCGCGGCAGAGGAATATAGACGGGCTTGCAGCATGGCATCGCAAATGCCGGTCTCTTCCATGCCGTTGGCCTTCTGGAATTGCTTGATATAGGTGACGATTTTCTCTGTGAACTTGTCGTTGGTCACATTGCTCGTAATGTAACCGAGCTCGAAAAGCCTTTCCTTCATGCGGCGGGTGGCTTCATTGGAATCACCTACATTCAGCGTTTCATACTGCGCTAAAACATCCTCGGTGATGAGGGACAGCGGGTCAATTACGCCGGATGCGCTCAAAACGGGATACTCATTTTCGTTTTTGATTTTTTCACCTTTTTTGATGGCAGTCGTTTGTTCTTCCTTGATGAGTGACTTCTTGGCAATGACCAAATCCACATCTTCGGACTTGATATAGCCGCTTTCGCCGTTCTTCACGGTTTTGACTTTGTACCAAGTAAAATCACCGCTGTCATCGGTTAGCTCTTCCTCAATCAGCAACTTGGTGCCTTCGATCAATGTTCCCTGCTGTACAGCCTTTTCAGAGGCAGCCATGCGCAATGCGGAATCTTCATTTACATAACCGTATTGATCTTCGGCAAGCGCTGCGGGAACGGTATTCAGGAGCGTCAAGGTCAGAAGCAATGCGAGAAATTTCTTCATTTTTTTGCACCTCCATGCTTACTATAATGGATAATGCGTTTCTTGTCAATTATTTATGCTGTCTTAATTGTAACAAATATTCTTTTTAGGGCATCACCGCACAATTCAGCAACGCGCAAAATGTGCCTTTACGGTGCCTCGCCTCAATCTACGATAGAGGCATCGG
>CAVJHY010000076.1:0-9555 GCA_963649405.1 bacterium
TGACACAAAATTCACTATTTATCGCGCTGCCTCATTTGTGCGGTGCTGCCTTAGGAATTCGGAATTCGGAATTTGAGTTACTTTTAATTCCGCGTTCTGTATTCCGCATTCTGCATTTGCTAACGGCTAACTGCTAACGGCTAACTGCTCCACATGCTTCCCTCCCTCGTCCACCAATTTCTTCATTGCGTCAACAGGACATTTTTGCTATAATGATATATTGTTGCGGTTACTTTGAGCTTTTGAGGAGGGACTTTATGCCGACGACGCATTTTGATAAAGAATCCATCAAGCAATCCATTATCGGGAAGCTGCAGCGGTACAACGGAAAAACCTTGCAGGATGCGACTGACCAGCAGGTTTATTTTGCTATTGCCTCCACCGTGCGCGACCAAATTATGCAGAAGTGGATGGCATACAAGGAAAAGGACAAGACTTATCAGGGCAAGCGTTTATATTATTTATCCGTGGAATTTTTGACAGGGCGCAGTCTTCAGTGCAATGCGCTCAACCTGTGCAGCACCCGCGAATATGACGAGGCGCTGGCTGAATTGGGCATTGACTGGCGCAAAATCGTCCGCGAAGAGCCGGAACCCGGCCTTGGCAACGGCGGCTTGGGGCGCTTGGCGGCGTGTTTCTTGGATTCCTTGGCCTCCCTTGATTTGCCCGCAATGGGCTGCACCATCCGCTATGAGCTGGGCTTATTCCGTCAGCGCTTAATCAGCGGTCAGCAGGTGGAAGTGCCGGACAACTGGATGGAAAACGGCAATGTGTGGGAAGTGGCCGCGATGGAGGATGCCTGTGAAGTGCATTACGGCGGCTGGGTCGAAGAAAAGCAGGAAAACGGCCGCATGAATTTTATTTTGCACGATTATCACACCGTGCAGGCCATTCCTTATGATATGCCTGTCGCCGGCTATGACTGCGAGACGGTCAACACCCTGCGTATGTGGCGTGCCAAGTCCCCCAAGGCGATGGACTTTGCCTCCTTCTCCAACGGCGATTATGCCCATGCCATGCAGGAAGAAGAGCTGGCTGCCGTCATCAGCAAGGTGCTGTACCCCGATGACAACCATTACGAGGGCAAGGAGCTGCGCTTAAAGCAGCAGTATTTCTTCACCAGCGCGACGCTGCAATATGCCATCAAGGACTTTAAGCGCCGCTTCGGGCGCAATTTCCGCATCCTGCCGGACAAGGTGACCATTCACATCAACGACACCCATCCGGCGCTGGCCATCCCCGAAATGATGCGTCTTTTGATGGACGAGGAAGGGCTTGGCTGGGACGAGGCGAGCGCCATCGTGCAGCGCACCTTTGCCTACACCAACCACACCGTTTTGTCCGAGGCGCTGGAGCGCTGGCCTGAAGACATGATGAAAAAACTCCTGCCGCGCATTTACATGATTTTGCAGGAGATTAACCGCCGCGTGTGTGCGCGGCTTGCCAACCATTACCACAATGGCTGCGACCCGCGCATTGCGGGCATGGCCATTACAGCCTACAACATGGTGCATATGGCCAATCTGTGCGTGTCCATGTGCTATTCCGTCAACGGCGTGAGCCAGCTCCACGGCGAAATCCTAAAGAACGAAACCTTCCGCGACTATTACGAGTTCACGCCCGAAAAATTCAGCGCTATCACCAATGGCATTACGCACCGCCGCTGGCTGATGGTCTGCAACCCCGGTCTTCGTGACCTCATCTGCGATGCCATCGGCGATGGCTGGAAGCACGAGCCGGAGCGTTTGGAAGATTTGCTCAAATTCCGCGATGACGAGGACTTCCGCAAGCAGTTCGCCACCATCAAGCGCCGTAACAAGGAAAACTTCAGCAATTTCCTGTTCGCCCGCCAGAAGATGACCGTTGACCCTGATTTCATGTTTGATGTGCAAGCCAAGCGTCTGCACGAATACAAGCGTCAGGTGCTGAACGCCCTGCACATCCTCGTTCTGTACAACCGCATCATGGACGACCCGAATTTCGTCATGACTCCGCGTGTGTTCATCTTCGGCGCGAAGGCCAGCCCCGCCTATCACATGGCGAAGCAGACCATCCGCATGATTTTGGCCATCAGCAAGATGATTGACCAAAGCCCGCGGGCGCGGCAGATGCTGCGTGTCGTCTTCTTGGAAAATTATGATGTGTCCGGCGCAGAAACGCTGATGCCCGCCGCCGATTTGTCCGAGCAGCTCTCTACTGCCGGCAAGGAAGCCTCCGGCACGGGCAACATGAAATTCATGATGAACGGTGCCGTCACCATCGGCACGATGGACGGCGCGAACATCGAAATCGCCGACCGTGTGGGCATGGACAACATCTACATCTTCGGTATGCGCACCGATACCGTCCGCGACCTGACCAAAGAAGGCACATACCAGCCCATGCACATCTACGAGACGAACGCCGAGCTGCGCCGTGCGCTGACGCAGATTATTGACGGCACATTGTTCCCCGACAACGCAGGCGCGGTGCAGGACATCTACCACAACCTCCTGTTCTCCGACCCCTACTATGTCCTCAAGGACTTCGGCTCGTATTCGATGGCGCAGCGCCGCGTGGAAAAGGATTACAGGGACAGGGATAAGTGGCTGCGCATGGCCATCACCAATACTGCCATGTCCGGTGTGTTCTCTTCCGACAGGACGATTAAGGAATATAACGATAAGATTTGGCACCTGAAGTAAGGGCGTCAACAAGTTGGCACCCTTTCCGAACAAATGAAATGGGATTTCATTTGTTCGAGTTTACGGATTTTCTTGTGCGGCTCAACACGGATATAAACCGCACGGTCAGAAAATCTGATAGGAATGAAAAATCCCTCTCGAATCGTAAACGATTCTTCGTGGTTTTTCTCCTCGCAGCGTACACGCCGCCGCTGCGGATTTGATATGAAGGGGGGATGCGTCCCCCCTTCATGCATTCCCAAGAATTTTGCAAAGTTGCTTTTCGGCAGCACCGCACAAATGAGGCGGCGCGATAAATAGTGAATTTTGTGTCAGATGCGATTGCAAAAATCGATGATTTACTGGAGGTAAATCGAGATTTTTGCAAGAAGTAGATGGCGCAAAAGGCACATTTTTGCGCGTTGCTGAATTGTGCGGTGATGCCTTTCATTGTTTGTATTAGGAAAGGAACAAAAATGCTTCGGGTAGCTAATATCGCCCTGCCGCTGCATGAGGGCGATGCGTTTGCTTTTCAAAGGGCTATAAAAAAGCTAAGGGTACAGCCCAGTGCTGTCGCCTCCTGCCGCATTTCCAAGCGCAGTGTGGATGCCCGCGACAAGGGTGATGTCCACTTTGTCGTATCCGTGGATGTCGCCTTGAAGACGGACGAGGGTGCTGTGCTGAAGCGGCTGAAATCGGGCGAGGCGACTGCCGTACAGCCTGCCAAGGGCTTGAAGGCTATGCCCATTTCCAACCGTCCCGCGCATCCGCCTGTGGTGGTGGGCTTAGGACCGGGCGGTCTGTTTGCGGCGCTGTATCTGGCGCGGGCGGGCTTGCGTCCCATCGTGTTAGAACGCGGCGAGAGCGTGGACAAGCGCAAAAAAACCGTGGAGCGCTTCCAAACGGAGCGCATCCTTGACGAGAACAGTAACATTCAGTTCGGCGAGGGCGGCGCGGGCGCGTTTTCGGACGGCAAGCTGACCACAGGCATCAAAAGCCCGCTGTGCCGCGTCGTCTTAAAAGAATTGGTGGAGCATGGTGCGCCGGAGGACATTCTGGTGCTGGCGCGGCCGCACATCGGCACGGACAGGCTGCCGCAGGTCGTCAAGGCCATTCGGGAGGAAATATCCGCCTTGGGCGGCGAGGTGCATTTTAACGCCCGCATGACGGGTATTCGCACGGACAAAGGCCGTCTGACCCATGTAGTATACGAGGATGAGAGCGGCACCCATGAGCTTCGGACGGACTGCCTTTTGCCTGCCATTGGTCACAGCGCCGCCGACACGCAGCGCGTTCTGTATGACGCGGGGCTAAATACCGCGCAGAAACCGTTTTCTCTGGGCTTCCGTATTGAACATCGGCAGAGTATGGTAAACAAGGCGCAGTACGGGCGTTTTGCGGGTGATAAGGCACTGCCAGCCGCCGAATATCATCTGTCTGCGAAATTGAAGGACGGGCGCGGCGCATACACCTTCTGTATGTGTCCGGGCGGTCAGGTAGTCGCGGCAGCGAGCAGGACGGGCGGCGTGTGCGTGAACGGGATGAGCCCCTATGCGCGGGACGGCGAGAATGCCAATGCTGCCCTGCTCGTGGATGTATTGCCGGAGGATTTTGGGGATGACCACCCTCTGGCGGGCTTTGTGTTTCAACGGATGCTCGAAAAACGCGCCTTTGCGCTGGGCGGCGGAAATTATTTCGCGCCTGCGCAGCGCGTGGAGGATTTCTTGGCGGGTCGCGCCTCCGTGCGCTTGGGCGAGGTGCAGCCGACCTATCGCCCTGCCGTCACCTTATGCGACTTGAATGCGCTGTTCCCCGCGCCGTTTGCGGAGGACTTAAAGGAAGGAATTCGGCTCTTGGATGCTCGGATGCGCGGCTTTGCCCATCCCGATGCCGTGCTGACCGCCGTGGAAACGCGCTCCTCCTGCCCTCTCCGTATCCTGCGGGATGAGCATTTTCAAAGCTCCCTGCGCGGTCTTTTTCCCGTCGGTGAAGGTGCGGGCTACGCGGGCGGGATTATGTCGGCAGCCGTTGACGGCATCCGTTGCGCGGAAAGCGCGGCGCAATTCTTAAATGAACAAATATTTTGAATTTTTTTCAAGGATTTTACAATTTTGTGTCGAATATATCAAGGTTACTTTTTTGGCAATGCATTGACTGTTGACGCATGATGGCCGTTCGCCGTTGGCGGACAGCCGCACGGAGGAGTGCATGGACAGAGACCTTAATGATCCGAATGGGCAAGCCCCGCAGTGGACGCAGACCCCGCAACAGCCGCAAACAACGCAGCAGAGCGGCAGCGTCCCGCCGCCCGCCCAGTTAGATCCTTCCATTTATCAAACCCCGCAGCAGCCCTATCAGCCGTATCAAGCGCCGATTTATGGGGCGCAGAACGCCTACCAAAGCCCGAACGGGTATATGCCGAATCCCACACAGCCCATGCAGCAGCAAGCAGGCGGGCCGTATCAGCAAGGCGGCGTGATGCCGGAGGAAAAATCAGACTCCAAGAAGGGCTATCGAACGCCGAACACGGGACTGCCGGCAAAGAAAAAGAAGCGCTCCCGCGCTCCCTACATCATCATTTCCGTGTTGGTACTGCTCTTTGGCGGCTACGCTGTCATTCGGATGCTGGCACCGGGCGAGGCCATGTATGGGACGGTCGGCGGCGCGACCCTGTCCTCCCGCTATACGGGCGATGCGCTCATTGTGCGCAATGAAACCGTGTACACGCAGGAAAGCGCCTCCCAAATCGATTATCTGGTCGAGGAGGGCGAGGCGGTTCAGCGCAGTACGCCCACCTGCACGGTGTACACATCCGGCTTTAACAACAAGGAATTAACCACCTTGCAGAAATACCGCGACCAGATTAAGGACTACCACAAGACCTTAATCACCGCGAACAGCACGGGCAGGGACACGAAGCTCGCCACCTTGGACACGCAGGTGCGCGATTTGGCCAAGGAAACGCGCCAGCTCATTCACGGCGCACGCGGCAGCCTCATCAACCAAGAAACCCTGCTGACCCAAGCACTTCAGGCGCGGCAGACCTACCTCAAGCAAAAATACCCCGATGATCAGAAGCTCTCCCGCCTGTACGATGATGAAAACACCCAGCTCCAGCGCATTTCGTCTTGGACGAAGCAATACGCTGCCGCCTCGGACGGCATCGTCAGCTTTTACACGGACGGCTACGAGGAAGCCCTGAACATGAACACCTATGGAGCCTTTATCCCCTCCGAGGTGCGCTCCATGTTCAACGGCAGCATTCCCGAAGGCTCCACCACTTCTTCCCGCAGCACCGTGGCCATTTACCGCCTTGTCAAAAATGGCGGCTGGGCTGTGCTGATGCTCTGCTCGGACACGGACTGGACACCCGTCACGGGGCGTACCTATAAGCTGCTCATTGAGAGCTTTGAAAACACGGTGGTGGATGCGACCGTTGAATCCTTCACCCGCTCCGGCGGCGAGCTGTTAGTGCGCCTCACGGTGGCCGATGCGGATGTCAAAAATGTGCTGTATATCCGCTCTTGCCAAGTGCAGCTCGGTGAAAACGTGGACAGCCTGACCGTCCCCACCCGCGCCCTGTACAGCCAATACGGACAGCTCGGCGTGGTCATTGTGGACGAAATGGGCAATAACTATTGGACCCCCGTCACCGTCATCTCCACAGAGGGTGATGTCAGCCATATCGTGCCGAATAATACGGGATATTTGTATGAGGGAATGACGGTCAAGCTGTTTTAGTGATTAGCGGTTAGCTGTTAGCGGTTAGCAAATAATGAAGCAAAAAGTATTCTTCTTAAGCTCTAATCCCTATTTCCTGTTCCCTTATCCCTGACCGCTACCGCACAACACTCTATCTATCCACTATTCACTATCCACTAACCAATATCCACTCCGTGAAAGAAGGTGCATCATGTCTGCAGAAGAATTGCTTGAGGGTCATCTCAAGCAAATCCGTACCGTGTTAGAGAAAGAGAGTGCGCCGTGGGGACGGATGCCGATGATCATTGCCGTCACCAAGACAGCGCCCGTGGAGCGGATTTTGCCCCTATCGGGTATGGGCATTCGGGATGTTGCGGAGAACAGAGTGCAGGTTTTGCAGGAAAAACTGCCCTTTTTGGAGGGAAAATTTCAATTCCACATGATTGGGCGGTTGCAAACCAACAAAGTTAAATATATAATAAGAGAGGTTTGCCTGATTCACTCCCTTGACAGACCGGAGCTTGCGCAGGAGATTGACCGTCAGGCAGGCAAGAACGGGCTGGTAATGCCCGTGCTGCTTCAGGTGAATGTGTCCGGCGAAGAGCAAAAGGCCGGTGTATCGCCTGAGGAGCTTCCGAGCTTTCTGACATTTTGCGAGGCTCTGCCAAACATCAGCGTGCAAGGCTTGATGACCATCCTGCCGCTTGGCGCTGAGGATGACAGGCTGTTTCAATGGTTTACGGAAACACGGCACTGTCTTGAACGCTTGCGGGATGTCTCCCGCTTTCCAGAACGGCTCACCGAGCTTTCGATGGGTATGTCCAATGATTATGCATTAGCCGCCCGCGCAGGGGCAACGATGGTGCGCATAGGCCGCGCATTATTTTCCGCTTGAGATACGCATTATTTTCTACGGCAGCACCGCACGAATGAGATGGCACACTTAGCGCCCACCGAATTTGGGCAGGGATGCCGATTTTAGGAGGTACTTCATGGCTCTGGGCAATTTTTTTAAGCAGACCAAGGACAAAATGGCGGGTCTTATGGACCGTTTCTTTTATGCAGATTCCGTGCAGAGAGAGGAACAGAAGGAGGAAGACGAGCAGCCGCAGCAGCCGGATATGCAGTTTGCACAGCAGCAGCCTTATCAGCCAATGAATTACGGACAGCCGCAGTATCAACAGCAGTATCAGCCGCAGCAGCGCTATCAGCAGCCTCAGCAAACGAATTATGACCCGCTCTTTGGTCAGCAGGCGCAGCAGCAGTATGCGCCCTACCAGCAGAATTATCAGCAGCCGCAGTACCGTCCCCAGCAACAGCCTCAGCAGCAGGCGCAACAGCCGTTTTATTCTCAGTTTGCCGCCCAGCAGCCGCAGCCCCCGCGCAATCGCAGGGTGCAGCAGCATATGAACAGGGAGGAGAATGTCGTTCCCTTCCCCGGTCAATATCAGCAGGAGCCGCCTCAGCAGCAAGCGCAGATGCAGCAGCCGCAAAACACGCAGACGGCGGAAAAAGGGCTGAATATGCGCGTGATGAATGTTCGCGGCATCAATGAATGCCGCAGCGCCATCGCCCTGCTCCGCGCAGGGGATGCGCTCATCGTGGTCATGGACAGCGTGTCAGACCCCGCCGAAATGCGCCGCTATGTGGACACTTTGTCCGGCGCGTGCTTCTCTTTGTCCGCCACCATCACGAAGGTTTCGCGCTACGCCGCTTACCTGCTTGCCCCCGGCATTGTAAATGTGTTTGCAGACCAGATTACCAGCCAGATGAACGGTGCGCCGCGTCCCACACAGCCACAGCCGCCGCAGCAGCCGCGTTACGGTGCATCGCAGCAGAACGGCTACCAGACGCAGTATCAGCCGCAGTATCAGGCGCAAAACTATCAGCCGCAGGGCTATCAGCAACCGCAATATCAGCCCCAGCAGCGGCAGGATGCGCAGGGTTTTGCTCGCCGCAGTCCCGCGCCGGAGGTGCAGAGTGCGGCCTTCTTCGCCCAGCGTCCGCAGAACGCGCCGGAAACACCCCCTTTTGAGGCACAGCCGGCGGGCAGCGGCTATGCGCCGGATCGCGTAGACTATGCTTCAGAGCAAGAGGACATGGCTGAAGCGGAATGACAGGGGGGTTGATTTCATTGATTTCCATCATTCGGAAAATCATTCAGGTGTATGCCCTGCTGACCTTCGTTTGGGCGCTGATTTCCTTGGCGGATACGCCGCAGAACCGCTGGACGGTGCTGCTGGAAAGAATCGTCGAACCGGCAGTCAGCACGGGACGCTCCATCGCCGCCAAGGTGCTGAAAGGGCGCAGGATGCCGTTTGACATCGGTCCGCTCTCCGGCGTGCTGCTGACTTTGCTTGTCCTGTTTGTATTTAACATAATCTTCTCTTAATTACTTGGGTAGCACCGCATAAATGAGGCGGGATGATAAGTAGTGAATTTTGCGTCAGGTGCAAGCGGAGAAATCGAAGGCTTACTCGAAGTGTAAGTCGAGATTTCATAGCAAAGCTGATGGCGCAAAAGGCACACTTAGCGCCCACCGAATTTGGTCGGGGATACCCACCGCTGGAAAGGAGCTGTTTCCCAATGGGCATCACTGTCACCATGATCGAGGAAAAGGAATTTAAGACCAAAATGCGCGGTTATGACCCGCAGGAAGTCGATGAATTCTTGGATGAAATCTGCGACGAAATGGAGCAGATGCAGAACGACATCGTTAAACTGCAAAGCCGTCTGTCTCAGGCAGGCTCCAATGTCTTCAACCAGCCTGCGGTGAACAGCATCCCCTCTGCCGCCGTCCCCGCCCCCGCCGCGATTGTGGAGGAAAAGAAGAGCGCTCAAGACTTCTCCGAGGAAGCCGCCCGTATGCTGCGCAGCGCCCAGAAAGTGTATGATAACACCGTCGCCGAGGCCAAGGCGGAAGCCGAGCGCATCATCAGCGAGGCGAAAGGCTCTGTGTCCGAGGAAAATCAGGACTTGGTGAAGGAACGCGAGACGCTGGAAAACGAGCTGAAGGAGCTGCGTAAGACCGCTCAGGACTACCGTGAGAAGTTTGCAGCGCTGGTTGAAAATCTGCAGTCCGCGTTAGAACACGCAAAGGAACTGTTCGATTAAGGCAGCACCGCACAAATGAGGTAGCGCGATAAATAGTGAATTTTGTGTCAGATGCGATTGCAAAAATCGATGGTTT
>CAVJHY010000077.1:0-9537 GCA_963649405.1 bacterium
ATTCCCTGACGACTAACCGTCTGTCCACTATCCACTATCCACTAATCACTATCTACTAATCACTATCCACTAACAAGAAAGGAAGTATTATCCATGGAGCGCACACTTATCGCCGACCTGAAGCACGGCGAGGTCAACAAGGTACAGGGTTTTGTCGAGAACATTCGCAACAAGCGCACGATGGCATTTCTGGTTTTACGCGACCACACGGGTCGTCTGCAGCTCACGGTGGAAAAGGAGAAGAATCCAGAAATTGCCGCGCTGGTTGACCAGCTCACCGTCGAATCCGTCATCACGGCGGAGGGCATGGTGGTCGAAAACAGCTTTGTAAAGATGGGCGGCATTGAGATGCTGCCCGAAAAGATGCAGATTGAGTCCATTGCCGAATCCCTGCCCATCTCCAAGGATGCCGCCATTGACAGCCGTTTGGACTACCGCTGGGTTGACCTGCGCACCGACAAGAATACCCTGATTTTTAAGGCGCAGACCGCGCTGGTCAATGCGATGCGTTCTTTCCTGCTGGACAAGGGCTTTATGGAAATTCACACGCCAAAACTGATTGGCGCGGCGAGCGAATCCGGCGCGGATGTGTTCGAGGTCAAGTATTTTGACCGCAAGGCGTACTTAGCGCAAAGCCCGCAGTTCTACAAGCAGATGGCGATGGCCGCCGGTTTCGACCGCATTTTTGAAGTCGGTCCCGTATTCCGCGCCGAGAAGTCCTACACGAACAAACACACGACCGAGTTCACCGGCTTTGACCTTGAAATGAGCGCGATTGACTCTTTCCGTGATGTCATGGCGATGGAAGCGGAGCTGCTCCAATACGCGCTCAAACAGGTGAAGGAGAAGTACGGCGACCAAATCAAGGAGCTGTACGGCTTAGAGACCGTTGTGCCGACCCTGCCCTTCCCCGAAATGAAACTGTGCGATGTGTACAAGGAGCTGGAAGAGCGCTACGGCTACACCTGCCCCGACAGCGAGAAGAACGACCTGACCACCGAAGCGGAGCATCTGTGCGCCAAGCTGTCGATGGACAAGTTCGATCACGAATTCCTGTTCGTGACGGACTACGGTCCCGAAAAGCGTGCATTCTATCATATGCGTGACGAGAACGGCATGCCGCAGGGCTATGACCTCATCTGGCGCGGCACGGAAATTACCACCGGCGCACAGCGTGAGCATCGCTATGACCGCCTCCGCGCACAGGCCGAAGAAAAGGGCTTGGGCGAGGATGTCAAATTCTATCTTGAGTTCTTCCGCTACGGCTGCCCGCCGCACGGCGGTTTCGGTCTGGGCGTTGACCGCCTGACCATGCTGCTGCTGGGCATCAGCATTAAGGAAGTTATGTTCCTGTTCCGCGGTCCGAACAGACTGACTCCGTGACGAGAATAAGCGGTTAGCAAATTTAGAAATCATTATATCATGCTAACTACTAACAGCTAACGGCTAACAGCTCACAAACATTCACAAAATGTTTTTTGACACTCATCATATTATTTGGTATACTATATAGAACCTGAAAAGGAGGTGCTATGATTATGCCTACTCCCAAGAAGGACAACCTTCCCGTGAATGCGGATGTCGATTTACAAAACGGCGGCACCATTACCTATGCGAACGAGGTCATTGCAATTATCGCCGGCGTGGCCGCGAACGAGGTCGAGGGTCTTGCCGGAATGTGTACCAGCGGCGGCATCGGCGATATTATCGGCCGCAACCGCAACATCACCCGTGGCGTGCGCGTGGAAATCGGCACGGAAGAAGCGTCTGTGGATATTTATGCCATCATCGAATACGGTCAGCCCATTCAAAAGGTCGCATCCGAGGTGCAGGAGAATGTCCGCAAGGCCATCGAGACCATGACAGGGTTGCACGTGGTGCGTGTGGATGTGCATGTGCAGGGTGTCAGCTTTGAAAAGGAAAAGAAGGCGGCCAAGGCCGGCTTAGAGGCCGCGCACACCGCCGTGCTGGAAGCACCGATTAAGTCCGCGCCTGAAAAGACTGAAGAAGCGCCCGCCGAAGCGCCGAAGGCTGAGGAAGCCCCCGCGTCCGAAGCACCCACTGAGGACGAGCCGAAGGACGAAGAGCCTGTGGCGGATGCCGATGAAGCCGTTGAGGAAGCCGCTGAAGAAGCGGAAGCCGAAAACGAAGCTGTCGAAGAGCCTGCCGAGGAAGCACCCGCTTGCGATGCATCCGAGCCGGAAAACGCGACCGTCGCCGAAGAAATTGCCGAGGAAGAAGCTGAAGCTGCGGCGGAAGAACAGTAACTGTCGAACGCGAAAGCACGATGCACCGTGATTTCATTGAGCCGCGAGGAGGTTACTATGAAATTAAAGATTAAGGAACGTCTGTTGCTGTTTTTGTCTGCGCTGTTTGTTTTTGCCGTAGGCATTGGGCTGATGGTGTTGTGCATCTTGCAGCCCCGTGTCGTGCTGGAGGTCGTGGAGGGGAGTTTCTTTTCATGGCCGCGTCTTGGGACTTTGTGCATTGGCATTCTGCTGGTGTTGTGCGCGGTGTTCCTTGCCTTCCTGCCGTCCAAGCTGCGTGAAAACCGCAAAGGGTTTGTGGTGCAGCAGACGGACAATGGTGAATTGCGCATTGCAATCAAGGCGATTGAAAACCTTGTCAAGAAATGCGTGGATATGCACGAGGAAATGACCCTTTCCTCAATGGTCATTCAAAACGCCCGTGATGGCGTGACTGTGGATTTACGGATTTCCTTAGCGAACAACATTTCCATCCCGCTGGCGGTTGCGTCCCTGCAAAAGCAGATTCGGCAGTATCTGGCGGTGTCTTCCGGCATTGAAGTGCGCGAGGTGCGTGTATCTGTCGAGACAACGGAAACGGGCATTGGTGATTCGCCCTATTTAGTCGAGAATCAGCCCGCGCCCGCCGTGAAGGAGAAAAAAGCTAAGAAGCCCCTGCATCAGCGGATTTTCGGACATGAAGAGGCCAACGCGACCATGCCGGAAGCGCCCGCTCCCGAAGCGCCCGCCGAGGCTTCCGAAACAGCGGAAGAGAAGCTGGTCAAGGAAGAGGATCACATTTCCGAGGGGCTTTTCAGCGAGTTTCCCGAAGAGCCTGTCGTATCAGTGACGGAGGAGCAGGAAGCCGCCGAAGCGCCCGCCGAAGCGGCTGTCGAAGCGCCGGAAGCTGCTGCTGAAGCCGAGTCCAAAGAATCTGTCGAGGAGCAGCCCGCCGAGGAGAACACGACGAAGGCTGATGGCGAAGAGGTGTCTGAACATGAGTGAGCAAAAGCCTGATTTGAAGGAGCAATTCAAAAGTTGTTTGAGCATTGGCACACCGGAATGCGCCGCTTTGATGGGCGTGGCCGGTCTGGTTCTGGGCATTCTATTCCTGCTACTGGGTTTCTGGCGCACCCTATTAGTCGTGGCGATTATGCTGCTGGGTGTGTTCATTGGCGGTGTGAAGGACAAGAAGGCGTTCTTAGCGAAGATTGTCAACAAGCTCTTTCCGCAGCGCAGCAATAATTTCCCCGGCAGTGAATCCGCCGGCCGTGAAAAGACCGTCTATCCGCCCGACTACGCCCCCGAACACGAGGACGAGAAGAAGGACGACGCGGAATAACGCAGATTTTTTGGAAACCTTTTTTCCTTTTAGATAAAAGGCAAAAAGGTTTCCAAGCCTTCCAAAAAAGGAAAATCGATACACAATACAGATTGCTGCATCGATACAGAGTATTCTGTGTGTAGCTTGATAATGGGAGTGGGAAGAAATGGCTCGAAGAAGCGCACGCGCTGCTGCCGTGCAGATGGTTTATGAAAGTATGCTCGGCGGGGATGGCGGCGAGGAGACGCTCCGCGAACTGATTGAGTTTACCCCGGAGGGGAACGATCAGGCGTATATTGACAGCATTGTGAACGGTGTCCGCGAAAAGGCCGCCGAGCTGGACGAAATCATTTCCGCTCATTTGGTCGGCTGGACGCTGGAACGCATTTCACGGGTGGATTTAAGCATCCTGCGCGCTGCGATCTATGAGCTGACCTACATCAAGGATTCGCCTGAAAGCGTCATTTGCAGCGAGGCTGTGGCGCTGGCCAACCGTTTTTCTACGGAAAACAGCGGGCGTTTCATCAACGGCGTTTTAGGCGCTTTCCTGCGCGGTGAAAACAAAGCCGAAGCGGAAAAGCCCGCTGAAGATATGCCGAAAGAGGATGCTCAGGCATGATTGCACTGGGCATTGATACGAGCTGCTACACCACCTCCGTTGCGTTCGCCCATGCGGGCGGCGCGTTTGAGGGCAGGCGGCAGCTTTTGCCCGTTCAGCACGGAGAACGCGGCCTTCGCCAGAGCGAGGCCGTTTTTGCGCATATGAAGCAGCTTCCGCCGCTCATAGAGGAGCTTTTGCGTTTGACCGATGAGCCGATTGGCGCGGTCTGTGCCTCTGCCTCCCCCGTGGACGGTTTGGATTCTTATATGCCTGTTTTTTCTGTCGGGTTAGGTGTGGCGCGTTCCTTATCCGCCGCGTTGCGCGTGCCGCTTTTTACAACCACGCATCAGCGCGGACATTTACGCGCTGCGCGGGTGGATTCCGGCATCGTTGGCGACCATTATTTGGCGCTTCATTTATCCGGTGGCACGACAGATGTTTTGCACGTGGAAGGTGAGCGCTTACCCCCATTAGCGACCAGCGCCGATTTGCACGCGGGGCAGCTTGTTGACCGTGTGGGCGTTCGTTTAGGACTGTCCTTTCCGGCAGGACCTGAGCTGGAGCGTTTAGCGGCGGGACATCAGGACAAAGCCCTGATTCCCGTGTCAATGGACGGGCTTTCCTGCCATTTATCGGGCGCGGAAGCAGCGCTGATGCGGCTGATTGACGAAGGCAGATTATCCGGCGGCGAAATCGCCGCAGAGGTTTACAGCGTACTGTGCCGTTCCGTTCTGCGGCTTTTATGCGCATCGGCGGACGCGACAGGCGAAAAAACCGTGCTGTTAGCGGGCGGGGTGATTTCCTCGGCGCGGCTTCGGGAAATGTTGATTTCGCGTAACGAAAAGCGACGGCTGGGGCTTTCTTTACATTTTGGACGACCCGAATTATCGGGCGACAATGCAGTCGGCGTGGCGCTGCTGGGCGCGGAAAGGATGGCAGAGGCATGGCAGTGATTTTAGATGGAAAAGCAATGTCACAGCAGGTCATGAACGAGGTGCTTGTCCGCGTGGACGCGCTGAAAATGAGGCGCATCACGCCCGGCTTGGCTGTCGTGTTGGTGGGCGATGACCCTGCCAGCCAGACCTATGTGCGCTCCAAGGCCAAGGCTTGCGAAAAATTAGGCATTTTTTCGCGCACCGTGCTTTTGCCCAAGGAAGCAACGCAGGAAGAGCTGGAAGAACAGCTTCACCTTCTCAATGTGGATGACAAAATCGATGGCATTTTATTGCAGCTCCCCCTGCCCAAGCACTTAAACGAGGCTTCTGCGCTTCAGACGATTCGCCCGGACAAGGATGTGGACGGTTTCCATCTTTTGAACGCAGGGCGGCTTTTCAAGGGCGCGTCCGGCGTTCAGCCCTGCACGCCGCGTGGCATCCTCTATATGTTAAAGTCCGGCAATGTCCCGCTTTCGGGCAAGCACGCTGTGGTCATTGGCCGCTCCAACATCGTGGGCAAGCCGACCGCGCTTTTACTCCTTTACGAGAACTGCACCGTGACCATCTGTCACAGCCGCACGGAGAATCTTTCCGAAATTACCAAGCAGGCGGACATTCTCGTGTCCGCCGTGGGCAAGTCTCATTTCATCACCGCCGATATGGTAAAAGATGGCGCGGCGGTCATTGATGTCGGCATCAACCGTGTGGACGGAAAAATTGTCGGCGATGTGGACTTTGACGCGGTTTCCGAAAAGGCGGGCTTTATCACGCCCGTACCCGGCGGGGTCGGCAAAATGACCATCGCCATGCTGATGCAGAACACTGTTTCCTTGGCTGAGGCGCGGCTGTGAGCTGGCGGCTGACGGTCACGGACTTAAACGATTATGTACGCCGCTCCTTGGCGGGCGACCCCATTTTGCAGGATGTGGAGCTGCGCGGCGAAATCAGCAATTTCAAATGCCATGTGACCGGGCATTACTATTTTTCACTCAAGGACGAGCAGAGCCGCATTCAGTGCGTGATGTTTCGGCAGAACACCTTGGGTATGAGCTTCCGTCCGGAAGACGGTATGCGCGTGGTGCTGCGCGGCAGCGCGTCCGTGTATGTCGCCTCCGGCAGCTATCAGTTTTATGCCGTTCACATGACGCAGGAAGGCTTGGGCGAGCTGCACCTCCGGTTTGAGGCACTCAAGAAAAAGCTTTTAGCCGAAGGGCTATTCGATGCCTCCAAGAAGCGCCCTTTGCCCCTGCTCCCGCGGATTGTGGGCATTGTGACGGCGCGGACAGGCGCTGTCATTCATGATATTGCGCGGGTTGCCGGTCGGCGCAACCCTTCCGTTCAGCTCCTCCTACGTCCCGCTAAAGTGCAGGGCGAGGGCGCGCCAGAGGATGTCGCGCAGGGCATTTATGAGCTGTCGCAAGTTCCGAATGTTGATGTCATCATCATCGGGCGCGGCGGCGGCTCCATCGAGGATTTGTGGGCGTTCAATGAAGAAATTGTCGTCCGCGCCATTGATGCTTGTCCCGTGCCGATTATTTCCGCTGTCGGCCATGAGGTGGATGTCACGCTGTCCGACTTTGCCGCCGATGTGCGGGCGGCCACGCCCAGCGCCGCCGCGGAATTGGCGGTGCAGGAGCGCTCGGTGCTGCAAAACACCGTAGGCAAAATGGAAGCGCGGGTGTTCAAGGTAGCATATGATGCGGTCGTTACCCGCCGCGCCGCCTTAAACGCGCTCGAAAAACGGCTGGCACTCTGCCATCCGCTGGCGCTGCTCCAAAAAATGAAGGCAGAAAATGCGCTGTGCAGGAAGCGTTTGGACGCGGCAGCGGACAAGCAGCTTGCGGCGCTTAGAGCCCGTGTCCCTGCCCTTGCCGACCGCCTAAAGGCGCTCGGTCCTGCCGCCGTGCTGGAGCGCGGCTATGCCGTGGTGCTGGCGGGTGACGCGGCAGTCACGGACATTGCCAAAGTGCAGCCCGACATGACCCTGCTTTTGAAGGACGGCCGTGTGCGCGTCCATACCCTAAGTGCAGAAAGGGGCGACCCGTTTGAGCAACGATATGACCTTTGAGGAAAAGCTGAGCGCCTTGGAAACGCTGGTCAGCCAAATGGAGGACGGCGGGCAGACCCTGCAGCAGTCCTTGGAAAGCTACGAGCGCGGCATTGCCCTGTCGCGAGAGCTGAGTGCCGAGCTGGATGCCGCCGAAAAGAAAATGCTGGAATTAAAGGGCGGGCGGTCTGAGCCAATGGAGGATGCGCCATGAATGAGCGGATGAACGCCTATCGCACGGCTGTCGAGGACGCATTAAATACCTGTGTGCCGGACGGTGTGCCGGAGCCTTTGCGCGGCGCGATGCGCTATTCCCTGCTGGCGGGCGGCAAGCGTCTGCGCCCCGTGATGCTCTTGGCGGCGCATGATATGCTTATGCCCTATGGCGCGGAAGCGCTCCGTTTCGCCGTATCCCTTGAAATGATTCATACCTATTCCCTGATTCATGATGATTTGCCCGCGATGGACAACGACACCCTGCGGCGCGGCAAGCCTACCAACCATGTGGTCTACGGCGAGGCTGTGGCAATCTTGGCAGGCGATGCCCTGCAAAGTCTGGCGTTTGAAACGATGCTTGCCTCCGACCATCCCAAGGCGCTTCAAGCCATGCGCGTCATTGCGCAGAACGCGGGTGTGCAGGGGATGATCGCCGGACAGACGCTTGATGTCACCCGCGAGGGCGAAGCGCCAACGCCGGAATTGGTGAGCGCCATCCATTCCAAGAAAACCGCCTGTCTCTTGACCGCGCCGGTCGAGGCAGGGCTGATTTTGGCGGGAGCGGACGAAGCTCAGTGCGCCGCTGCCCGCGTTTACGGCGAAAAAATGGGCGTTGCGTTCCAGATTATTGACGATTTGTTGGATGTTCTCGGCGATACGGCCGCGCTCGGCAAAACGGCGGGTAAGGATGCCGTCGAGGGCAAGCTGACATGGCCGGCGCTCTACGGTATCGAAAAGTCTCGAAAAGACGCGGAGAAGCTCACCGAGGAAGCCTGTGCAGCGCTGTCAAATTTCGGAATAAAGGCAGAATTTTTGCAGACCCTTGCGCGGGATACCCTTGCAAGAGTAAAATGATATAGAAATTTATTAAGGAGACGAGGTAGTCTTGAGTCCGGCAACAATCCTTGAAAACCGTGTGCTGGTTGCCTGCTGTTTAAGCTGGCTGGTGGCACAGCTTCTCAAATTTTTGATTTCGTGGGCGATTGAAAAAAAGATGGACTGGCACCGCTGCTTCGGCATGGGCGGCATGCCAAGCTCCCATTCGGCGTTTGTCTTTTCCTTGGCGCTCGCTACTGGGCTTCAGGAGGGCTTCGGCACGACGATGTTCGCCATCACCTTCGCCCTGATGGTCGTCGTCATTTATGACGCAATGGGTGTGCGCTATGAAACGGGACGGCAGGGCAAGGTCATTAACCAAATCCTGCGCGAGCTGTTCATGGAAGGCAAGCCCCTGACGGACGAAAAGCTCAAAGAGCTAGTCGGTCATTCCCCCTTGGAGGTCTTAGGCGGCGTACTGGTCGGCCTAATTATGACCCTCATCGTTTTTGCATAAAAATCATGCATTTTGTGTCAGGTTTATGAGGTATCTCATCTAACAGCTAACTTGCTATCCACTATCCACTAATCACTACCCACTAAATCCGGGATGCCCTAACAAAAGGAGGCTTGTTTTCAATGATGGATCAATTTATGGAAGAAGTGGCAACGAGAAAGAACACCGGCTTGCAGACCGTGATGCTGGGGCTTGCTTGGATTATCATGATTTTAAGCGCCCTGATTGCCGTCATGAATCTGCAAAGTCTGGTTTATGTCTATGCGGCGAGCGGCTTCAGCACGGATTTGCTCGTTTCTGTCGCCTCTACCCTGATTTTCGGCGGCATTGCCGTGCTGTTCTGGCTCAAAAAGGACACCATCCGCACCGAGTACGAGTACACCTTCACCAACGGCGTGATGGACTTTGCGCAGGTGTTCAACAACAAAAAGCGCAAGAATCTGGGCACCATGACCCTCAAAAATATCACCGCCTGCGGCAAGGTCGCTTCCGGCTCTTTCAACCGCTATATCAACACCCCCAATGTGAAGCGCAATAACTGGTTCGTCAACCGCGATGCCGACCTCTTCTATTTTTACTTTGAAAAGGACGGCAATAAGCGCATTATCATCATCGAGCCGAGCGAAGAAATGGTCACCATGATCCGCCGCTGCTTACCGCAGGGAATTTATCAGGTGAACTAATCAAAAACATGAATGTCCGCGATGCGGGCGTTTTTTGACTGTGCATTTGATTTTCTTGTATTTTGCCCCCATTTGTGCTATACTGCGTATCGATAATGAATCGGGGGATTTGGAAGACCAAGTCCCCTTTGCAGGAGGCAATTTTTTATGCT
>CAVJHY010000078.1:0-3932 GCA_963649405.1 bacterium
CACTATTGTCGCAGAGATCTCTTTATTTTGCACTCTTACAAGCTGACACCACACAAATTTTTACATTGACCCCAAAAAATGCCGCCGAGCGGAAATTCCGACCAGCGGCAAATACTATGAAGCTAAGAGATTAGGACTTACCGTCCATCAATCACCATAATACTGAGCAAACTTTTCTGCACGTTCGTCAATGATGTCCTGACCGCCGGAAGCGAGATAGTCTTCCATGCCGGCATCAAACACGGCATCGAAGTCTTCGGTGGAGGCGACGATGGCTTGGCAAAGGAAGGTATCACGCTTTTCGGACAGTGCCGTACCGACACCCTCTTCAGAAGCGATAGCACCCACATGGAAGGCAGGAACGATACGGCCTTCATTCTTGGCACAGGCATTGGCGATTTCGATATAGCTCGGATCGGTGGGCGGATAGGTCAGTGCCTTGGAAGCGTAGGTGTATTCGCCGATGTACAAACCAT
Organism: bacterium; assembly: GCA_963649405.1. Classification (GTDB taxonomy): domain Bacteria; phylum Bacillota; class Clostridia; order Christensenellales; family Aristaeellaceae; genus CAVDRM01. The sequence continues at coordinate 477 of CAVJHY010000078.1, forward strand.
TCACGGTGATGGTATGGTCGATATTCATGCCGGAGTTCATGATATATTCGCCGGTTGCGGCCAATGTCTTATAAGCGCCGCTCTCGGTGCGCTCATGGTTAATGCCTTCTTCGCCCATCTGCAAGTAAAGCAGATTGTCGGCATCAGAGATGAAGTCCAAATAGAGCAGGGAGGCCAAAGGTTCATCGTTGGTGGCGGGGAAGAAAACCTTGCGGTCAACGCTGTTGGCCAAGAATTTGCGATACACGCCTGCGTCATTCTTAAAGCAGTCAACGGCAACATAAGCCGCATCTTCACCAACATTTCTCTTGAGGTTTGCCTGAATGGAATCCTCACCATTGCGGTAGGGGTAGTCCCAGTTGTGCTGGAAAGCGCCCACGAAGCCGGCCTTCAGCATATCATCTTCGGTGGTGTCGCCGGATCCATACAGCGCGAAGTCCTTCCAAATGAGCCCCTCATTGTACCACTTGTTCAACACGCGGATGCCTTCCTTGTAGTTCGGATAGAGGAGATGACGATCATCAAAGCCATTGATGTACAGCTCTTTGTCAGTCGCATCGTTGGGCACATAGGAGACGCACAGCAGGTCGTTGCGCCAGCCGACATCGTAAGAGGTGGTGTAGGGGGTCATCTTGTCGGCATCCTCACCCAGCAGCAGCTCGGCATTTTTCTTGAAGGCGACCAAGCAGTTGTAGAATTCTTCCTCAGTGGTGGGCAGTTCAAGATTCAGCTTTTTGAGCCAGTCCTCACGGATGAAGGTGTTAATGCGGGCGTTGTCGGCCAGAATCGCTTCAATGGCCCAGAGCTCCTTGGTGTCAGGATCCTGATCATAGTAGATGTTGCCATCACCCAGCAGCTCCCACAGGTTGCCCAGAAGAGACTTGTTTTCTTCCAGATATGGGGTCAGGTTGGTGATGCCGCCCATGTTGGCATAGGTCTGAATGGTGGGGTAGGAATAGGTGACGCAGATGTCGGGCGCATCGCCGGCAGCCAACAGGTTGTTCAAGTCATCAACCTCAGTCCAGCGGCCGACAGAAACGAATTCGACCTCGATGTTGTACTTTTCCAGCATACCCTTCTTGATGAATTCGGCGAAGACACTGGAGGTGGGGTCAGAGCCGCCGTCGTTATGGCGGTTGTAGACTTCGACGGTGATGTGGCGGGTCGTGGTGAACTTGCCGTCCACAAACCCATCATCCGCAGCGAACGCGGACATCAAGCCGCAGGTGAGCAGCATGACGACGAGCAGAAGAGAAGCGAGAAACCGTTTCATGGAAAATCCTCCTTAAAATAAAATCATTGGGCATCCACCCAATTTGGAACAAGGGGATAGAGGGTTATCCTTTTTCCGCGCCGATGGTCGCGCCGGTCACAAAGTAACGCTGCAACCAAGGGTAAACCAGCAGAATCGGCACGGTGGCGAACATGACGGTCGCCATTTTGAGCGTTTCACCAACGCCTGGCGTGGAGAAGCCTTCCTGCGTGGCGACCTCCGTGCTGGTGGCGTTTTGGAGAATGTTGTACAGATAAAGCTGAATGGGGTAGATGTCACTTCGCTTGTCGTTCAAATACATCAGCGCATCGGAGAAGCCGTTCCAGCGACCAACGGCATAGAAAAGAGCAAGCGTTGCCAGCACGGGAAGAGACAGAGGCAGATAAATCTGCACCAGCATACGAATCGGACCTGCACCGTCAATTTCAGCCGCTTCGCGCAAACTCTCCGGCACGCTGAAGAAGAACGAACGCATGATGATAGTGTTGTAAATGCTCAGACAGCTCGGAATGGCAAGTACCCAAACGGTGTTGAGCAAATTCAAATTTTTCATTAGCAGATAGTTCGGAATCGTACCGGCGCTGAAGTACATGGTGAAGACGATGAGACTGTTGATGACCTTGCGCCCGCGCATCTGATCAAAAATCAGCGGGAAGGCACACATGACCGTCATCAGCAGCGAGAACACCGTGCAGCAGAGTGTCAGGATGGCTGTGAAGCTCATGGAATGCGTGTATTTGGTGTTTTGGAGAACGGTTTTATAGGCATCCAAATTCCAGCCCTTCGGCCATAGCGTGACCTCATTGCGAATCAGGTAGTAAGAGGAGGAGAGGGAGCGTGCCAGCACATTCAGCATAGGGAGGAGGCAGATGAACATCAACATAAAGCAGATGACGGCGATGATGATATCAGCAACCTTCGATTTCCTGTTTTTAATCATACTCTCACCTCCTTACCAGATTCCGCGTTCGCCGAATTTCTTGGCCAATGTATTTGCACCCAGCAGGAACAGGACACCAACAACGGATTGGAACAAGCCGACCGCAATGGACAGGGAGAACTGGTTGCCCTTGATGCCGCGCTGATAGACGAAGATGGAGATAACATTGGACACGCTCGTTACCAGTTTGTTGCTCAGTGCCAGCGGGCGGTCAAACTCGCTGCCCAAGATATGGCCAAGGCGCATAATCAAAATGACGATGATGGTAGAGCGAATACCGGGTAGGGTGATGTGCCAAATGCGACGCCATCTGTTTGCACCGTCCACGGCGGCTGCCTCGTAAAGTTCCGGACTGATGGCAGTCAGCGCTGCCAGATAGATGATGGTGCCCCAGCCGGCTTCTTTCCAAATGCCCAGCACAATGTATGTGCCGACCCACCAGTTTGGCTTGCTTAAAAACGGAAGCGTCGCGTCCTGGTCGCCTGTTATAGCCTTGTAGATGATATTGATGAGACCGTCATTGTCCGCCAAAAGGCGAAGTGCCAAGCCGGAAATGATAATCCACGACAGAAAATGCGGCAGATATAAAACCGTCTGCGTGATTTTTTTGAAGCGCTTGAAGGCAAGCTCATTCAGGAGCAGCGCCAGAATGATGGGCGCAGGAAAACCTGCCGCAAGGTCAAGCAAATTGAGCGTCAGCGTGTTACGGAGTGCTTCGCGGAAGCTGCGATCCTTGAACGCCTTAATAAACCATTCCATGCCGCTGTTCTTAGCCCACGGCAGTTCCCACGGCGGCTTGAAAATGTTATTCTGCTTAAATGCGCCCAGAATGTAGACCATAGGCGCATACTTAAACACAGCCACATAAATCATGGGGAGAAGGAGCAACAAATACAGCGTGCCGTATCTGCGCATATAGGTGCGCCAAGGCATTCTTTTATTGGCTGCCCGCGGAGCACGCGGATTGATGATGGCGGCCTTCATAGCATCACTCCTTGTTCGGTTGAAAGAAAAATCAAATGATTTTGTAAACGGATTTTTGATTTGATAGGGCGGAACTTAGAATGGCAGACGATGCCGCTGAAGTCCAAATCCTTGTATACCTCATTCGGCACTTCGTTATAGGAATGGAGCGTATAATTAGAAAAGAGATTGGATGATACAGAGATTTTCCTGCGGAAATGCACTGACTTTTTATAAGATGCATTCCTTCCATTAAGCAACCGATGCTTGTATTCAGCAA
>CAVJHY010000078.1:3942-9454 GCA_963649405.1 bacterium
AATATATCTTGAAAAATGCTACAATGAAAAAAAAGAAAAAGCCGGTTGAAGGGGGAGGACAGCGTGAAGCAGCTCTTGAATGATCAATGGGAATTTTTGAAAACGCCCATCGGAGAAACACTACAAGAAGCAAAAGCAACCACATGGACGGCTGTCGATTTGCCGCACGATTGGCTGATTGCCCGACATGAAAATTTATATGAAGATTCTGAGGGCTGGTATCGCCGAACGCTGAATGTGGAAAATCTTGATAAGCTGCTGATGCTGGAGTTTGACGGCGTGTATATGGACAGCGAGGTGCTGGTGAATGGAGAACGCGCCGCAGCCCATACATATGGCTACACGGCGTTTCGTGTCGCGCTTACGCCCTTTTTGAAGAAGGGACAGAATGAAATTATCGTTCATGCTCGGCATCAAGCCCCTAATTCACGCTGGTATTCCGGTGCGGGCATTTTCAGAGATGTTTATCTTTGGGTTTTGCCAAATCGCCATTTTGTGCCGGATGGGGATTATGTCACAACCCGTTATGACGTTTTTTCTGGCGATGGGCTTCTGACGGCGCATTGCGAAACGGAAAATGCGCCGGACGGTGAAAAGGTGACATTTTGTCTATTCAGCCTGCAGGGAGAGATGCTGGTCAAGAAAAACGAAAAAATTTTCAATAGCAGTGCTGATTTCGTTTATATCTTGCACAATGCTGCACCGTGGAGTCCAAATTCACCCAATCTGTATACACTTGAAATTCTGCTCGACAATGATGAAATCATTCGGCGGCGCATTGGCTTTCGTACCGTGAAGCTGACACCAGATAAGGGGCTTTTTTTGAACGGTCAGCACTTAAAGCTGCATGGCGTATGTTTGCATCATGATTTGGGCGCTTTGGGCGCGGCTTTTTATAAGGATGCGGCCGAACGGCAGCTTCGTCTGATGAAGGATATGGGCGTGAATGCTTTGCGCACATCGCATAATCCACCCGCACGACAGGTATTGGATTTGTGCGATGAGATAGGCTTGCTGGTCATTGACGAAGCGTTTGATATGTGGAAAAAAGCCAAAACGCCTTATGATTACGCCCGTTTCTTTGAAGAAAATGAGGCGGAAGATATAAAAAGCTGGGTGTTGCGTGACCGCAATCATCCCTGTATTCTCATGTGGTCCATCGGTAATGAGATTTTTGATACCCATGCGGACGCTAAAGACGGCTATCAAACGACAAAGCTGCTTTGCGAACAGGTGCGGGCGCTTGATCCGAAAGGAAATGGCTTCATCACCTTCGGCAGCAATTATATGCCGTGGGAAAATACGCAGCGCTGTGCAACGCTTTTGCAAGCGGTCGGCTACAATTACGGTGAAAAATATTATACTACCCACCATAAACAGCACCCGAATTGGTGTATCTACGGCAGTGAAACGACATCGTTGACATACAGCCGCGGTGTGTATCATTTTCCGATTGATGCGGGAATTTTGTCGGATGAGGATTTACAATGTTCGGCGCTGGGCAACAGCGTTACCTCTTGGGGCGCTCGTTCCTTATCCACGCTTTCAGATGATGACAATACGCCGTATTCTTTGGGGCAGTTTTTGTGGGCGGGTATTGATTATCTCGGTGAGCCAACACCCTATCACACGAGAAGCTGCTATTTTGGGCAGGCGGATACAGCTTGCTTTTCAAAGGATGCCTACTATTTCTTTCAGGCAATGTGGACGGACAAACCGATGATTCATATCGGCATGTATTGGGATTGGAACGAAGGGCAGCTCATTGATATTCCCGTGATGACGAACGGCGAGGCAGCAGAGCTGTTTTTGAACGGGCGTTCGCAGGGAAGAAAGCGAGTCTCTTTTTCTAATCGTGAAACCTGTCTTCCCGTATGGCGCGTGCCGTATGAGACCGGTGAACTGACTGCCGTCTCCTATCGAAATGGGTTAGAGATTGCACGGGATACGCAGCGTTCCTTCCAAGAAAGCACCGAAATCGTTCTTACAACCTCCTCAGATGAAATCTTGGCAGACGGCTGCTGTCTTGCGTTTATCGAAATCAGCATGGAAGACAAGGACGGAAATCCCGTATGCAATGCTTGTGACCGTGTTTCCGTCTCTGTCACGGGTACCGGAAGGCTGTTGGGCTTGGACAACGGCGATTCGACGGATACAGAAGGATATAAAACCCATACGCGGAGGCTATTTAACGGAAAGCTGCTGGCCATTGTCGGTTCGACCAACGCAGCGGGCGATGTACTTGTCTCCGTGTCCTCACCAGACAAGCAGACAAAAACCATCATGCTGCATACATTGCCTGCCGAATGCGTTGGAATGAGCTGCACTGAAAAAGTTCCACTCGGCGTTTGTCCGAAGGACAGACCTGTCCGACGGATTGATCTAAAAGCAATGGGAGCAAGGACGCTGACGCCCGACCATCCGAGCCTCGTATTTTCTGCAAAATGTCTGCCGAATAATGCGGATAAACAGGACATTTTTTATCGATTGGTTACGGAAAACGGCTTGGATTCGTCCTGTGCACAGTTTGAAAAAACAGCGGACGGTGTCATTGTCCATGCCGTTGGCGATGGACGCGGGTATATACGCGCCACGTGTAAAAATGGCGCTCAGCATACACGGATTATTTCGCAGCTTGAAATTGAAGTGCAGGGCTTCGGTGCGCCAAATCTTGATCCTTACGCCTTTATTTCAGGCGGTCTGTATACATTATCATCCGGCGAGCTGGGCGCGGGTAATGAAGGTGGTGTCGCCTTTTCACGGGACGGCGTAAGCATGGCGGGCTTTGAACGGGTGAATTTTGGCGTTTCCGGTTCGGATGAAATCACATTGCCGATTTTTGCGCTCACGGGCGACTTATATGAAATCGCGCTATGGCTTGGCAAGCCGAACGACGGCGGGCGGCTGTTGGCAACGCTTCCTTATCAAAAGCCCACCATTTGGAACACCTATCAGCCGCAGACCTATCGTCTGCCGGAGCGGTTGATAGGCATTCAAACGATTTGCTTTGTGCTGAATAAAAAGCTGCATCTGAAGGGCTTTTCCTTTACGCGGCAGAGCCGTGCTTGGCAAAGTATCAAAGCAGGAAATGCAGACAAGCTGTACGGCGACAGCTTTACTCGCGCAGGCGATGCGGTGATGAACATCGGCAACAATGTTACGCTGACTTTTGAGCAGATGGATTTTGAGGGGGAGAAGTACGCGCAGGTTATTATTTACGGCGAAACACCGCTTTCCATGCAGGCGATTACGCTGCATCAGCAGACTTCGGACGGGCAAGAAAGCCGGAAAATGCTGAATTTTAGCGGCGACCGGCGGCATGAACAGTGTTTTGACGTGGATATTCTGCCGAACGCAAAGCAAATCAGTTTTATTTTTCTGCCGGGCAGTCAGTTTGATTTTTATTCCTTCCGTTTCATAAAAAAACAGGAGGCGACTTAAAGCTGCCTCCGGCACAGATGCCTTTATTTGTAAATTTTTCTTCCTTGTTCGTCATCAACACCGCTAAGACGGTGAAAAAAGGTGTTGATGACATCACGCCATTCGCGGGCGTTTTGAAGCTGCAAGCCCATTCGCTCAAGGACGATTTTTTGATCGGCTTCCGGCAGAGAAAGAGTTTTCAGCGTCTTTTCCATTTTTTCGGCTCGTTCATAGCCCTCAAAATGGTCATCATAGATGCGCTGAAGCAACGTCCGTCCATCGCGCATTTTGTCAACGTATTTGACCCGATGGAAGAACAAAAGCAGCTTGTCGGGACAGGCTTCACGGCTTTCATACAGGCTGCGCCACGGCTCGGGATATTGCGTTGTATAGCCCGTTCCGTTCACTGTGCGGTCAATGCCCACGGCCTCTCGGTCGGCCTTGTGATATGTTCCCCACGGCGAAAATTCATAGCCGTCGGGACTTGGTCCGTAATGGACACCGGGATTGACCATCCAGCAAAGCCCAAGCGGTGCGGTGTATTGCTCGTAAATTTCGCGGCTTGAAAGCAGAAGCTTCGTCAGCTTGTCCTCTTGCTCTGTCGGCAAGGCGTAGGTCAGTCTGCACCAACGGCGAATGCTCTTTTCCGGCTGTACATCGGAATGCCATGCAAGCATCCCAAAGCCAAGCAGATTGGCGGCAGCAAAGGGGTGCCCTGTAAAAAATGCATCATTGCCGAGATTGCCGACAGCGGCAATGGCATCGCATTTTTCGGCAGGACAGGCATCGAAGAACTCGTGCCACATTTCCTGCATGGCGTATAGGTCGATTTGATGTCCCGTGTACTCCTGCGCAAGCTGAAATTCCACAGCTAAATGCGTATTCGGCATGGCATAGAACAACGGCGAAACAGGCTCACGCACCTGAAAATCAAACGGCCCGTTCTTCACCTGAAGAATCACATTGTCATCAAATTGACCATCGAGCGGCGCATAATGCTGATAGGCCGCCGTCGGTCTATCTGTTTTGCGGTCGCGCCAGTCCTGCTGGCAGTTGTAGACAAAGCAGCGCCAAATCAGCTTGCCGCCGAAGGGATGGAGAGCACGTGCCAACATATTGGCACCATCTGCGTGTGTGCGACCATAGGTAAACGGTCCGGGGCGATGCTCGCTGTCCGCCTTGACCAAAAAGCCCGTCAAATCAGGAATATAGCGGTAGACGATTTCGACCTGCTTTTGCCACCATTCGGCAACGCGGCTGTCCAGCGGGTCAGCCGTCGGCACACCATGGCGCATGGGCTGCGTAAAATCGACAGACAGCATGAGCCGCACCCCGAAGGCACGGAAAAATTCGGCGATTGTTTTAACCTCTGGTAGCCATTCCTCTTCAATGAGCATATGCGCAGGGTCGCGCACATTGACGTTGTTCAGGCAAATTACATTGATACCTGCCGAGGCCAGCAGCCTTCCGAGCTGGCGCAAACGGGCAGGGTCATAGCTGATTTTCCCGTTGTCAAAAAACAGAGAGCACCCCGAATAGCCTCGCTCGATGCTGCCATCCAAATTATCCCAGCAGTTAATCATGCGCAGAGTGTAATATGGCGCATCGCTCAAACCATTCGGATTTTCGTCGCAGTGGAGTGCCATCAGCAGCCGATACGCGCCGTAAAGCAGCCCGCTTTCGCCGCCTGTAATGCGCCAATGGCCATCTGCACGGTCGATGGAAAAGCCCTCGCCCATGGACGGACGGCAGTCAAGAGAAACATTCTCATCGGGCAGCGCAGTGTTTAATTCAAACCGTGCGGTCTCGACCGGCGTTTTGACGGTCTCCGGCACTGCCTTTTCTAAAAACGGCAGCCATGCACGGCTTTCAAAGGGTACTGTCATCGGCGATTCCTCCCCAAGCCATCGTGTAGAACATACTTGTTGTTCAAATTATAGCATAAGAAGATGCAAAAAGACAAGTCTTGACAAATGTGCAAAATCTGCTATGCTTGATGAAAGCGATTCGTAAAGCGGAACGGAAAGGACGTAGAAGGCATGACCAAGGAACGGCATTTAAAATATGAAATTGCTCCCGATGCCCAAGCGGA
>CAVJHY010000079.1:0-9365 GCA_963649405.1 bacterium
GATGCCTTAACTATCTCCTTTGGGGATGAGTGAAGGGGGCGCACCCCTTCACATATACGCCCTGCGCTCGCTTCGCTCGGCGCTGCTGCAGTAAAATGAGGCATCGTTAATGCCCATTTTACAAGAAATTGATGTCCAAATGAAAGTCTGCTTTAGCGGACTTTCATTTGATTGTGTTATGACCGTAGTTCGGCGTCAAAATTATCCTTCGCCGTCTTCAGCACCTTATTCATCAGCCCGGTGATTTCTTCCTCGGTCAAGGTATGATCCTCAGCGCGGAAGGACAGGGAGAAGGCGACAGACTTCTTGCCCTCGCCCACCTGAGCGCCGCGGAACACATCGAACAGGGCGATATCCTCCAGCATCCGGCCGCAAGCAACCTTCATGGCCTGCATGACAGGACCGACGGGCTGCGCCTCATTCATCACCAACGCGATGTCACGGCTGACCGCCGGGAAGCGGGCAATCGACAGCACATGCCCCATCGGGCTGGCGCACTCGCTCAAAACATCCAAGTCAATGTGCGCGACATAGGTGCGCTTATCCAGCTCGTAATTCTGCATAACATCTGGGTGCATTTCACCGACCACGGCAATCACGCGCCCGCGGCTCACCAACGCTGCACGGCGACCGGGATGAAGGTACGGCTCGGAGCTTGTTTCGATGGTGTACTCCACGCCCGCATCACGGAGCAGCGCTTCGGCAGCCGTGCGCATGGAGAAGAAATCCTCGCCCTTGCCGTAGGCGCAGAGGCAGAGCGCTCGCTTTTCGGTCGGCAGATTTTCCGCCGTCTTGTGCAGATTGTCAAACACCTTGCCGATTTCGTAAATCCGCGCTTCCTGATTGCCGTGCGCCATGTTGGTGCTTGCGGTGGTCAGCACGCCGCAGAGCAGGGTCGTGCGCATGAAGGCGGTGTCCTCGCCCAGCGGATTCAAGAGCGGCAGTGCCTGCAAACGCTCGTCTTTTTCGTCCAGATCAAGCTGCTCTAACTTCTTCTTAGCGATGAAGGAGAAGGTCATGGTTTCAAAATAGCCCATGCCGGAAAGCAGCGCCCGCTCCCTGTCTTGCTGTTTCATGTGCGCACTGCGGAAGCCGTTCGCCGCGCCTTTGAGCGGCGTGCAGGGGATGAGGTCATAGCCCGCGTAGCGCAAGACTTCCTCGCACAAATCTGCCTCGCCGTCCACATCCTGACGGAAGTCGGGTGCTGTGGCGGTCAAGGTGTCGCCGTCCACGGATATGTTGAAGAACAGCTTTTCCAAAATTTCCTTCATCTGCTCAGGCGGCAGTTCCACGCCCGCCCGCTGCTGAATGCGCTTAATGGAGGCGGTGATGGGGCTGTGGGTTTGCGGGTGTTCGTAAATGTCAATCACGCCGGGGACGACATCGCCCGCATCTAATTCATTGATGAGCTGGCAGGCGCGGTTCAGCGCGTCCATGACGGTCATGGGCGATACGCCGCGTTCAAAGTGACCGCTTGCCTCGGTGCGAATGCCCAAGGAACGGGCGGAAATGCGGATGCTGGCGCGGTCAAACGCAGCCGCCTCGAACAGCACCTCGTGCGTGTTCTCGGTGATTTCACTTTCCTCGCCGCCCATGATGCCGGCCAGACCCGTCGGCCCATGCTCATCGCAAATCATGAGTTCTCCGCCCTTCATGGCGTGATCCTTGCCGTCCAAGGTGCGAAGCGGCTCGTTCTTCTGCGCACGGCGCACAATGATGTGGCGGCCTTCCACCTTATCCAAGTCAAAGGCGTGCATGGGATGACCGGTTTCAATCATCACAAAATTCGTGATGTCCACCACATTGTTGATTGAGCGCATACCGGCGGCATGAAGCGCCTGACGCAGCCACATGGGGCTTTGACCGATGCGTACATTTTTGATGACACGAGCCGCATAGCGCGGGCAAAGGTCAGTGTCCTTGACTTCGACCTTCGCAAAGTCGTGAATATCACCCTCACCGCAGTCCTTCACGGTGACGGCGGGCAGCGTCAGCTCCGTGCCCATCGCGGCGGCGGTCTCCCGCGCCACGCCCCAGACGCTCAAACAGTCCGGACGGTTGGCTAAAATTTCAAAATCAATCACATGGTCGTTGAAACCGAAAATATCCTTCACATCCGTGCCGAGCGGATAATCCTCATTGAAAATGAGCAGTCCCGCATCGCCAACGGAAGGATATAAATCTTCCGGCACGCCGATTTCCGTGGACGCGCACAGCATACCGCAGCTTTCTACGCCGCGCAGCTTGCCCTTTTTGATGTGTACGCCGCCGGGCAGCTCCGCGCCGACCAACGCCACAGGCACTAAAATGCCCTCGCGCACATTGGGCGCACCGCAGACGATTTGCAACGGCTCACCCTGCCCGACATCCACCGTGCAAACGTGCAGATGGTCGCTGTTTTCATGCGGCTTACAGGTCAGCACGCGACCGACCACCACATTTTTTAAGTCTTTTCCTAAATCCTCAATGCCCTCAACGCCCGTGCCGGTCATAATCATGCGGCTCTCGTACTCTGCCGGTGCCATGGGAATGGGCGCATAGCGCTTGAGCAAATTCATCGAAACTTTCATTGTTCGCCGCCTCCCTTATCGAAACTGTCTGAGGAAGCGCAAATCTCCCTCGTACAAAAGGCGCATATCCGTGATGCCGTAGCGCAGCATGGTGATGCGCTCCAGACCGATGCCAAAGGCAAAACCGGAATATTTCTGCGGGTCAATGCCGCACATCTCCAAGACATGGGGGTTGACCATGCCGCAGCCCAGCACCTCAATCCAGCCCGTACCCTTGCAGACTTTGCAGCCCTTGCCGCGGCAGTTCACGCATGTTAAGTCTACCTCGGCACTCGGCTCGGTGAAAGGGAAGAAAGATGGACGGAAGCGCACCTGAATGTCATCGCCGTACAAGCGCTTGGCAAAGGCATCCAAGGCGGCTTTCAAATCGCCCATCGAGACGTTTTCGTCAATGACCAAGCCTTCAATCTGATGGAAGACCGGGCTGTGCGTCGCGTCCACCTCATCGGCGCGGTACACGCGGCCGGGGCAGATGATGCGGATGGGGGGCTTGCGTGTCGTCATCGTGCGTGCCTGTACGGGGGAAGTGTGCGTGCGCAAGACGGTGTTTTCGTTGATGTAGAAGGTGTCCTGCGCATCGCGGGCGGGATGATCCTTGGGCAGATTCAGAAGCTCGAAATTGAAATGGTCAAGCTCGACTTCAGGTCCTTCCACGACCTCATAGCCAAGACCGACAAAGCAATCCACCACCTCATTAAGCACCAGCGAAATGGGGTGCGGCATACCGACCTTGGGCAGCTCCCGCGGCTCGGTCACATCCACTGCCTCACGGCGGAGTTTTAATTCCCGTTCCTTGGCTTGCAGAACGCGCTGACGCTCATCGAGCAGCGCGGACAGGCGCTCGCGCTTTTCGTTGATCATCTGCCCGATTTTCGGCCTGTCTTCCGCCGAAACCTGACCCATGCCGCGCAAAAGCGCTGTCAGAGAGCCTTTCTTGCCCAGCACCTTGACGCGCAAAGCGTCCAAGGCAGATAGGTCGTTCAAGCCGGACAGCTCGTCCTCCATCTCCTGCCCGATGCGTGTTAAATCATCCTTAATGCTCATCCTAATCCTCCTTCATCGGTCAAATGAAATCACGAAAAATCGTGCTTTCATGCAGAATTTCTTCGAGGGGACAAGCTCCTCTCCGAAATTTTGACTTCATCATGATTTGCAATCGTCGTGCGGCTATACTGACGCTTGCCGCATTTGCCCCGTGCCTACCCTTTCCGGCTCAGTTGCGGGGTATGGACAAAAGCCTCCGTTTTCTATCGCCCTCATTGCTCGCTCATTGAAAACTTCTTCCGATTTTCTCGCCATCGACAGCGGGATGTACTTTTTCTGTAAGCGATTGGCGAGATCGATTAAAAGTCGGTGCTGCAATTGCCGCAGGCAACCCCGCTGCATTGTGCGGTGATGCCTTAAGCGCAAAACAGTCCTTTTGACAATCCGCAATAAAAAACGCCCCGCGTCCGCAAAATCAGCAGACGCATGGGGCGTCGAAAGCACAACGCTGTACCACCCATGTTCGGCGGGAAAACCGCCCTCATCAGCCCTCTTAACGCGAGGAAACGGCAGAAACTACCCACGCGCTGAACGCGCCCTTCATCCCCACAGCTTGGAAGCGAATGCCCCGCCGCATCCCCTGAGACGGCTTGCAGCCTCTGACCGCCTCTCTCTGCCGGAACGCGCTCACGCAGGGGTTGTTCTCCCGCATCGCCGTTACGCGAATTGTATCACGCAGCAGGGAAAAAGTCAATCATTTAGTTATTAGTGGATAGTGGTTAGTGGATAATTATATAGTTTTCAAATAAACAACGGACAGAAAAGGGAACAAAGAATAAGAAACAGAGAATAGAGAATACAGTAGGATAAACAAGGAAAGGATTAGCATGACACACTATTTAACTACCCACTAGTCACTCCCCGTTGACTATCCACTATCCACTATCCACTATCCACTAATCACTAATCCACCGTTTCCCCCGTCAGGGTCTTCCAGGAATTGCGGAGGGTGTTTTGGTTTTGCACGCCGTAGTTGGGGTCGTTTTGTTTGCATTCGTCCATATCGCGCAGGAAATGGACACAGAGATGACCGTCAAAACCGTTGCTGGTATTGGAGCCTTTCAGATGCGGACGGTCATGCATGGTCGCCATCGTCCAGCGACCATCCGGCAAGCGGACATACACGGTCTGCACCGTCCAGCCGATTTTTCCAAAGGACTTGAACATGATGAGCGTGTCCCTGAGGGTTGCGGGCTGGCAGTCCGCATGACGGCCGCGGGCGTAGACATTCAGCGTCCACGAAAGTCCCGTATCGGGGTCGTAAATAAGCAAGGAGCTGCCGCTTGAAAGCGCGGGCTTCACGACATTGTACCAATGCAGGAGCTGCACCTCGGAGGCATCGGGACCGTTCATATAGCCATCACTGTCGGACAAGGTAAGGCACGGTGTCGCGCTCATGCCCTTGGCGCTGCCGCTGTACAAAAGCGCCTGTGTGGAGGCACCCGCTACGCCATCGGTAGTCAAATTGTTGCGCATCTGGAAATTCAGCACGGCAAGGTAGGTCGTTTCGTCGAACTTGCCGTTCAAATTGACGGTGTAGCCCAAATTTTGCAGCGCGGTCTGCATTTTGAGGACGGCGGTCGCGTCCGGCACATAGCTATCATAGTAGATGTGCAGGGTTTCGTAGCTCGTCAAATCATCCGAATAGGCGATGGCGCTGTCGGAGAAAAGAACGGTGAAGGTGTTCTTGCCTGCCTTGCCGTCCGCGCTCAGACCATGCATGGTCTGGAATTGTTTAACCGCCGTGGCGGTGGCCGTGTCATAACTGCCCGTGACGCTGCTTAAATAATTCAGCGCCTGCAAGCGCTCCTGCACGAGCCGCACATCGCTGCCCGTCATGCCGGAGGTCAAAGTCCTGCTTAATGTGTCCGTATCGTAAGCGGGCGTAGGGGTAGGCGTTAATGCATCGTCATCGCCGCTGTCAACATCGCTGTCCGTATCGCCGAAAATTAGATAGCTTGTCAGCACATAGCCCGTCTTGCCGTCATAAGTGACCTTGCACCATGTGTCGCCGACGCTCTGCACGGTCAGCACGGTTTTGTTGGGGATGAGCTTGAGTGCTTTTGCACTTGTGGACCGGGTCAGCCGAAGGGTCAGCGTGCCGCCTGTCGTTTTGACGGTAGCGGTCAGACCGTCTACGAAACTGCTCTGCGCGGGGGTAGGCGAAGGGGACGCGGTGACGACCTTCGCATTGTTGAAGGTCAGATAACTGGTCAGCACATAGCCCGTCTTGCCGTCATGGGTAACTTTGCTCCACTTGCTGCCCTTTTCATTTACGGTCAGCACGGTGGTATTCGGGATGTACTTGAGCGCCGCCGCGCTGGTGGACTGGCTCTTGCGCAGGGTGAGCGTGCCGCCTGTCGTTTTGACGGTTGCGGTCAACACGGTGTTCATCGGCGCAGCGGTGGGCGTTGGAGACGGCGTTGCGGTATAGCTGGTTGTATAATTAAAATGAAGATAGCTGGTCAGCACATAGCCCGTCTTGCCGTTATAGGTGGTTTTGCTCCATTTGCTGCCTTTTTCGGTGACGGTGAGGACGGTTAAATTCGGGATATAGGCAAGCGCCTTTGCACTGGTGGATTGGCTTTGGCGCAAAGTCAATGTCCCGCCCGTTGTCTGCACACGGGCGGAGGTTGATGTATTGACAATCGGCGCTGCCGCGGCGGTACTGTAATTAAAATTGAGATAACCGGTCAGCACATAACCCGTCTTGCCGTTGTAGGTAGTCTTGCTCCATTTGCTGCCTTTTTCGGTCACGGTGAGGACGGTCAAATTCGGGATATAGGCAAGCGCCTTTGCACTGGTGGATTGGCTTTGGCGCAAAGTCAATGTCCCGCCCGTTGTCTGCACACGGGCGGTTGTACTGCCGGAGGAGGAAACCGAGGTCGACGCGGAAATCGCTGCCGTGCCGGGCTTGTAGGACGGCGCAAGCAGATACAGACGGGTCAGGGTTTTGTCGCCCGCCTGCCCGTCCGAGGTGAGCTTCTGATCCTTCTGAAACTGCATGACGACCTTTTCCGTACCCGCGCCGAACACGCCGTCCGCGGACACTTCATAGCCCAGCGAGGCCAAGGCACGCTGCATATTCATAACAGCCGCACCGCTGTCACCCTTTTCTAAGGTTTCATATTTGGCCAAGGCCGAGCCGCCGAAAAGCAGCATAAAAATCAAAAAAAGAAAGACAAGCGCCCGAATGCGCCCTGCTTTCGTCATCCCTTCTCGCCTCCTCAGCAAGCAATCTTCAGCTCATAGCATAACACATTATTTCTAAATTGTAAATCATATTACGGAAATGTTACAATATTATGGAGCGAAATATGTTTTTTTCATTCAAGTAGCACGCACCACCGAATAAATAAAGATTGCGTGAATAAGTTGTCAAGCTGATAAATTTTGTCCCGCTGGGTCTTTTCACGCCCGCTGAAGTATGTTATAATAATCTTTGTGTGCAGGGTGACAAGAGCCGTGCGGGTTCCGCCGGCTGTTCTCACCCCACACAAGACGGGCATCCCGTTCAAGCAGCGGGCGGTCAGCGGGTGTTTGTGTCGGTTGCTTCTTTCCCAAATTTTGATTGACAGAAGGAAGCCGCCGATTTCACCAATCGCATCCGGCACAAAACGCGCGGTTTCCGCACTGCTTTTTGCACGGCACTGCCTCAATTCTGAACGGATAGGAGGAACTTATCCATGCAATACTCCCGCGAAGTGGAAGAAATGGTTTGCGTGATGAAGGGTCCCAATCACGGTCCTGCCCCCATTCCTGAAGAGGGCAAATGGATTCAGGCCAAGGAAATCAAGGATATTTCCGGCTATACGCACGGCGTGGGCTGGTGCGCTCCTCAGCAGGGCGCGTGCAAGCTGAGCCTGAATGTAAAGAACGGTGTCATCGAAGAAGCGCTGGTGGAAACCATCGGCTGCTCCGGCATGACCCATTCCGCTGCAATGGCCTCCGAAATTCTCCCCGGCAAGACCATCTTGGAAGCGCTGAACACTGACCTCGTTTGCGATGCCATCAACACCGCCATGCGCGAACTGTTCCTGCAAATCGTCTACGGCCGTACCCAGTCTGCTTTCTCGGATGACGGTCTGGTCATCGGCGCTGGCATGGAAGACCTTGGCAAAGGTCTGCGCTCCATGGTCGGCACCATGTACGGCACCAAGTCCAAGGGCACTCGTTATCTGGAAATGACCGAGGGCTATGTGCTGAAGATGGCTTTGGACAAGGACAACCAGGTCTGCGGCTATCAGTTCCTGAGCCTTGGCAAGATGATGGATGCCATCAAGAAGGGCATGAGCCCCAACGAAGCCTACGAAAAGAACATCGGCACCTATGGCCGCTTTAAGGCCGAAGACGGCGCGGTCAAGTGGATTGACCCGCGCAAAGAGTAAGAGGAGGTGCGAGAAACAATGGCTCTGTTTGAAGGTTATGAACGCCGTATGCCCCAGCTCCAGCCCGTGCTTGAAAAGTATGGCTTCAAGGATTTTGATGAGCTCAAGGCTTACAATAATTCCAAGGGTGTGGATGCCTACAAGATCGTCGAAGGCATTCAGCCCATCTGCTTTGAAAATGCGAAGTGGGCGTATGAACTGGGCGCTGCGATTGCCCTGAAAAAGGGTGTCAAGACCGCTGCCGAAGCCTCCAAGTGCATTGGCGAGGGTCTGCAGGCCTTCTGCATTCCCGGCTCCGTGGCTGACCAGCGTCAGGTTGGTTTGGGTCACGGCAATCTGGGCGCGATGCTGCTGGACGAAAAAACCGAGTGCTTCGCTTTCTTGGCCGGTCACGAGTCCTTCGCCGCCGCCGAGGGCGCAATCGGTATCGCCCGCAACGCGAACAAGGTGCGCAAAACGCCCCTGCGCGTGATTCTGAACGGCCTTGGCAAGGATGCCGCCATGATCATTTCCCGCATCAATGGCTTCACCTATGTCCAGACCAAGTATGATTATCTTTCCGCGGATGTCAAGGAAGACCATGCGCTGACCATCGTCAACGAGACCGCCTATTCCAACGGCGAGCGTGCCAAGGTGCGCTGCTATGGTGCGGATGATGTGCGTGAAGGCGTGGCCATCATGTGGCATGAAGGCGTGGATGTGTCCATCACCGGCAACTCCACCAACCCCACCCGCTTCCAGCACCCCGTGGCTGGCACTTACAAGAAGGAATGCTGGGAAGCCGGCAAGAAGTATTTCTCCGTGGCTTCCGGCGGCGGCACCGGCCGTACCCTGCATCCCGACAACATGGCCGCTGGCCCTGCCTCTTACGGCATGACCGACACCATGGGTCGTATGCACTCTGACGCGCAGTTTGCCGGCTCTTCCTCCGTGCCCGCGCACGTGGAAATGATGGGCTTGATCGGCATGGGCAATAACCCCATGGTCGGCGCGACTGTTGCTGTGGCTGTGGCTGTGGAAGAAGCTCAGAAGTAACATAGCTGGGGAACCCTTCTTTGTACGCCAAAGAAGGGTTCCCCAGCACCCCTTCCAAGAAAGCGTATACATAATGTATATGGGTGCGGCGAAAGGGCAGTTTCTATGTGCCGCGAATTATAAAGAACACCGCGATGTGATAAAAGGCTATCATAACGCGGCGTTTATTTTTTATGGCATCACCGCACAAATGAGGCAGCGCGATAAATCGTGAATTTTGTGTCAGGTGCGAAACGCAAAAATCGATGGTTTACTTTCTGTAAATCGAGATTTTTGCAAGAAGTAGATGCGCGGAGGTTGAAAACCTGAAAGGTTTTCAAGTCTGCCA
>CAVJHY010000080.1:0-9330 GCA_963649405.1 bacterium
GCATCTGACACAAAATTCACTATTTATCGCGCTGCCTCATTTGTGCGGTGCTGCCATAAATATTGTGTATCAGCTTTCTTTTCGGAAGGTGCGGAACCCCTTTTCTTTCCCTGAAAGAAAAGGGGTTCCGCCTATTCGTTCACTCCTCGCTCTTCAGCACTGTCGCTTCATCAAAGTTGCAGTTGAAGATGCGCACTTTTTTGAAGGGAAAATTGTAGGCGCGGGACAGAGTGCATTTCAGGACAATTTCACTGCCGGACGGAACAAGAATATCACCACACGGACAGATGGCAGGCGTGTCGGTGCTGTCATCCTGTATGGCGGTTGCTGAGGCTGAAATGCCGGCTTTGAACTGCGCGACCTCTTTCGTCGGCGGGAAGGCTAAATAAAGCACATCGCCGTCTTTGAGATTCAGCCCGTAGCGGGCAGAACGCTGCATGGAAAAGCTGATCATCGGCTGATGCGTCAAATTCAGCCACGTAAACCAGTCAACGGCGATTAGCTCCGTCTCCGCGCCACGCGCAAGACATAGGACGGCCGGACTGCGCGGAACGGCGATTTGAAAGGCTTCGGATGCGGTCATTGGACTTGTCCCTCCTGCTTGTAATGATTGATTAAGCACCCGTCTGTTAAAATTTTGCGCTCTTCAGGGGTCAACGCACCAATGCGGACGGTCAGCGAAGTCACCTTGCCGGTGCCGGATACTGCATAGGCGGTCAGGGCGGATGCGCCCTCTAAAATGCCCTTACGGACGGCGGGAATGAAAATCCAGTCGTTCAAGGCGAAAGCGGACGCATCGTCCACAAGGAACGGCACCATGCCCCAGTTGATACAGTTGGAACGGTAGCGCTTCGTGGCGTACTCCTTCGCCAAATTTGCGCATCCGCCTAACACGCGCTGACAGCTCGCCGCTTGTTCGCGGGCAGAGCCATCGCCCGGCTTGTTCGCAAAAATCACCGAGCCGATGTTCGTCTCAAACGGATTGACGGGAATGAGCGTGTGCAGCGCTTCGTATACGGTGGCCACATCGTCCGACAATGCGCCCGAAAGACGCTCCTGCTCCAAGGCGCGTACAGCCTTCGCACGGCCGACATAGGCAGGATCCTTGCGGGAAAGGGAAAATTCGCTCAAACGCTCAGGATTCGAGCGGTAGGAGGAAGTCTCGCCGGATGGAATCAGCTCGTCCGTGGTCGTTATGGGGTCGGTGATATAGCTGCAAACTTTCATTAAAAGGTCGTCGCTCAACGCGGGCATGATCGGCCAATCCCGAATGTTCGGACCGAAAATAAGCGGAGCTTCCGCATCGGCGTGACCAAAGCCGAAGAAGACACGTTTTTCGTAGACGGACTTGTCAAAGGTATGCTGATAGCTGCGGTAGGAAATGTCCAAATCGGTCGCGGCGGTCAGCTTGCCGCCGTTGTGGGCAGTGGCAGCAATAGAACGCGCATCCATCAGTGCAACACAGCTTAACTGACCTTCGCCGGGCTTCGAGCCTTCGCGGTTCGGGAAATTGCGCGTGGTGTGGCGGATGGATAATTCGCCATTGGCGGGTGTGTCACCCGCGCCGAAGCACGGACCGCAGAAGCATTCGCGGACAATCGCGCCAGCATTCGCTAAATCGCCCAGCACGCCATTCTTCATCAGCTCTAAATAGGACGGCATACTGTCGGGGTAAACGCTTAAAGCAAACTCGCCGTTGCCGACGGACTGCCCGCGCAGGATGTCTGCCGCGGCGCAGAGATTGTCAAACATCCCGCCGGAACAGCCCGCAATGACCGCCTGCTCTACATAGATATCGCCGCCGCGCACCTTGCTCACAAGGTCAATTTTTGCGCCCGTGATTTGCGCATTTACGCGCTCTTCACATTCATGCAGGATATCCTTCGGATTTTTAAGCAGGGTGCGGATGGGCATGGACAGGCTCGGATGCATGGGCAGGGCAATCATGCTCTCGATTTCGGACAAATCAATGGACACACAGCCGTCATAATAGGCGACGGGCGCGGGGGAGAGGGGCTGATAGTCATTTTCTCTGCCATGCAGCGCCAAATATTCGCGGACGCTTTCGTCCGTCTCCCAAATGGACGACCAGCAGGTGGTTTCCGTGGTCATGACATCGATGCCATTGCGAAATTCTACCGGCAGATGGGCAATGCCGGGACCAACAAACTCCATCACCTTGTTTTTGACATAGCCGCTCTTGTAGACAGCGCCGCAGATGGCCAGCGCCACATCGTGCGGACCGATGCCGGCACGCGGTGTGCCGGTCAAGTAAACACAGATGACCTGCGGACGCGCCATGTCATAGGTGCGCCCGACAAGCTGCTTCGCCAGCTCACCGCCGCCCTCACCGACTGCCAAAGTGCCAAGAGCGCCGTAGCGGGTGTGGGAATCGCTACCCAAAATCATTTTGCCGCAGCCCGCCATCATTTCGCGATTGAAAGTATGAATGACGGCCAGATTCGGCGGCACATAAATACCGCCGTACTTTTTGGCGGCGGACAGGGCAAACACATGGTCGTCTTGGTTAATCGTGCCGCCGACGGCGCAGAGGCTGTTGTGGCAGTTCGTCAGCACATAGGGCAGGGGAAAGCGCTTCATGCCGCTGGCACGCGCCGTCTGAATGATGCCGACATAGGTGATGTCATGGCTGGTCAGGCTGTCAAACCGAATGCGGAGCTGCTGCATATCGCCGCTCTGGTTGTGACGCTGCAAAATGCCGTAGGCAATCGTGCCGCGCTCGGCTTCTTCCTGTTTGATGGGTTGACCGGACAGGCGTTCGGCTTCCTCTTTGCTTTCGACAAGCTGCCGTCCGTTCAGCAGATATACGCCGGAATCATATAGTTTTAACATGGATGTACCTCCAGATGATACTCAATGGTGAATGAGATGCGTTTCCTGCCGAATGGCGTTCACGGTGGCTTGCCCTTCGGAACTGATGAAAAAATTCCAGCTCGTTTCGGGGAGCAGGGCGTGGGCTGCTTCCATGTCACCATCGTGAATGAGCTGTCGCACATCGCTGGCACTGATGGCGCGACCATGGACGGAAAAGCGCGGCACGGTGCAAAAGCGGATGCCGGAGGCGGGCAAAATGTCCGCCATCACTTCATTGTACAGCGCTGTGACCCCGCTGAACGGCTCTTCGCCCGCAAAGCGAATGCCGATGTTCATGGCTTTGGCGATGCGCACAAAAACAGCCGCGTCCAGCGCCGCGTGGACTTTGGAAACCTGCTGATCCTGCTTGAGAAAATAGCTGGGGAAGGTCGCTGAGGAAATGATGTATGACCCACTGTCATGCAGGATGATGTTCGGCAAGTCTGCCGTGCCGAGTGCGACCAAATGCTTGCGCACTTCGGGGCTAATTGCCCCAAAACGTTCACTTAAAACGAACACATGAACGATGTCGGCATTTTGGCTTGCCTGTTCCAACAAATAGCGGTGTCCCTTGGTGAAGGGGTTGGCGTTCATGACCACACAGGCGGTCTTGTCGGCTTTCGCATCGGCGATTTCCAGTGTTTTCAGCCAGTCCGTAAAGCCATTCTTGCGGTTTTCCAAGAACGCCACATCTTTCGTGTGAGCAATTTCATAAAAGCCAGGCCCCTCAAAAAAGACCGCTGAGGCGGGCTTGGTATACAAAAAGAGGCGCGTGCAGCCACGCGCAGCTTCCATTTCACACAAATGGCTGATGACCATGTTCATCAGCCCTTCGCCTCGATAGGCATCGTCAACGGCCAGACAGCGCAGGGTGTTCTGATAGCTGCTGCCGGTCGCGCAGAGCGTAAAATCCTCATCGAAAACGCCGCAGGTGTAGTCCACCAGCGTGTCCCGCTTGAGACCGCTCTTCAAAAGCAGAGCGTCCACCGCAGCATAGCCGCGCTTATTGGTGATTGCAGCAACGGTGTATCCCACGGTGAACGCTCCTTTCAATTATAACTGCAAAGGCTTAATCTTCCGCACGACATCCAGAATTGTTCCGTCCCTTGCTTCCAAGACGGCGACAACCTTGTCCTCCCATTCGAGGTCATCCGGCGTGCCGACCAGACTGTACGCCTTCTTCTGAAGGTCTTCAATCGAGACATGGGGGATGTCTGCGTCATCAAGGCACTGAATGAGGTCGGGACGCAGGGGATTGACGGCAATGCCGTAGTCCGTGACCAGCACATCCACGCAGTCGCCGGGCGTGGTCACAGTGACCACGTTTTCGCAAACGGTCGCCATGCGCCCGCGAATGAGCGGGGTCACGATGATGCAGCATTTGCTGCCCGCCGCCGTGTCGGGGTGTCCGCCGGGTGCGCCGCGCAAAACGCCGTCCGAGCCGGTCAGAACATTGACATTGAAGCCCGTGTCGATTTCTAACGCCGCCAGCACCACAAAGTCCAGTTTGTTGACAAACGCGCCCTTGTTGGCGGGGTTGGCGTACTGGCTGGCACTCATTTCAAAGTGGTTGGGAGTCTGGTTGATACTATTCACCGCGTCCAAGTCAAAATCCTGTACGTCGATGACCTTGCCGACCTTGCCTTTTTGCAACAAATCCACCATCGGCTTGCAGATGCCGCCGATTGCCCAGCCCATCTTGATGCCGCGCTCGTCCATGTACTTTTCAAGGAAGAGGTTGGCGGCCAAGGACGGTCCGCCCACGCCTGTCTGGAAGGAGAAGCCTTCTTTGAAGTAAGGCGTTGCAGCGATGATGCGTGCCACATTTTCCGCCATCATCAAATCACGCGGATTCTGGCTGATGCGGGCGGCAGCGCTTGCGATTTTCTTGGGGTTGCCGATGGATTCCACCTCGACCACCGCGTCCACATCAATGGCCTCGATGGAGGCGGGCATATTGGGGAAGTCCACCAAGCAGTCCGTGACAACAACCACATGGTCGGCATATTTCGCATCGGTCATGGCGTAGCCCATCGAGCCGCAGTTGCTTTTGCCACCGTTACCGCGGCAGTTGCCCATGCAGTCGCTCGTCGGAGCGGCGATGAAGGCGATGTCGATATGTACCTCGCCCGCTTCAATGGCACGGGGACGACCGCCGTGACTGCGAATAATGGCAGGAGTCTTGAGCTTTCCGGCGGAGACGACCTCGCCGATTTTGCCGCGAATGCCGCTGGTCTGAATGCCCACGATTTTCCCCTGCTCGATGTACTCAGCCACTGGGTCATGCGCCTCACCCAAGGAGGTGGCGGCGATGGTCAGGTTGTCCAAGCCCAGTTCTTCAATGGCGGCCTTCATGACCATGTTGACCACGAAATCACCATTGCGAAGATGGTGATGGAAGGAAAAAGTCATGCCGCTTTTGGCACCGCACTGACGCAGGGCATCCGCAAGGGTGGCAACAATCTTGCTTTCCTGCGGCTTTTCATAGCGGCGGGTACGCGGGGCGGCTTTCTGGATATATTTGCCGTCCATGTAGTTCTTGCCCTGATAGACCTCACGCCCATTGATGAGAAGAAATTCGGGAATATCCCGTCCGACTGCGTTCTTCATACCAAATCCCCCTCATACATCCCATAGGCTTTTGCGAGGCGCAGGGTGCGCTCCGCACCGGGAATAAATGCCACATCCACCATTTTGCCGTTCACGGAGAAGACACCGATGCCATTCTTCTGTGCCTCTCTGAAGGCACTGACCCACAGCTCGGCCTGCAAGACTTCTTTTTCGGTCGGGGCAAAGATTTCGTGTACGGGGCGAATCTGCTTGGGGTTGATGAGGCTCTTGCCGTCAAAGCCCATCGCCTTGTTCTGGCGCACCTCGTTCAAGAAGCCCTCGTTGTCGTCCAAATCGGTAAACACAGTGTCAAAGCACTGCACACCGGCGGCACGGGCTGCCAAGAGCATCTGCCCGCGGGCAAAGAGCATATCAATACCGTCCGCGGTGGGCTTTGTCTGCATACAACGGCGGAAGTCGCCGCCGGAGATGGCCACGCCGAAGAGACGGTCGCTTACCGTGCAGATTTCGTAGGCATTCATGATGCCCTTGGGACTTTCGAGTGCCGCCATGAGCAGCGTCCTGCCGACCTCCACACCAAACTCGCGCTCGGCCTTTTCCGTGTACTCCTCCACAGTCTTGACATCCTGTGCGCTTTCGCACTTGGCAATGCGGATGCCGTCCGCGCCGCCTGCTACGCACACGCGGATGTCCTCCTGCCAGTGCGGGGTGTCCAGACCGTTGATGCGCACGATGACCTCGGTATCGCCGTAGTCAATGGTTTTCAGGGCATGGTAGAGGCTGAAACGCGCCGCGTCCTTCTGGTTCTCAGCGACGGCATCCTCCAAGTCCAGCATGATGGAATCCACGCCGTAAATGTATGCGTCTTTGATGAGACCGGGCTTCTGCGCGTTCATGAACATCATGGTGCGGCGCAGACGGAAGCGCTCCGGCTTTGGGCGAGGAATCATTTCACGACACCTCCCCACGGGATATTCTTGTCGCTCTGACCGCATGAGCGGAATACGGCGCATTCCACACGCGCTTTCAGGGTGCAGTCGAGTGCGCCCTTGTCCACAACCGTGATATGGCCGCTCTTTACATCGAGCCTTTCCAGCGTGTCCAGTACGGTGGCTTTGATTTGCCGCCCGTACTGGTTCATGACGCTGGAGGTGATGTCAAGCTGAAGACCGTCCGCGCTTGGCTCCACGGTAATCTGCGCGTCGCTGCTTTCCAAAGTCCCGGCAACAGCGCTCTTATCAATCGTCATATGTCATAGTCCTCTCAAGTTTTTTTCTTGAATGAAGCGGGACGCTGTAAGAAAACCTATTCAGTTTCCCGACAGCGCCCCAGTTCAGAATTTTAAGATGTTTACGCTTGCTTTTTCTTCGCAAAGAGCTTTTTGAGGAAGGGCATGAACACGGGACTCAAGAGCATCAGGATGCAGGCAACCATAACCACTGCGGCGATGGGCGTTCCAAACAGAGCAGCACCCACGTTGGCGCGGTTCATGAGGTATGCACGGCTGAAATGCTCTTCGCACATACCGCCCAGCACCAGACCGAGCACGATGGCCGCGCTGTTCAGGTGCATATACTTCACAACAATGCCCATGACACCAGCAATCACCATGACCTGAACGCCCACGGAGCCACCCTCGGAGTATGCGCCGATGGTCGCCAGCATGAGGATGATCGGACCTAAGTAGCTGTAGGGGATGGACAGAATCTGCGCAAAGATTTTCGCAATGCCGATGGCGATGACAACCATCAGGATGTTGGTGACAATCATGGTGACGAAGGTGGCAGAGAGGAATTCGGGCTGGTTGGTTAAGAGCAGCGGACCCATCTGCACGCCCTTGAGCGCCAGCGCGGACATCATAACAGCCGCCGCGTTGCCGCCGGGAATGCCCAGCGTCAGCAGGGGCACCATCGTGCCGCCGGTCGCCGCGTTGTTGGCAGTTTCACCGGCTGCGATACCGTCAATGATACCGGTACCGAATTTTTCGGGATACTTGGAAATTTTGTTCTCCATCGCATAGCACATGAAGGAGGCAATGGTCGCGCCCGCGCCGGGCAGGATACCGATGATGGTGCCGACGATGGCGCAGCGCAGCATCGTCCAGCGGATAGACCACATTTCCTTGAGAGAAGGCATCTTAGTGTTGACACGACCCTTGTTAATGCCCTCGTCAGCGGACAGACGCTTCTTTTCGTTGGTCTGCTTCAAAACCTCGCTCACGGCGAAGAGACCAATCAGCACAGGAATCATTTCGATGCCAGCCAAGAGCTGACGGTTGCCGAAGGTCAAACGGGCAACGCCTGCCATCGGGTCTTGACCGATGCACGCCAGCAGTAAACCCAGCAAGCCGGAAATGATGGTGGTTAAGATGTGCTTGGTGTCAAGCACGGTCAAGATGGACAGCCCCAAGAAGGTGACAGCAAAGAGGTCGCCTTGACCGAATGCCAGCGCCGCCTTGGAAAGAGGCGTACTCAGGGCGAACATGACGATGGCGGAGAACAGGCCGCCGATGGCGGAGCAGAACAGCGCCACGCCGATAGCCTTGCCCGCCTGACCCTTTTGCGCCATCGGATAGCCGTCGAAGGTGGTCGGCGCAGAGGAGGGAACACCGGGAATTTTGAACAGAATGGCGGTAATGCAGCCGCCGGTGATGGCGGAACAGTAAATGGCGACCAAGAAAACAACTGCCGGAACAGGCTCCATGGTGTAGGTGAAGGTCAGACCCAGCGCAACAGCCATTGTCGCGCTGACACCGGGCAGAGCGCCAAATACAGTGCCCAGAACGATGGCCAGCAAAACCATGATAAACTGGCCACCGCCAAATACGGCTTGAATGCCGGAAAGCATCATTTGACCGAGATCCATGTTTTAACTCGCCTCCCCATTAAACAAGATTTTCAAGCCACAACGCGAAGTTGCGGAGGAACGGAACAGTACCACGCGGCAGGGTGACATCCAGGAGACCGCTGAAGATGATGTGCAGCGCCAAGGACAGCACCACGGATACAATCAGCAGACGGACGATATTTTTTTCGCCCAGCAGCAGACCATAGAAGAAGAGGATGAGGAAGGTGGTGACGACGAAGCCCAGCGTTTCGATTAAAAGCGCCGCGGCTGCCAGAATGATCATCCCTAAGAACATCTTGCTCTTGAAGAAGGTCACGCTGTTTTTCGCAAAGGCACTCAAAGTAAATTCGGGGTTTCCCTTGTTCTTGCGGATAATTTTGATGATGTTGATGATGAGGCACAGCACGATGAGACTAATGATGATTTTCGGCCAGACATCGGGCATCAGGTTATAGGGGTTACTGGCGTACTTTTTCGGGATATTCGCCTCCAACACATGGGTGAAGAAGGTGTATACCATGAATACCAGCATGACGATGTTGGTAAACAGCTCAAACAAGGCTTCTCAACTCCCTTTTTCAAATTGTTCGGCATCCCGCAGAGGATAAAAAATATGGTTTTTAACACGAAATTAGCGGAAATGCCTTCTAAAATAGGGAAGAAGAGCGTGTCTCCTTCCCCATATTTACGAGGACGCAATTACTTCAGATCGTCATAATCCTTTTCTAACGTTTCCTGCTCGACCATGTAGTCACGCAGATCCTTGTATTCCTGCCAGACGAAATTCTTCAGCTCTTCGCCGGGGGCGGGCACGGTGCGCTCGTCATAAGCGGCGTTGTGGATGAATTCCTGCCAAGTCGGATCCTGACGGCATTCTTCGATGGCGGCAACCAGCGCGTCGATAGCGCCCTGCGGAGTGCCAGCCTTTGCAAAGATGCCGCGCCACGGACCGGCGTAAGAATCGATGCCCACTTCAGCGGTGCATTCGCAGTCCGGGAAGATGGTAAGACGATGTTCGCAGAACACCAGCAGCGGGAC